>SFCB01000086.1 GCA_004367505.1 Chloroflexi bacterium OHK40 | reverse complement strand
CGTGATCAGCGCGCAACTGGTGAGGATCCGCCGGTGGCCTATCCGGTCACCCAGGCGGCCCAGCCAGATCGCCGTGGCCGTCCCCGCCGCCGACGCCACCCCGACCACCAGGCCGGTCATTGTGCCTACCCGCCCCTCGTCGTCCATGAGCTCCTGGACGAAGAGCGGGGTGAAGGGTAGCAGCATCGTCAGCGCCAGGCCGCTCAGGAAGCGCAGGCCAAAGGCCAACGGCACACCCCGCGCCCGAACAACGGCGCCCCAGCTTGCCAGCATGCCCGGGCGCTGCCTGGCGGCCCCGGGCTCCGGTCTGCCCCCACCCCGCACCCCGAGGCTCACCAGTAGCCCCGCCACCAGTAGCAGCCCCGCGGTGAGGTAGAAGGGCGCCCGCAGGCCAAGCGAGTCGGCGAGGAGCCCGCCGAGCAGAGGCCCTGCGGCGGTGCCGCTCCATAGCCCCACCTGCAGCGTGCCCATCGCGTAGCCCATGCGTTCCCGGGGCGCAACCGCCGCGACCATCGCGTTGGCCGCCGAGATCGTGCCAGTGACGGCGCCCTGGATGGTTCGGAGTAGCGCAAGCTCCTCCGCCGAACGGACGAAGCCCATGAGCAGTAAGAGGACCGCGCCGCCGTACATCGCCCGCTCGACCATCAGTTTGTGGCCGAGCCGGTCGGCGAGGGCGCCCCAGATGGGTGAGGCGATCGCCATCGTGAGTGCCTGGCCGCCGAAGACGATGCCGATCCAGAACGGGATGCTCAGGCTCGTCCGTGTGCCAAGCTCGGCGACGTACAGCGGGAGGAAGGGGAAGATGACGGAGAAGCCCACCGCCGAGATCAGCTGGGCCGCGAACATGATCCAGAGCGTAGTCTGCCAGCGCGCCGCGCTCATAGCTGCGATAGTACCCGGGCCGCGAAGTGTTCGAGGCGCTCCAGGTCGTCCAGGGCCAGCCACTGCACCATGATCCGCTGGACGCCGACCTCGGCGAAGGCGCCGAGCTGCTCGACCACCTCGCTGGCGGTGCCTACCAGCATGCCGCGCTCGCGCAGGGCGGCTTTCTCGCGTCCGGCGAGCTGCGCCGCCACGTCGGCGTCATCACGGCCATAGACTACGCCGTGCATCAGGGTGCGCCGCACACTCGCCGGCTCCCGCCCCTCCGCCGCCAGGAGGGTGTCGAGCTGCGCGCTCAACTCGGCGTAGCGGGCCGGCGACACAAAGACGCCGTTCCACTCGTCGGCGTAGCGCGCCGTGAGCGGTAGGGTGCGCTGTGGCCCGTTGCCCCCGATCACGATCGGCGGGCCGCCCGGGCGCTGCGGTCGCGGCAGCAGGATGGCACCTTGCAAACGGTAGAAGCTCCCCGTGAAGCTCACCGGCGTGTCGCTGCGCAGCAGGCGGGTGATCACCTGGAGCCCCTCCTCGAAGCGGGCCATGCGCGGGCCTACCTCCAGGAGTTGGTGCCCGAAGTTGGTGTGCTCGCGCTCCTGCCAGCCAGCGCCAACGCCGAGCTCGAGCCGACCGCCCGAGAGATCATCGACGGCGGCGGCCATGCGTGCCGTCATGGTGGGCTCGCGAAACGAGACGGGCGAGACGAGTGGGCCGAAGGCGATCCGGCTGGTATGCGAGGCCAGCCAGGTGAGCGATGTCCACAGCTCCAGCGACTCCACGTCCGGTGGGCTGGCATTGGTGTAGTGGTCCGAGCGGTAGAGGCCGGCGAAGCCAAGCTCCTCGGCGGCACGGGCCAGGCGCTGCCAGCGCGGCCATGTCAGGCCGTTCTGGCCTTCGATCATCAGGGCGACATCCATCGCTGCTCCAGGTCTGACGTGGGCACGGGGCTCACGGGCGGGGCGAAACCTGCTATAGTATAGTCGATCGCCCGCCGTGGGCTGGCCCGGCGGGCGCTGTGTGAGCCGCCTGATGCACCGCCGACCCCTAACGCGCCAGGCGCCCCTGGCGCGCGATACGCTGCTCGCGCTCTACCCGGCCACGCTCGTGGCCCTCACCCTCGCCGCCTTGCTGGCCCCTCAGCGGGCGGGACCCCTCGCCCTTACACAGGTCTTCGCCCATTTTCTGTTCCTGCCGGCGCTGCTCCTGCTGCCCATTGCCCTGGCCCCGGGGATGGTGTTGCTGCGCCTGACGCTGGCGACGGCTGCGGCCGCCTTTCTGCTCGTCTATCCGCCGGCTTTTGGCGCGCCGGCTCCCTCACCAGTGGCTGATACCCCCGAGCTCGGTGTGCTGAGCTGGAACCTCTACGTTGGCGGGGTGACGCCTGGCGCTCTTCGGGAGGTGCTGGCCGAGCACCAGCCCGATGTGGTGCTCCTCCAGGAAGCCGATTGGGAGGCCCTGGCGGCCGATGGGGAACTCCTCGCCGCCTACCCCTATCGCCGGCTGCGCCCGGAGGAGACGGCGCCGAGCCTGGCGATCCTGAGCCGCTACCCGATCGTCGACTCGGGTGTGCCTGAGCTCCCCGGCGATGTCTGGGATATGCCGCGCCTCGTGTGGGCCCGGCTCGATCTCGGGGGCCAGGCGGTGACGGTGGTCAATGCGCATCCCATGCCGCCCCGCACCTTCGGCGCCACCTGTCCACTGCTGCACTGCTACAACACCGGCCCCCGTGATGCGCAGATCACCGGCATCCGCGCCTATGTCGACGAGCTGCAACGCCGGTATGGCGACCCACTCATTCTCGCCGGCGATATGAACGTGAGCGAGCGCGAGCGCGCCTACGACGACCTTGCCGCCGGGCTCAGCGACGCCCACCGTGCCGCCGGGCTGGGCTTTGGGGCCAGCTGGCGCCCCGGCCAGCTCAACCTGCCGCTCGGCCTGATCCGCATCGATTACCTGTTCGCCAGCCCGGGCGCCGTGCCGCTGACCTTCACCACCGACTGCGCCCGTCGCGGTAGCGACCATTGCCTGGTCGCCGGGCGCTTCGGTCTGGTGTTTGGCGCTGATCTGGGGGCGCCCACCAGGGGCGCCGCGACAGTGCTTCCGTCCTGAAAGACCCGTGGGTAGCGGTTGGGCCACACCTATGCAGCTCCCCTTCTTCGTCTACGGCACGCTCAAGCCGGGCGGCTTGAACTACGCCCGCTACCTTGCCGGCCTGACCGTCGAGGAGCTCCCCGCGAGCCTGCCCGGAGCCGCGCTCTTCAGCCCTGGCCCCTTCCCCTTTCTCACGACCGAGCCCGACCTGTTGCTCCCCGGTGATGTGGCTGGCGGCACGCTCATCACGGTGGCGCCCGGCCACTACCCAGCGACTCTCCCTGCCCTCGACCGGCTGGAGGGCTTCACACCCGGCGGCACGCGCAACCTCTATGAGCGGCTGGCGCTCGATGTCGCCACCGCGCAGGGTCCGCGGCGAGCCTGGGTCTACGTGGCCGGGGAGCGGGCGCTGCGGCTCATCCGGGCTGGCCGTATGCGGCGCGTGGACGGGGGGGTGTGGCTGGCCGCTCCGGGCTTGTCATAACATGCGGGATCATGCGGCTCCCGGGAGTGCCGGGGCCGCGCCACGCCGCAGGCCAACGCGGCGCGGCACACCGCCGATCGAACACGGGTTCTGTCCGCCCTCGAACGGCCCTAGGGTGGGGGCAGGCACGCCGGCGCGGCCTCAAGCCACGGCGCAAAGAGGATATTGGCACCCACCGAGTCGCCGCGCCCATCGGCGTTCTGGTCGGGCTCATAGGGTCCACTGGCGTCGCCCCACCAGTTATTGCGCATATCGAGCAAGATCTCACTGGTAGCGCCGCGACCGAGCCCGAAGCGCAGGTACACCGGGATGATCGGCGGGACATGCTCGTCGAGCAGGTTATTCTCGACCCGCAAAGTCATCGGGGGGAGACCATTCGGGGCGACCTGCGGGGTCTGGGTGCGCAGCCCGAAGCCCTGAGCATCGCCGACGAGCGCGTTGCAGGTGACGCTCCCGTTGAGCGGGCCATTGGTAACGAGCTGAAGGTTCGGCGCGCCGCCACGGATCAGATTGCCCTCGATGGCGAGGTTGAGCGTCTCGAAGGTGCTGCTGTTGGCGATCCGCACCTGGGGCGAACCGTCCGAGAGACGGTTACCGCCGAAGCGGTTGCCGCTCATCGTCACAAAGTCCCCGCGAGCGAAGCTGACTTCGAGCGCGGCCCCGAAGGGCATATCGTTGCCGCTCACCTCGCTGTCGCGCATCTCGAGCCTGGTGTCGGTGAGCAGGATCGCGCCGCCATTGTCCGTAAAGCGGCTGGAGCGCACCACTAGCTGGCTCCGATCGACGGCCATCAGCGTGCCGCCCACGCCGCCGCCGCGCACCTCCGTGTGCTCGAGGACCACGAAGCTGCCGGGCCGGCCGAAGAGGCCGCTCCAGCGGGCGTCCGTGGTGCCCACAAAGCGTACCGGCTGGCCTGGCAGGCCGAGGGCGAGCAGGCGCCCACCATCCACAAAGATCGACACGCCCGGATCGAGGCGCACCTCCACCCCGGGCTCGATCAGCAACTCGGCCCCTGGGGCGATCTGCACATCGCGCCGGAGAATAATCGGGCTCTGGCCGATCGACCAGCGCACGTTGCCGCGCAGTACATCGGCCGGGGGCGGCGGGGGGGGGG
>SFCB01000294.1 GCA_004367505.1 Chloroflexi bacterium OHK40 | reverse complement strand
TTGCCCGGCGCCAGGCGCTGGCCGCCCTCACCTGGGGCGATGTGCCCTTCGACCGGCCGATCCTGCGGGTATCCCGTGAGCAGGGGATTAGCTTTGCGCTGGCCAATGACGCGGCGCTTCTGCCACTCGCCGGGACGGTGAACAGCTTTATCGCCGCGCTGGATCTGCGGGCCGCCCGGCAGTGGGTGGAGCGTGCGGAGGCCGGGCTCGGTGGCCGCTTTGCTGAGGAGGGGGTTGACGAACTGGCCCTCGCGATCGCGCTCCAGCGGCAGCGGGTGGCGACGAAGCAGTTCGTGGCCTGGGCACCTCAGGAGCTCGACTGGCTCCAGGCCCAGGCGGCCTGGCCAGTTGCGACCCGCCTGGCCAGCGAGCTCTGGCCGGACCTGCCGCAGCCGGTCGTGCTGGCAGAGGCTGCCGCGCTGGCCGTACAGATCCTCGCCTGTCCACGCGATGAACCCTGGCAACCTGATCTCCCGGCCAATCAGCAGTTTCAAGAACTGCTCGCCGCACTGCAGGCCGAAAGCGCCACGGCATACGCGCTGCCAGCTATTGCCACCGACCGGCTCCTGCGCGAGGGCCTGGAAGCCCACCTGCTGCCCGCCTCTACCCGCCGGCGCTTCAACCTCTGGGGCCCCACCCGCCCGCTAGCCCAGACCCCGGTCGAGCGCCAGAGCGTCGATCAGAGTGTCGCCGCGCGCCTGGCCCAGCGCGTCTTTGAGGCCACCGGGATTGCCTTGCCACCCACGGCCGAGCACGAACTGGCGTTGCTCCTGCACGCCGCCGTGGTACGCGCCAGGCCCGAGCGCACACGCCATGTGATCGTCGTCTGCCCGAGCGGCATGGCGACCACCCAACTGCTGGTGGCACGCCTGCAGGCCCGCCTGCCGCGCCTTGGCACTTTCGAGGTCCTCCCGTTACGCGCCTTGACTGCCGAACGTGTGGCTGCCGCCGACCTGATCATCTCCACCGTGCCACTGCACCTGCCCGGCGAGACGAGCACCCCGGTCGTGCAGGTGCACCCGACCCTGCGCTCAGAGGACATCTCTGCCCTCGCACAGTGGATGACGTAAATAATCTAGCTTTGTCAGAAGCAAGCAACAAAAAGTCGCACGAATAAATGCGTCATGAGCACTTGACTACAGCTATGATACCGCTAGAATAGCAGCAACTCACACGTCTGACACCAATAACGCAGGTTGCAGAGCGACGAGATCACCCAAAACGGCCACCCGGGAGGCCATGTTGGACGTGATTCGACATGCTTCCGCGCTGAAGGTGTCTGCTCAGGAACCAGAAAACCGCTACTCACAGGAGAGTACCCACATGCGCCAGCGGATTCAAAGCTTTGGCAGCTTCCTCGCCGCGATGGTTGTGCCGAACATCGGCGCATTTATCGCATGGGGCCTGATCACCGCCCTGTTCATCCCCACCGGCTGGATCCCCAACGAGACCTTCGCGGAGCTGGTAGGGCCGATGATCATCTACCTGCTGCCCATCCTGATCGGCTACAGCGGCGGCAAACTGATCTACGACACGCGCGGCGGGGTCGTGGGTGCCGCCGCGACCATGGGCGTGATCGTCGGCGCCGACATCCCGATGTTCATCGGCGGCATGATTATGGGCCCCCTCGGCGGCTATCTGATCAAGAAGGTTGACGAGTTTTTGGAGGAGCGCACGCCGGTCGGCTTCGAGCTGCTGGTGAACAACTTCTCCGCCGGTTTTCTGGTGCTGGGGCTGGTGCTGGTGGCAAACGCGATCATCGGCCCGATCGTGCAGGGCTTCAGCACGGCCCTGGGCGCGGGCGTGCAGTTCCTGATCGACACCAGGCTCTTACCGCTGGCAGCGCTGATCATTGAGCCGGCCAAGGTGCTCTTCCTCAATAACGCGATCAACCACGGCATCCTGGCGCCGCTCGGCGTGGCCGCCGTGGCCGAAAACGGTAAGGCCATCCACTTCCTGCTCGAAACCAACCCTGGCCCCGGCCTGGGCCTGCTGCTGGCCTACATGTTCGCTGGCCGGGGTGGCCTGAAGCAGTCGGCACCTGGCGCGGCCGTCATCCACTTCCTCGGCGGCATCCACGAGATCTACTTCCCCTACATCCTGGCTCACCCGATTATGATCATCGCGATGTGGGTCGGCGCCATGCTCGCCAACCTCTGGTTCGTGATCTTCGACGCGGGCCTGGTGGCTACCCCCTCGCCCGGTTCGATCTTCGCCTACCTCGCGGTGATCCCCCGTGGCGCCCACTTCGCGGTGCTCGGCGGGGTGGTGACAGGCATTATCGGCTCCTTTGTGGCCGGATCGATCATCCTGCGGCTCTTCCCGGTGCGCTCCCAGGCCGACGAGGCCGATGCCGGTGAGACGAGTGAGAGCGTTCCGGCAACCGCGGCGGCGGACTAAAGCAAGCGCCAGAGCACCGGGACCGCAAGTGTAGATGGCGTTCTGATACGTTCCAGCCCTCCGCACACCGCTCAATCGTTCCGAGAACTGCGCTCAGATAAGGTTCGAGAAGCTTTACGGTCTGGTAAGGCGCGAGGCGTGCGGGTGTGGCGGCCCGCACGCCCGGCGGCTCAAGCCCAAGGCTACCACGCTGCAAGCCGGCCTACGCCGAATCGATCTGGCACCGCCGGCGACCGCTGGTGCGGCGATCCGCGAGCTTTGTGGCCCCGGTGTGGTCGAGCTATTGAGCCTGAAGATCGGCGTTTCCGTGACAGCAGGCCCCCACCAGGTAGCGCCACATCAACCGACGTCACCAATGGAGGTCCCATGGCGTCATCAATTGCAGCATCTCAGGTCGATACGATCGTCTTCGCGTGTGAGGCAGGAATGGGCTCCAGCGTGATGGGGGTCAACGCGCTGAAAAAGAAGCTCAAGCAGGCCAACCTGAATGTGAATGTGCTCCACAAGCCCGTGCGCGCCGTGCCAGCCGACGCGAAGCTGGTGATGGTGCACCGGGGCCTCGCCGCCTCGGCCCGCAAGCAGGCTCCCGGCGCCGTGGTTATCGCCTTCAACCAGTTTCTGAACGATCCCGTCTTTGATCAGGTCGTGCAGGCCCTGAAAAGCGGCAGCGAGATCGTCGAGGTGCAGTAGATCATGTCTATTATCTCGTTAGCAACGGTGCGCCTGCGGGCCAACGCCAGCGATAAGCAGGACGCGATCTGCCAGGCCGGCGAGTTGCTCGTGCAGGATGGTCGGGTAGCGCCGACCTATGTACAGGGGATGCTGGCCCGAGAGCAGACGATGTCGACCTACCTGGGCAATGGCATCGCCATCCCCCATGGCCAGCACGAGAATCGTGCCGACGTGCGCCGGGCCGGCATTTCGGTAGTGCAGATCCCCGAGGGCGTCGAGTGGGAATCCGGCGAGCGGGCCTATCTGGTGATCGGCATCGCCGCTGCCGCCGATGAGCATCTCGGCGTCCTGGCCAATCTGGCCGAGGTGATCGAAGACCCCGACGCCGCCGAGCAGCTGTTGCACGCCAGCGACCCCATGCTGATCGTCGAGCGCCTCAGCCGCCCGCGCGTTGAGGAGTAGCCTGACGCTGCGAAGGAGGAGCTATGCAGCAGCTCGAACTGACGATTCGTAATCCCACCGGGCTCCACGCCCGACCGGCCCGTGTACTCGCGGATACCGCTAAACGTTTCCAGGCGAGCGTCTTCGTGCGCTATGGCGCCCGGCGCGTCAATGCCAAGAGTCTGGTCTCGCTGCTCACCCTCGGCGTCACGCCCGGCGAGTGCATCCAGGTCGATGTGAGTGGCGAGGATGAGGAACAGGCGGCCACGGCCATCGCCGCTGCGGTCGAGAACGGCCTCGGCGAGTCGATCGAGGCGCCCAAACACGAGGCGCCCGAACACGAGGCGCCCGCGCTGGCCGCCGCGCCCGCCCCCGCCCC
>SFCB01000128.1 GCA_004367505.1 Chloroflexi bacterium OHK40 | reverse complement strand
GAAACATCGACCTTGATCGCCAGCACGGGCGTTCGGATGGAGTATAGCGCACTTTTTCATCACGGCAGTGTGCGGCGAAGCCGCATGGGGGTCTAATACCAGATAAGCAGGGATGACGGTGGCAGAGGTGCCGCCGTCGTCCTGTTCGGCTGCACGGGGTTGTGTGGGTCAGGCCGGTGCTTCCTTTAGACCATAGCGCCTGGGTACCACAGTGGGTGCAGCGAACCGACTGAAAATCTGGCTCGGGGCAATGGCTCAGTGCGACCGCGGCCTGGACGCGAATGATCCTCCGCCGTCGGGCGACCTCCAACCCGCCGAAGATCTGGGCCAGACAGAGGGTGGCCAGGCTTGCTCAACAGTGGATTGCGGGACGGCAGGTCGCCAGGAGCGGTATCATTCAAGAGCCGACGCCATTGACGTAGCTCCCTGCGTAGTGATTGGACGTGTGCGATGACCCCTGGCCGCCTGCCGCTGCGGCTTGAGCGCATGCTCACCTCGCCGACGAAGGGCTTCGGGCCGGCCGTTCCGGGCGAGCGCACGGTTTACGGGGCCAGGCGACCAGGATTCCCGCTGCCCCGACCGTCGCCCGCCATCGTGAGCAGCTGGATCCTGGCAGTGCAGGCGGCCGAGATACGGTGGGTGCTCTGTTTGCTGCCGCCTCGGCAGCTTCGTGGCTACGACGGTCTGCTCGATGCGTACCGGAACGTGTTCGGGGCCGAGGCTGTCTGCTGGGCCCCGATCGCGGACTTTCAGCTCGCCGACCAGGCAACCCTCACCGGCACGATCCTCCCGTTTCTCTTTGCCGCCGATGGGCGGGGCGAGCGGGTCGTGGTGCATTGCTCCGGTGGCATCGGCCGAACCGGCCATGTGCTCGCCGCCTGGCTCGTGAGCGCCCGTGGGTTGTCGAACGCCGACGCGATCGAGGCCGTGCGCCGAACGGGGCGCAACCCCCGGGAGGCGTGCGACCGCAACCTTGACGCCCTGCTCGACGCCTGCCGCGCCTACAGGCGAGACACCGGCTCGTAGCGGCTCAGCGGCTGTACCCCCTCGGCGCGGTCAAGCCAGGGCCAAGGCGTGTGGTTGGAGTGCCAGATCGACTGCTGCCTCGACGGTGAGCGTGCGCCCGGCGGCCCAGGCGGCGTCAAAGCCTTCGTCGCCGAGGGCCTCCCGGCAGCGCTGGAACGCTAGATCGCAGCTAGCCTTCTCGTAGTCCGTCAGCTGGGCGCCAGCCTGCTCGCGGATCGCCGCCGCTGCGCTGAAGAGTGTTGCCGCCCGCTCCGCCGCCGCCATCTGCAGGAAAGTTCGTCCGACGTAGTCCAGCACATAGCCGATCGTCACCGTGTTCTGACGTTCCTTCCAGAGCTTCAGGCACTGGAAGTAGGACGTAAGCGCCGCCGCATAGCTCCCCTCGGCACGTGCGATATCGCCCCGAGTGATCAGCCCAAGCCCAACGCCGAACTGATGGTCGAGCGCACAGTACCTGGCCAGAGACTCGTCGGACAATCGGCGAGCGCCGACCAGGTCGCCCTGGGCCAGCCTGATCGATGCCAGGCGGCGCAGCGCTTCGGCCGTACTCTCGCGATCGTCGGTCGACTGATTAAGGCGCACACACTCCTCTGCAAAGGTGCGGGCCAGGTCGATATTGCCGAGGCGTTGGTGCAGGAATGCCAGAGCGATGAGCGGGAACCTGGCGACGGTCGGGTCGCTGCACCGGGAGGCCAGCGAGAGCGCCACTTCCAGATGGACGCTGGCGTCTTCAAGCTCGCCCTGGTCCAGCAGCACCTTGCCGAGGCTGGATAGGATGGTCTGGATTGTGTCCGCATCGCCTAGACGCCACGCGGCAGCCAATCCCAGCCCTATCCAGTGGCGGACACGGTCGTATTCGTTCAGGCCAAACGCCAGGGCGCCAGCGGCCTGCAAGGCGCCGCACTGAAGCCGAAGCGGCACCTCTTCGCGGTAGGCCAGTGCCGCTTCCTGCTGCTCCAGTCCCTCCCGGAGCGAGCCGCTTATCCAGTGGAAGCGCCAGATACCAGTTGTCAGCTGCAGGGCCGTCTCGTACTGCTGATGCTCCATCGCCCAGTGGTAGGCGGCGCGGAGATTCTCGCGGTCGGCGGCGACCCACGCTCGCCAGCGAGCAGCCTCGGCGCGCTGTAGCTCCTGGTGCGCGGCCAAGGCGAAGGCGGTGAACTGCGCGCAGTGGCGCTGCCGCAATAGCGCGGTCTCCCCACTCGCTGCGAGCTGTTCCAGCGCAAACTCGCGGATGGTCTCCAGGAGGATGTAGCGCGTCTGCTCCGCCACAACCTGCCGCTGGAGCAAGCTCGCCTGGTGCAACGCCTCGAGCAGCGGCGGCGCGGGTGTCGCCCCGAGAACGGCCTGTTGTGCCGCCTCGACCGTGCAGCCGCCCGCAAACACACCGAGGGCGCGCAAGGCCTGCTGCTCCTCGATGTTGAGCAGGTCGTAGCTCCACTGAATGGCTTGTCGCAGCGACTGGTGCCTGGTGGAAAGATCGCGTGGGCCGCGGGTCAGCGCCTGGAGCGGCTGTTCAAGCTGGCGCAGCAGTTCGCGCGGGGTAAGGGAGCGGGCACGCACCGCGATCAGCTCGATCGCCAGCGGCAGCCGGTCCAGCCGCCGGCAAATCTCCCCGTAGAGGGCGACGCTGGCCTCGTCGGCGGCGAGCGTGGCGCCGGCGACGTGGGCCCGCTCGCGAAACAGCTGAACGGCCGCTGCCTCGTCGAGTGGCTCAAGGGGTAACTGACGCTCGGCGCGCAGCGTGAGCGGCGCCCGACTCGTCACCAGAATGGCCAGCGCGGGGCAGCTAGCGAGCAGGTTGGCCACGAGGGGTGCGGCTGCAATGACGTGCTCGAAGTTATCGAGGATAAGCAGCAGATGCCGGGCGTGCAGGTGCTCGCGCAGGGTCTCGCCGATCGGCTGCCGCGGCCGCTCCTTCACCCCCAGCGTCTGCGCCACCGCGTCGGCAACCAGGGCCGCGTCGCTCAGCGCCGACAGGTTCACCCAGAAAACCCCGTCCTCGAAGTCGAAGCGCAGGGCGTGCGCGGCCGCGAGCGCCAGCCGGGTCTTGCCGATCCCGCCACTCCCCGTGAGGGTCACGGCGCGGGCGCCTGCCCGGAGCTCCGCGCACAACCGCTGTAGATCCTCGTCTCGGCCGACGAGCGGCGCTGCCGGGAGGGGAGCGACGATCGGAGGTGGGGGTGTACGTAGGCCGGAGATATCGCCGGAGCGGATCTGGTCAAACAGCAGCGTGGTGGCCGCATCCGGCTCGACCCCAAGCTCCTCCTCTAGCAAGGTCTGGAACTGGCGGTAGTGGGCCTCTGCCGCAGCTCGCTCACTATTGAGCGCCAGCAGGCGCATCACCGCGCGCTGGCTCGGCTCGACCAGTGGGTTGAGGGCGAGCAGCCGCTGGGCGTAGCTAAGTGCGGTGCTGTAGTTGCTCCGCCACTCGGCCCGTTCCACGAGACGCTCCAGGGCGCTCAGCGCCCGCTTCCGCAGGTACTCGCGCCGCTGGCCGGCCCACTCCTCGAACGGGACGCTGTCGGCAATAGCGATGTCGGCGAGGAAGTCGCCGCGATACAGCTTCAGGGCCTGCCGCAGGCGCTCCTCACACAGCGCGCAGGTTCGCCAGCTCCGATGCTGGTGCTGCTCCGCCGCATCCACCGCCTGCAACAGCCGGCGCACATCCAGCTCGACAGAGACGTTGGGGTTCAGCCAAACGTGATGTGTGTCGGCACACAGCAGGGGCTCCTCGGCCTCCCGGTCACCAAAGGCGTTACGGAGCTGTGTGAGGGCCTGGCTCAGGCTGTTGCGCGCGTTGCGCTCGGACTGCTCGGGCCAGAGCAGTGCCGCAAGCACGCTGCGGGTCACGGGCTGCGCGCCCTCGAGGGTCAGGTAAGCCAGGAGCGCCCGCACCTTGGCGTACTCGAAGCCAGCGACGGGCACTCCTTCGACGCTTGCTTCGAATGAACCAAGCAGGCGAATCGCAATCTGTCGCATCGTGCTCTCCGGCGGCTGCCGCCGTGCATATTCAGTACTTGTGGCGACGCGCTCCAGTATATGGCCGGGCATTCAGAGTTCCTTCAGACCCCCGGCCTATCCTGCGCTGGCAGATGCAGTCGACCGGTAGAGAAAGGGCCAGCCAGCACCCGTGATCGAGCAACGTGCGGAAACAGTGTCTGAGGAATACCACAAGGACGACGAGGCGGCCAGCGGCACACACCGGCTCTTTGTGGAGCAGCAGTACCTCCAGCGAGAACGGGGAGCTGAACGCTGGGTGTTGCGTCGCAAGGCCGACGCCCTCGTACAGGAGAGGATACAGCGATGGGGGGATGGTTCGGGTCTGCCAACAAGGGGCAGCGGATCGCACTCGAGCGCTACCGCCAGACAGTGATCAGCCGTCTAGCTGCAGCGATGACCGAACATCAGCGACACCAGCTCTGCCGAGGGGTCGTCGAGCTGGCCCTCGCTGAGTGCACTCGCGTAGTTGAGCTCAGCGCGCAGCACGGCGACCATGCCGTCGCCGAGGCGGTAGGAGCAGCGCAAGCGTGGCTCGATCACGGCGCCCATCCCGGCAAGGCGATCGAGCGCCGTCTCGACGATTTCTATAACCCGTTCTGGCTCGCCTTCAGCGTCATATCAAGCAACCTGTATGAATATGCGCTTGCCGCCGCGCTCTGCACCGAGTACGCAGTCCGGGCCGCCTCCGCTGGTGAGTGGGCTCAAGCATGCCAGGAGGCAGTTCGGGTGGTGGATCTGGTGGCACAGGCTACTGGCGGGGAGCGTGAGGATGCCAGGCAGCAGGCCGAGTACTGGCAGATCGCCGCCGCCTGGGCCATTCTCCACAACTGAACCCCGCCGCACTGGCCTCCGCCGCTCGGCGAAGCGGCTCGCACTGACGACAACCACGTGTAATGGATAACGGAACGCCCCAGGAGCGCAGCGCGACTCACCTAGTTGCCCAGCGCTCGCTGTGGCGTGTCCAGGAGCAGAGACCCGGTGGTTCAGACTGATACATCCGTTCGTACGCTTTCCAGATCCAGCCCCCGTATTCGAAGCTGGGCCGACTATCGCCGCCAGGCCATCGTGTTCGTGGCGACGCTCCTCTTTGTGGGCGCGGGGAGCCTCCTGGCCAGTACGCCTGCTGCAGACGGCATGCTCGACCCCAGTTTCGGCGGCTACGGCGAGGCCGGGCGCCTCTTCACCGAACCCTTCCCGGGCGGCACGGTCGCCGATGCCGCATACACCACAGGTGGAGCGCTCATCGTGGTCGGCTCTGACGGCCGCGGCATCCTCGTTGCTCGTTACGATGGGCGCGGCCGACTCGACCCTGCCTTCGGCACAGGCGGGGTCACCCGATTGGATTTCGACAACCGCACCGACACGGCCAATGCCGTGCACGTGGGCTTCGACGAGAGCATTTTCGTCGCCGGCACCACGCGCACCGGCCCGCGCACCGCTCGCACCGAGAACTTTGCCGTCGCCCGCCTCAAGCCTGACGGTACGCCCGATCCGGCGTTTAGTCAGGATGGCACGATCATGGTGGACTTCAATGGGCGCTCCGATGTTGCAAGCCAGCTCGTGGTCAACGGGAACACCATCGTCGTAGCCGGTACCGTGGAGCAGAACTTGCCGGGCCAGCCGTGCAACCCCAGCTGCGGCCTTGACTTCGGCCTGGCCGTGATCAACCCGAACAGCACCGTCGTACAGGTCCAGCACGACTTCGGCGGGGACGACACCCTGCTCGATCTGGCAATCACCGGAAACTCGTACTACCTCGCCGGGCAGCGCACCCTCGGCACGACCAGTGAGCACGTGATCGCTCGCGTCAGCAGCGACACCCTTGAGCTGATGGCTGAGTTCAACGGCACCGGGTATCGCGCCAGCGACGAGCCGGCAAGCATTGTGGCGCTACTTGCGGTCAACCCGCTCGCGAATGGAAGCCATATTCTCGCGGCAGGCAGTATCGGCGGCGATTTCGGCGTGCTGCGCTTCAGGCCCGATGGGACGCTCGACCCGACCTGGGGCAACAACGGCGTGCTCCGCGTCGATATAGGTGGGGACGATGGGCCTCAGGAGCTCACCCAATTGACGAGTGACAGCTACGCGCTGATCGGGGTGAGCGACAACCGGCTGGGGATGGTACGCATCACGGAGCAGGGCCAGCTCTCGCCCGATAGCGCCTCGCGTCAGGAGATCCCCGGAACCGGCGCTGAGCTCGCGCGTGCCCTGGCCACACAGCGCTCAGACGAAGTGCGGCTCACAACAGTCGCCAGCATCAAGGCCGAGGGCGAGCCACGGCTCGCACTGCTGCGCAGCTTCGCCGATGGCTCGTTAGATGCGGGCGGCCGGCAGACGTTCGGCTTCGCTTCCATGGGCGAGCTGAATGACCGTGCCACCCACGCAGTGTTTCAGCCCGACGGCAAGCTGCTCGTCGCGGGCGTCTCCCCGGTCAACCAGGACGATCGCCACGTCGTACTCGTGCGCTTCACCGTGGCCGGCGAGCTCGACCCGAGCTTTGGCGAGGCGGGGAAACTGGCGCTGCCAGCCCTGCGGGGCGACGCGAGCGGCCTGGCGTTGCTGGGCGACGGCAAGATCCTGGTTGGGGGCGGTACCTTCAATGTGGCGCGGCTCAACCCCGACGGGAGCCCGGACACCAGCTTCAACGGAACCGGGTTCGCCAGGCTGAATCTTCCCGACACGCCCTCGTACGCGATGGTGGTTCAGCCCGACGGCAAGCTGGTACTGGCAGGCGGCGCGAATGTGATGGTTGTCGCACGCCTGACCGCGCAAGGCCAACTCGATCGCGGCTTTGGTTTCAACGGGGTCCAGTTCATTGGCGCGGGAGTGCAAGCGATCGCCCTGGGCATCGCGTTTCAGCCCGATGGGAAGCTTCTCGTCGCAGGCACAACGGTCGTCAGCCAGACAGACGCGAACATGGTGCTGGCGCGGCTCAACCCAGATGGCAGCCAGGATCGGCCATTCGGTACCGAGGGCAAGGTGACGGCGGACTTCGGCACGGTGGAGATTGCCTACGCCGTCGTGGTGCAGCCCAACGGCGCCATCGTTGCCGCCGGCGCGAGCCGCGCAAACGGGGCAGCCTTTGTGCGCTACCGCCCTGACGGCAGCCCCGACCGCTCGTTCGACGGGGACGGCCGGCTGCTTGTGCAGATCACCGGCACCGATGCCGTCCGCGCGCTGCTGGCGGATGGGGGCGGCATCACTGCGGCGCTCTGCCAGGAGTTTAGCGAAGAAGCCGGTCTGGTGATCCGCCTCCAGCCCGACGGTTCAGCCGACACGAGCATCAACGGCAACGGGCGTCTGCCGTTCAGTTTTGGTGGCGCGGACTGCCCCTTCGGGCTGGCACGGGGTGACGGGCGCCTGGCTGCCGTGGGTCAGGCATGTAGTCCCCTGCTCGACAGACGCGACTGTAGCGGACTGGACTTCGCGGTGGCGGTCTACCGGCAGGCGGTGACTCCGGCGCCGCCTACGCCCTTGCCAACCTCACCTATGCCCTCACCCACGCCGGTGCCGGCCGACGAGGGGCTCTACCTGCCGCTGATCAGACGCTAAACTGACGCGAAGGAGCAGACGTGCCGGTGCTTCTTCTCCCACCATACTCTGGCACGGGGCGTAAGGAGGCCCCATACCGATGCATACCCCACTCTGGCGCGCCTTTGTTCGCGCCCTGACAGCGGCTCGCCGGGCCAACTACGCCGTCGCCGGCCGATCCGTTCCCCGCTTCCTCCCGGCTTTCGATCCGAGCCGCCGGCAACTGCTGCGCGCTACGCTCGCCGGACCCGCCGCCCTGGCCGCTACCGGCTTGAGCCGCCCGGTCGCCGCGCAGCACGCACAATCGCGCGGCTCGCAGCCCCGCATCGCCATCGTCGGCGGTGGGCTCGCGGGGCTCACTGCGGCCTACCACCTCCAGCAGGCCGGGCTTAGCGCCAACCTGTATGAGGCCCGCGCACGACTTGGCGGGCGTGTGCGCACCCTCCGCGCAGGGGTTGCCCCTGGTCTCGCGGTGGAGTTTGGCGGCGAGTTCATCAACTCTGACCACGACGACATGCTAGCCCTGGCCGCCGAGCTCGGTCTGACCCTCTTCGACCGCGCCGCGGATGCCGCGCGCTTCCCCCTGCCGGCCACGTCCTACCTCTTCGACGGTCGCTCGATCCCTGAGGCTGAGATGGCCGAGGCGCTTCGGCCGCTAGCCCGGCAAATCGCCGACGACGCGGCGCTGCTCGACGAGGACTACGAACGTTATGCCCCCGCGTTCGACCGCACCAGTGTCGCGCGCTACCTCGATCAGCACGCCGGCCTGATCGCGCAGCCCTTCGTGCGCGCCCTGATCGAGCGCTCGATCCGCACCGAGTTGGGCGTGGAGGCTGATGAAACCTCCGCGCTCCACCTGATCTTCCTGTTGCCCACCGTGGACGGCGCGGCGGTGGAGGTGCTGGGCAACTCCGATGAGCAGTTTACCGTCGAGGGCGGCAGCAGCCGGATTGTCGAGGGGCTGGTCGCGCGGCTCAAAGGTTCTGTGCATCTGCGCCACGTGCTCACCGCAGTAGCCCAGCGAGGCGCGGGCTACCGGCTGGCCTTCGCAAATGGGACGAGCGTAGATGCCGAGTACGTCATCCTCGCCATGCCCTTCGCAGTGCTTCGCCGCGTGACCCTGGATCTGCGGCTGCCGGGGCGCCTGCGCCGCATGATCGCCGAGCTCGACTCCGGGCGCAATGAGAAGCTGCTCGCGGGCTTCCGCCGCCGGGCCTGGCGCCAGGATGCGGGTTTCAGCAGCGAGGCCTGGAGCGACATCGGCTTCGCCGCAGCCTGGGACGCCACCCAGCGCGAAGTGGACCGCGAGGCCGGCGCACTGACCTTCTTTCTCGGCGGCGAGGAGGCGGCAGCCCTGGACGGAAGGAACACCCGTCAGCTCGGACAACAGTTCGTCGATGCGTTGGGGGCGGCCCTGCCCGGCCTCAGAGAAGCAGCAACAGGTACCTTCGCTCGCTCGCGCTGGGGTGCTGATCGGTTCAGCAACGGCTCGTACGTGACCTTCCGGCCGGGCCAGTATACCCGTTTCAGCGACTTTCTCTACATCGAGGCCGATGAACCAATGGAGTATCAGGAGGTGCGCGTAGGCAACCTGGCGTTTGCGGGCGAGCACCTGAGCGACGCCTACTACGGCTACATGAACGGCGCAGCCCAGACCGGACGCCTCGCCGCCGCCAGCATCGCGGCCCTCGTCGCCGACGCCCGGGGCCTTCGTGCAACGTCCTGAACCGAGTCCGCTTGCGTTACGCTAGGGCGGCTGGCGCAAAGCCGGGGCGCGCAGCGTCGATGAGCTGTACGAGGCCGTGAGCTCCTCGTTGCCCAGCATCACCGCCGCTGACGCCCACGGCTTTTTCGCCAGCGGTGACTGTTCCGCCCTTCTGGAACGCAGGCTTCAGCGCGGCCAGTTGCTCAAGGCTCGTCTCACGCCTGCGGCCCCTCGTCAGCGGCCACCAGCACCTCGCCCGTGCGCGCGGCAGACCGCCGCTATCGTCTCGACCGCCTCAGGTGGGATGACGCCAGCACGAGACTCGGCCCGTGCTAGAGCCGTCTCAAATGCCAGCATCTGCGCGACATGACACTCCGGCGAGAAGATCGCCACCAGTGTTGGGGTGGTGTACAGCGTCTCGCTCACATCGTCGCCATCCCGTGGGCCTTTGCCGTCCGGGCCTGGAGATCTCGCAGCACCGTCAGCTCGCGCTCGCTCGGTGGCTCGCTCGCGCCCAACTCGGCGGCAAAGCGCAGCGCCCAGCCGGTGTTGGCCTGCACCTGCTCGCGGGTCACACCCGGGTGCAGGGCGGTGACGGTCAGCTCCCTGGTCACTGGGTCGGGCCGCATCACGCATAGGTCGGTGATCACCAGGGTCGGCCCGGCTGTGCGTAGGCCGAGCCGCTCGCGGTGGTCTCCGCCCTCGCCAAAGCCAAACGATGTAATAAAGTCAACCTTTTCGACGAAGCTGCGCGTGCTCTGGGCCATCACCACGTAGGTTTGCTGGCAGTGGGCGGCAATTTCGGGCGCCCCGCCGCCGCCGGGCAGGCGCACCTTCGGATTGGCGTAGCTACCAACTACGCTCGAGTTAATGTTGGCGTACCGGTCCAGTTGTGCACCGCCGAGAAAGCCCACCGAGATGCGCCCGCCCTGGAGCCAGTACTGGAACATCTCGGGCACCGAGACCGTACAGCGGGCGGTGGTGCACAGCTCGGGGTCGCCGATCGAGAGGGGCAGCAGGTTGGGCCGGGTGCCGATCGTGCCCGACTCGTAGATCAGCGTGATGCCAGGGGCGTGGGTGAGCCGGGCCAGGTTGCAGGCCTGCGAGGGCGCACCAATGCCGACAAAGCAGACATCATCATTGGTGAGTACCCGAGCTGCGGCCACGGCCATCATCTCCTGGGTCGAGTAGCTCATCGTGGTGTCTCCACGCTCAGCACATGCTCGTCCATCCAGGCCAGGAAGCTTTCGCGCTCCCGAGCAATGCCGTCCCAGGCGGTGTAGAAGGCGTTGTCACGACCGTAGTAGCCGTGGGCGTAGGAAGGATATGCCCCGCGTGGCACCTCCGCGATCGCCGTGACGGTCCAGTGGGGGAGGACGCAGCTGTTTGGGCTGGGCTGGCGCAGGTCGTCGACGACCTCCTCGACGGTGACCAGGGCCTGCTTCGCGGCCAACACGACCTCCTTCTGCACGCCGACGATGCCCTCGATCAGGACGTTGCCCTCGCGGTCGGCGCGCTGGGCGTGGACGATGGCCAGGTCGGGGCGCAGGGCAGGCACGGCGGCGAGCTGCTCACCGGTGAACGGGCAGGTCACGAATGTGATGTTCGGGTTATTGCCCACCAGGTCCGATCCGAAGTAGCCCTTGAAGATGGCGCATGGCAGTCCGGCTGCGCCTGCGTGATAGGCGTTGGCCATCGCGGCGTGGCTGTGCTCCTCCAGCTCGATGGGTCGCGGCCAGCCCTTCTCGACCGCATCGCGCAGACGATGGAGCGAGCCGACGCCCGGGTTGCCGCCCCAGGAGAAGACCAGCTTACTGACACAGCCCATGCCGATCAGCTGGTCGTAGATCAGGTCGGGCGTCATGCGGATCAATGTCAGGTCACGGCGGCCCTGGCGGATGATCTCGTGGCTGGCGGCGAAGGGGATGAGGTGTGTGAAGCCTTCCAGGGCCACCGTCATCCCGTCGCGTACCAGATCGGCGACGGCCTCGGAGAGCGAGCGGAATCGTGGCATCATGCCACCTCGCCGCTCAGGTTAAAGAAGACGGTCTCGCCGATGCCCTGCAGCACGATGTCGATCCGGTAGACCGTCGTAGCGCCGGCGATCTCGCGGCGGGCGAGCAGCGTGCTACGGCGCTCCGCCGGCACCCGCAGCAGGATGGGGTCGGTGGCCGTCGCCGGGTCGTCGGCGAAGTAGAGCCGGGTGACAAGGTGGTTGAGGAGGCCACGCCCGAACACTGCGACGCAGATATGGGGTGCCTGCATTGTGGTGGCGTCGTAGGGTACCGGGCCGGGCTTCACCGTCTCGAACCAGAAGCGGCCCTCGGCGTCGGTGCCGGTGCGGCCAAACCCGATGAAGGTCGGGTCGAGTGGCAGGTCGCGGGTGTCCAGCGGGTGGTGGTAGCGCCCGGCGGCGTTGGCCTGCCAGATCTCGACCAGCGCGTCGGGGACGCCCGCCCCGTCGCCATCGCGCACGCGCCCCTCGACGCGGATGCGCTCGCCGAGGGTCTCAGGCGTGACCAGGGTGGGAATGTGGGCGCCCTCACGGAGCAGGGCGTCGTGGAAGAAGGGGCCGACCGTCTGCGCGGCGGTCAGATACGAGCTCTTGAGCATTAGCACACCTCGCCATGCTCGAAGGGAGTCCCGGCAGACCCGCCGAGCACGATGTCCCAGCGCCAGCCTAGTGCCCACTCGGGCTCAGTCAGGCTGTGGTCATAGCGGGCGATCAGGCGCGCGCGGGCTGCGGGCGGCACACTCTGGACGATCGGGTCCTGGTCGAAGAGCGGGTCGTCGGGGAAATACATCTGGGTCACCAGGCGCGTGCCCCAGGCCGGGCCGAAGAGCGAGAAATGGATGTGGGCGGGGCGCCAGGCATTGGGGTGGTTCTTCCAGGGGTAGGCGCCCGGGCGCACGGTGAGGAAGCGATAGCCGCCCTGCGCGTCGGTCTTGCAGCGGCCGATGCCGAGGAAGTGGGGGTCGAGTGGGCCGGGCCACTGGTCGCGCTTGTGGATGTAGCGCCCGGCCGCGTTGGCCTGCCAGACCTCAATCAGGGTATCGGGGATGGGCTGGCCCAGGCTGTCGAGCACACAGCCCGCGACGATGATACGCTGACCGATGGCCTCGCCGCCGGTGCCGGCGTTGCGGGTGAGATCGGCGTCCTCGGGGGTGACGGCGCTGAGGGCGGGGCCGGGGCCGGTGAGCTCCGAGAGGGTCAGGGGCACATCGACCAGCGGCAGCCCGGGGGCACGCCGCACGGTCGAGCGGTAGGCTTCATAGAGGTAGGGCGGAAAGACCGCCGCGTCGCCGCGGACGATCGCTCCTATCGTGGTCGTGCTCATGGCTACTCCTTCTGAGCGTGGCGGATCGACTGGACCATGGCGGGCGGCACGCAGGGATGGGGCTACTCTACGGGCGGCTCGGGCGCGAGGATACGCTTCGCCAGCGCGAAAGCGCTGTTGGCGGCGGGCACACCGGCGTAGACGGCCACGTGCATCAGGGCCTCGCGCACCTGCTCGGGGGTCGCCCCCGTGTGCGCCGTCGCCCGCAGATGCAGGGCCAGTTCCTCGGGGCGGCCGAGGGCGGCCAGAATGGCGATCGTAATCAGGCTGCGCGTCGGCCGATCGAGTGTATCGGAGGCCCAGAGCGTGCCCCAGGCCATCTCGGTAATCAAGCGTTGGAACGGTGCGTCGAAGGCCGTCTTGCTGGCCTCGGCCCGGTTCACGTGCTCGTTACCCAGTACCTCACGCCGGGTCGCCATGCCGCGCTGGTAGCGTTCATCAGTACACATGGTTGCTCCTGGCTCGTGTCGGAAACGAAGCAACGGGCGGCATACGCGGGTGGCTTCCCGGGCGGCTTACACCCGCACGATGCCCGTATAGTTCTCGGCAATACTCGTGGCGGCAGCACGCGATCCGACGGTGTAGCGGAGCTGTGAGAGCTGCAGCTGGTGCTGGAATCCCCCATCGTCCTCGCCAAAGCGATGGAGCATGCTCGTCATGTACCAGGAGAAGTGCTCCGCGCGCCAGACCCGGCGCAGACACGTTGCGGAGTAGGCGGCCAGCAAGTCGTTGCGGCCGGCGTGGTAATGGGCGGCCAGGGCCGCGCCCAGCACGCGCACATCGGCGATGGCGAGATTCATGCCCTTGGCGCCGGTGGGCGGCACGGTATGAGCAGCGTCGCCGGCGAGGAACAGCCGCCCGTACTGCATCGGTTCGACCACGAAGCTGCGGAAGGCGGTGATGCCGCGCTCGATGATCGGCCCGTCGTTAAGCGGTGGCCCATCGGCCAGATCGAGGCGGGCGTGGAGCTCCGACCAGATCCGATCGTCGGACCACTGCGCGATCTGGTCGTCCAGGGGGCACTGGAGGTACAGCCGGCTGACGGTGGGCGAGCGCATGCTCTGGAGCGCGAACCCCCGCTCGTGGTACGCGTAGATCAACTCGGCGCTGGCCGGGGCTGCCTGGGCCAGGATGCCCAGCCAGGCGAAGGGGTAGATCTTCTGGTAGACCGTCAGCGCCCCGGCGGGGATGCTGGGCCGGCAGACGCCGTGAAAGCCGTCGCAGCCGGCGATGTAGTCGCAGGTCAGCTCCCGGGCCTCATCGCCGTGGCGGAAGCGCACACGCGGCCGGTCGCCATCGAGCCCGTGGAGCGTCACGTCGGCCACCTCGAAGAGAATTGGCTCGCCCTGTTCAAGGCGGGTAGCGATCAAGTCCTTCACCACCTCTTGCTGGCCGTAGACCGTGATCGCGCTCCCGCCGGTCAGTTCGTGCATGTCGATGCGATGGCGCTCACCTTCAAACTGGAGGTAGAAGCCGTGGTGAACCAGGCCCTCGCGCCGCAACCGCTCCCCAACGCCCAACTCATGGAGCAGGTCCACCGTGCCTTGCTCCAGCACCCCGGCCCGCACACGCCCCTCGACGTAGGCCCGGTCGCGGTGTTCCAGCACCACGCTCGCGATGCCGTGCTGGTGCAGCACATGCGCGAGCGCCAGACCGGCGGGACCCGCCCCGATGATCGCGACCTGTGTGTGCATATGCGCTCCTAGATAAACTGGCGCCCGCCGTCGACGATCAGGGTCTGCCCGGTGATGAAGTCGCTAGCGGGCGAGGCGAGAAAGAGGGCAGCACCGGCCATGTCGTCGGGGTAGGCGGCGCGTTTGATCGCGCCCCGGCTCACGCCGTAGCTGGCGGCGTCCTCCATCAGGCCCAGGCTGGCGTCGGTAAGAGTGAAGCCGGGTGCTAAGGCGTTGACGGTCACACCGTGGTCGCCGGCCTCGCGGGCCATGCTGCGGGTCAGAGCAATCAGCGCGCCCTTCGAGGCGACGTAGTGGGCCCAGAGAGGCGAGCCGCTGAAGACGGTGGCCGAGGCGACGTTGACGATCTTGCCCCGCCCGCGCCGCCGCATCGCCGGGAAGACGGCCTTCGCGCAGAGCCAGGCGCCCTTGAGGTTGACCGCCAGCACCTGGTCCCACTCGGCCTCGTCTAGCTCCCAGAAGGGCCGGCGCTCCAGCCCGGCGTAGATCGCCGCATTGTTCACCAGGATGTCCACCCCACCGCCCCAGGCGATAGCCCGCTCGGCCATGGCATCGGCCGACGGGCCGCGCGTCACGTCTACCGCGACGGCGACGGCCCGCCCGCCCCGCTCGGCCACCTCGCCGGCCACGGCCT
>SFCB01000172.1 GCA_004367505.1 Chloroflexi bacterium OHK40 | reverse complement strand
CGGTGCTGGACGCCGGCGAGGGGACGGTGCTGGACGCCGGCGAGGGGACGGTGCTGGACGCCGGCGAGGGGACGGTCGTCGGTGGCAGTCCAGATGCGCCAGCCAGCATGGCCCCGGTCGCGCCCGCGCTCCGGGCGAGGGGCCCATCCTCGCTCCCGCTGCCAGCGTGGCCGCCCGCGATCTTTCGGGCGCGGCAGGTTGCGCTGCGCGACCTGGAGGCCCTCGGGGTGCCAACGATCGTTGCCGAGTACGGCGCGGTTGGCGCGGGCCTCGGCAGCTTCGCCTGGATCGACTACCTGCGAATCTGCGGTGTGCCGGTGGATCAGATCGTGGCGCTGGGCGTCAACCCGAAGCCCTATGGCCACTACCAGCTGCTCTGCGGCAACTCACAGATCCCCGACCACGAGCGGCTCCGCTCGAACTCGGAGTCCACGCCCGACAACATCTGGGGCTGGCCCGGATACGCGCTACGGGAGATCTGGTGGGAGCTGCGGCGCGGCGCGGTGGGGCGGGCGGCCGGGGTTTGGTGGCAGATCTTCGGCGAGCCCAGCCTCGCTCAGACCTACACCCCCCGCATTGGCAATGTCTTCCGCGCGCTGGACCGTGAGGCGCGGCGGATCGGCTGGGAGCAGATCTTCCGCTACGGTCGCGTGCGCGCCATCCGCCAGACCGACGACGGGCGCTATGTTGTGGCCTACTCCACCCGGGGCACCGGGGCGCCGGCCGGCACCCCGGCCCATGGCCTGTTGATCGCGCGCTACCTGCATCTGGCGATCGGTTACCCCGCCATCCAGGTGCTGCCTGATCTGCAGCGCTACCGCGAGGCTACGGGCGATTTCACCGATGTGGTGAACGCCTACGAGGCCCACGACCAGATCTACGAGCGGCTGCGACGGCACGGTGGGCTCGTGATGGTCCGAGGGCGGGGGATCGTGGCCTCGCGCATCTTGCAGCGCATCGCAGAGGAGCGGGCTCACAACCCGCAGATCGGGGTGATCCACCTGATGCGCAGCCCGCTCGCGGCGGGCCGGCGCTCTGGCATGGCGCAGCGCGCGGTCCACCAGCACTTCGAGCTCCAACCCTTCAACTGGCCGCGCGGATGCTGGACGGGGCCCCAGCGCAAGCAGCTCGAGCGGGCCTCACCTGCGGACCGCAAGCGGCTGCTCGGGGAGTGGGGTGGCACCACCACGGCGCGCCGGCGCGACTGGGTAGAGCTGATCGAGCGCGGCCTGCGAGAGGGATGGTACCAGGTGGCCTTTGGGGAGGTGGAGCGGGTTGAGCGCGACTCTGCGGGGCGGCTGAGCACGACGGTTCGGGCGCGCGGGCAGGTGCGGGGCGAGCTGAGCTACGCTACAGACTTCATCATCGATGCCACCGGGCTCGATGCTACCATCGAGGCGAACCCCCTGCTGCAGGACCTGGTGCGGCACTACAACCTGGCGCTCAATCCGCTGGAGCGGCTTCACGTCGAGAACGACTTCGAAGTTCCGGGCCTGCGCAACGGCGATGGCCGGGTATACGCGGCGGGCGCCATGACCCTCGGCGGTCCAGTGGCTGCCGTAGACTCCTTTCTCGGCCTCCAGCTGGCCGCGTTCCGCTCAGTCGAGTCCCTGTGGGCCCAGCGAGCCCTCGGCGTGCGCCGGCTCAGCAGTGCGCAGTCCATCGTGCAGTGGCTCAAGTGGGTACGGGGGGTGAAACCATGACACCAACCTTGTATGGACGCTGGCAGACCAGACTGGTGCTGCTTGGCACGTTCGGGCTTGCGATCACGCTCGGGCTCATGTGGCATTTCGGGGTCGTGTGGGCCGGCTTCCAGACCCCGGGTTTCTGGGAATTGCCCCTGCTGCTCGGCTACGTCGTGCTGCTCGGGCTAGCCTGGGACGGGATCTACCAGGCGATCCAGCGCCACCGCTGGGATGGAGACTGGCCGTTGGTCTTCGGCTTTGCCGCAGGGGTTGTGGAAGGCGGCACCGTCTTTGCGCTCTTTCGCCTCGGCTGGCTGCCCGGGACTCGATTCGATGACGGGGACGCCTGGAGGTTTCTGGCGCATTACGGTCTGGTGTTCCTGGTGACGTACTGGTGGCAGATTGGCCCCATGCGCGTCATCTCGCTGCGTTGGCGATTCCATGGTGGCGAGTTGACCTGAGAGCCTTCCGGATACCCCCATCGTCTGTTGGCAGGAGCCGGCGAGTGCAGGCGTGCCTGCGCCACCAGCACCCTCAGCCGAGGAGCCAGAGCAATGACAAACGCAGAGCTTGCGATCCACTTCTTCTTCCAGCTCGCGGTGATCCTGATCGTCTGCCGGCTTGTTGGATCAGCAGCGCGCTGGCTTGGACAGCCAAGGGTAGTGGGCGAGATGATCGCTGGCGTCCTGATGGGGCCTTCGCTGCTAGGGCTTCTCGCGCCCGAGCTTCAGCTCTGGCTCTTTCCCCAGGAGCTCTCACCAATCCTCTACGCGCTCAGCCAGCTCGGGCTTGTCTGCTACATGTTTCTGGTGGGGCTGGAGTTCGATGTGGGCCTGGTGCGGCGGCACATCGGTGGCGCGGCGGCCGTCTCACTAGCGGGGATTATAGTCCCATTCACCCTCGGGGGCATCCTGTCGCTCACCTTGCGGGGTGACGAGCGCTTCTTTACAGCTGGAGTATCGGGATGGGAGGCGGCCCTGTTTATGGGCTCGGCCATGGCGATCACCGCCTTCCCCATGCTGGCGCGGATCATCTACGAGCGGGGCTTGGCCGGTTCGGCGCTGGGCACCCTGGCGCTGGCTGCCGGTTCGTGCGACGACGCGATCGCCTGGTGCCTGCTGGCCGTGGTGCTCGCGAGCTTCGGCGACAATGCCGGGATCGCGCTCATGGCGATCGGTGGTGGTATCGTCTACGCGCTGGTTGTGCTTGGGGTTGGAAGGAGGCTTCTGCGCCACCTGGGGCAGAGGGCCGGGCACACCGGCCAGGTGAGCCCGTCGGCCTTTGCGCTGGTGATGATCCTGCTTCTGTTAGCATCGTGGTACACCGACCTGGTCGGGATCTACGCGGTCTTCGGCGCCTTCATTCTGGGGATCGCGATGCCGCGTGGCGCCTTTGCCCACGATTTGCGGCATACGCTGGAGCCGGTGACCACCAACGTCCTGTTGCCGCTCTTCTTCGTCTACTCCGGGCTGCATACTCAGATCGGCCTTGTGGACACGCCCGGGCTCTGGCTGCTGACCGCCGTGGTGATTCTTGTGGCGTGCCTGGGAAAGGGGGTTGCCTGCTGGCTAGCAGCGCGCCTCAGCGGGTTCGAGCAGCGTGAAAGTGTCGCAATCGGGGCGCTGATGAATGCCCGGGGCTTGATGGAGCTCATTCTGCTCAACATCGGACTGAGCCAGGGCGTGATTGCGCCCCCGCTGTTCACCATCATGGTCCTCATGGCAGTGGCAACAACGCTCATTGCCGCACCTGTGTTCGAGTTCGCCTATGGTAGACATGCGCCGGCCCGGCCTGCTGCTGGCCCAGTGGGCCGCGCCGGCCAGGAGCTTCAATCCTCGGCGATCGAGGGCGACGCCGGTGCGGGTGGCCCAGGCGCCGAGCCCTCCTGGCCCGGCTGAGCCTGGGCGCCGGCTGCTACAAGAATATGCGACACTATGTGGCCCGCTCCCTGCCGTCGTGCAGGGGCCGGGCCACGTGCATGGTGGTCTGATGGTTCACACCCGTGGAGGGGTGGTGCCCTCCGGAAGCGGCGAGATGTAGGGCCGGCCCTGCTTGCGGCGGGTAAACTCCGCCTTCGCCTCGGCCAGCAACTCCGGCCTGCGGAACAGGTCGAGGGCCGTTAGCGCGAGCGCCCTGGCGGCGAGCTGCATGCCTTTGAAGCCGATGCTTGAGCCTGAGCAGGCCACGATCTGCCAGCTATGGCCGGGGGTGCCCAGGGGCCAGCAGGTGGTGGTGAGCTGGGCGGTAGGCGTGATCTGGCTCACGTCGCCTACCTCGGTTGAGCCGGGGAGGGTCGGTGGCGTTTCGCTGTGGGGGAGGATCTGCTCCCACAGTGGCGTCGCCTTCCAGGCCGGGTCCAGCTCCTCGCGGACGAGGCGCTGCGTCAGGTTGAAGGCCTGGTCGAGCGTGCCGGGCGCGAAGGTGGCCTGGAGCTGCCGGGCGAAGGCCTGCTCCTCGGGTGTGAAGCTCAGTGGGCCTGCCGCCTGCATACTCTCGAACATCACGCGCGCGAGGGTGGTGTTCGGCAGTAACTCGTAGCAGCCGGTTACGAACTCCACGTCGCAGGTGGTGCCGCTCATCAGCGCGGCGCCTCTGGCAATGTCGAGCATGCGGCCGTAGATCGCCTCCACCTGGTCGCGCCGGGGCGCGCGCGCGAAGTACCAGATCTGGGCGTAGGCCGGCACCACGTTGGGCGCCTGGCCCCCGCTGGTGATCACGCTGTGGATGCGGGCCTCGGGGATGATGTGCTCGCGCAGATAGTTCACGCCCACGTCCATCAGTTGCACGCCGTCGAGGGCACTGCGGCCATTGTGCGGATCGACCGCGGCATGGGAGGCGAGCCCGTGGAAGTTGACTTTGAACGAGTTCATCGCCAGCGATGAGCCCGCCCAGACGCTGTTGATATCGCCGGGGTGCCAGGCCAGGGCGGCGTCGAGGTCGTCGAAGACGCCTGCGCGGGCCATGAAGGTCTTGCCCACCAGGGTCTCTTCAGCAGGGCAGCCGTAGTAGCGGATGGTTCCGGCGAGGCCATGGCGCTGCAGCAGTTCCCGGACAGCCAGGGCGGCGCCGAGGCTGGCTACTCCGAAGAGGTTGTGGCCACAGCCGTGCCCGGGGCCGCCGGGCTGTACGGGGCTGCGCTCGGTACTGAGGCGCTGCGAGAGTCCGGGCAGGGCGTCGTACTCGCCGAGGATGCCGATCCGGGGGCTACCGCTGCCCCAGCTGGCAACAAAGGCGGTGGGCAGCGCGCCCACGCCGCGCTCAACCCTGAAGCCGGCCGCTTCGAGCTCGTTGGCGAGCAGGGCCGCAGCGAAGTGCTCCTCCTGAGCGATCTCGGGCCGCTCCCAGATCTGGCGGGCAAGGAAGGCGAACTGTTCGTCGCGGGCATCCAGAAACTCCAGGGCTTCGTTCTGCATGGGTGACGCTCCACAGACGCGGATGGGAGCCCCGATTCTAGCAGATCTCGCGCATGGCACGATGCCGTTCTGCTACGGGTGCAGGGCTTGAGCCACCTCCCTGCGGGTGAGTATCCTGCGGAGGTTAGCGCGACGGGAAGCACGCACGCCTACGATACCGCGCTGCGCGCTCCTCAGGATGCGCAATCCGCCGGCGTTGGATCCGCCCTGGCTGCGGGTGGCGCAATCTGCTCCCGCAGGCCCGGGGCCACGAGGGCGGCTGCGTCAGGGTGTTCCTTGCTGCCGCAGGATGTGCTTCTGGATCTTGCCTACGGCGGTGCGCGGGAGCTCGCTGCGGAACTCGATCTGTTCGGGCACGCGGAAGCGCGCGAGACGCTCGCGGCACCAGGCGATCAGTTCGTCTACATCCGCCGTGGTACCAGGCCGCAGCACTACGAAGGCCTTGATCGCCTCATCGCGGAGCGGGTCGGGCACGCCGATCACCGCGCAGTCGAAGACGGCGGGGTGCTGGAGCAGCACCGCCTCCACCTCGCTGGCGGCCACATTCTCCCCGGCGCGCTTGATCATGTCTTTGGCGCGGTCGACAAAATGGTAGTAGCCGTTGGCGTCCTGGTAGGCATTGTCGCCGGTCCAGAGCCAGCCATCGCGGATGGTGGCCGCGGTCGCCTCGGGGTTGCGGTAGTAGCCAGGGGTAATCGACCAGCCCGGGATACCGCGAACCAGGATCTGTCCAACCTGGCCTGGCTCCACGTCGGCGCCGTGCTCGTCTACCAGCCGGATCTCATAGCCCAGGGCGGGCATGCCGATCGACTGGTTGTCGCGCTGGTCGTCAAGCGGGTTCATCAGCGGCGGCCCCATTGTCTCCGTCATGCCGTAGAGCTGGAGCAGGGGTGCGCCGAAGCGCTCGGCCCACTCGGCGAGTTGGGCCACGGTGTTGTTCTGGGCCGTCAGCACCACTCGCAGCTGATTCTCGCGGTGCTCGGGCCGGTGCTCCTGGGCGAGGATCATGCGGATGGGCGCGGCGAAGAGGCTGGCGACGGTGCAGCCGTGGGCGATGCAGCGCTCGAAGTAGCGGCTGGCGCTGAAGCGGGCCATCACGGCGAGGCTCGCCCCGGTCACCAGGGCGCTGAGCGTCGAGTAGTACTGGGCGTTGGCGTGGAAGAGCGGCAGCACGACGTAGTGTCGGTCATCGGGCCCGAGCCGGATCGCTCTGGCTACTGTCTCACCGGCGTAGATGTAGTTGGCGTTCGTCACCCGTACCCCTTTGGGCCGCGCGGTGGTGCCCGAGGTGTACATAATCGCAACATCGTCGGACGGGCCAACTGTGACTGGTGGGGGCCAGAGGGCTGTGCGGCGAGGAGTCCCGCCAGGTCGGGGGCGTCGGCGCGGGCGGCATCTGGACCGCAGGCGAGGACGTGCGCGACGCTCGGGCAACGCCGGCGTAGCTCCGCCGCGGTGCCGAGGTGCCCCGGGTGGGTGACGATCACCCGGGCCTGCGAGTGGTCGATCAGGTACGCCAGTTCGTCGATCGACGCCAGGGTGTTGGTCGGCATCATGACGGCGCCGAGTTTGGCCGCGCCGAACCAGAGCGCCAGGAACTCGATGCAGTTGTCGAGGTGGAGGTTGACACGGTCGCCGCGCCCGATCCCCAGGGCGTGCAGGGCGTGGGCGGCGCGGTTGGCCTGGGTATCGAACTCGGCGTAGGTCAGCCGGCTGATCCCTCCGGCGAGGTCGTCGAAGATCACAAAAGGCCGGTCGGGGGTGGTGGCCGCGCGGTACTCGAGCAGGCGGCGCAGGGTGCGCTTCCCTACAACCGTGCCCCGGGTAGGAGTAGCGTCAGTCATCATCGTATCCCGTGGGTGCCGCGCCTGCGGCTACCCACCCGGCGCCCTGCTCGGCGCGCACCTGGGCAGGGGTGGCGGGCATACAGACAATCTCGCCGAAGACGTTCACGCCGTTGTGGATGAGGAAGCTCTGGACGATCAGCCTGGCCGGGGAGGCGCTGGCCAGGGTCAGGTAGTGGGCCTGTCGCTGCAGGCGCTCCGGCCCGTCGCGGCAGGCGGCCACGAGGGTCCCCGGCGTGCAGCCATGGGCGCGGCAGAACTGGAGCAGGGCGGCTTGCCGGGCCTCGACCTCGACCGTACTCAGGCCGACGTGTTCCTTCAGCCCGTCGCGCCAGCGCCGCAGGGTCGGGTCATCAGGCCAGGGCGATGTGGGAGCGGTAGTCATAGGCGCACTCGCTGAGCAGCCGCGCGATGACAGCGTCCGGGTCGGCGGAGCGGTGGAGCAGGGTCGGCGCGACGATCACCCGCATGCCCAGGGCCGCGATCGAATCTGCCGAGCTCTACAACCGTGGCCCGGTCTACGGGCTGCTCCTCGATCGCAGCTACCTGGCCCTCCGCGCCCGTACGCGCGATCCTGGTGCCGTCGAGACGCTCAAGCACCAGATCGAGCTCAGTTGCCGTGCCCCAGGGGCCGCTTGCCTCGTCGGCATCGTCGACGGCGACGTGGCCGGGATCGCTTCACGGCGCCCGGCGCTCGGTACACTCAGCGCGACGATCGGGGTGGGCGCGATTGGCCCGATCGAGCGCGTCGAGCACTCCTTCGCCACGGCGAGCCGGGTGCTCGAGGCGGCCCTCAGGATGCGCCGCGTCGGAACCTTCGGCCTCGACGATCTCTCGCTGCACGCGGCGATCGTCGCCGAGCCGGAGCTTGGCGCGCTTCTTTTTCAACGCTACCTTGCTCCGCTCCAGGCCGAGGGCGCGTTCGGGGCCCTGCTCGAACAGACCGTGAGGCAGTACCAGGCTCACGGCCAGCAGATCGGCCCCACCGCCCGCGCCCTGGCGGTCCACGCCAATACGCTTCGCTATCGCCTGGCCCGCTTCGAGGAGCTGACCGGCGCGGCTTGCCGAGCCGCTGTGTATGATGGAGGTCTGGTGGGCGCTGGAGTACGCGGCGCTCGATCGAGCCGCCGCTAGCGCTGGCTGACGCGCTGGAAGTCTCCCCGCAGGGGCGTGAAGCATGGGTCGGCACGGGCGCCCCGTGGCCGCCCGCCTCGGCGCCAGGGGCTGCCCCCACGTGCGCGGGGCCTGGTCGTCTGGCCACGGCTCCCAGGCGATCGCTGTGGCCGCGTCGGGATGCTGCGCCGCTGTTCTCCTCCCTTTCGCGCGGGCGAGGGGCTGGCACCGCGCGGATGTCCAGGAGGTTACGTCACAACCCTGACCAGCTGGCCAGGGCGCGGTGGGCCCGGGGTTGTACAATAGATGCCAGATCCTCCCGCTTCGACAGCCCGAATCGATCGGCGGTAGACCCCGCGCTTACCACGCCGTCGCGGTAGCACTCCTGCGGCGCCAACCGTCAGGTGGCACTGGCGCAGGGTGGCGGCAACCCCAGGGACGAACCGGAATGGAGTCGAGCACCCTGCTCAACGACATCTTCCTCAGCGTCGCCCAGTTCTTTGGCCTGGCCGCGCTCTTCGGCGGCGTGACCTTCGTGCTGATCCGGCTCGCCCGGCTCGCTGGCAGGCTGCCTTTCGCCGAGCGGCTCGACATGGTCCGGCTGCAGCGCCTGCTTCGCTCGGGTATGCTGCTGCTCTTCTTACTCTGCGCCGCCGCGCTGCTGATCTTCAACGGCTCGATCATGCTCCAGGGTGGCAGCGTGCGCGCGGCCACTACCACCCTGCTCACTACCGCGCTGCCACCAGGGTTCTGGCAGCGCCTCGCCGTAGGTCTGGCCCTGACAGGCGCGCTGGTGGCGCTCACCCGCTACGGCCTCAGGCTGGCGGATCGGCTCCTGCCACTGCTCGAACGCCAGGCGCGCCGCGTCGAGGCGATCCGCATCAGCGATGAGCGCCTGGCCTTCTTCTTCCGGCTGCTGCGCCAGACACTGCGGATCGGGGTCTGGTTGCTGGTGCTGATCGCGGTGGCGCGCTTGCTCGGCCTGCCCCCCGGCGCTAGCGCGCTACTGAGCCTGGCCCTGCGGATCTTCCTGATCGTGCAGGGCGGACGTATGCTGGTGGGCCTGCTCAGCTCGATTATCAACACCGTCGATGCGCTGAGCGAGAACTACCTGCGCAACCGGCAGCTCGACCGGTTCTACGACCATCTGCGGGGCCTGGTGCCGCTCTTCAGCCGCGCGCTCCAGTACATCATCTACGTCCAGGCGATCAGCCTGGCGATGGCCCAGATCGGCCCGCTGGCCGGCCTGGCCGGCTACGGAACGCGCATCATCCAGGCGATCGGGATCGTCTTCCTGGGCCTGGTGCTGATCGAGGTGCTCAAGCTCCTGGTCAACACCTTCTTCCTGGTGCGCGGCGACTTGAGCGACGCCCAGTGGCAGCAGCGGCTCACCTTCGCTCCCCTGCTCAAGAGCGCCGCCCAGTACGTGGTGTTCTTCGGCGGGGGCCTGCTGATCCTGGCGACCCTGGGCTTCGATATCGGGCCGATCCTGGTTGCCCTGGGCGGTGTGGGCCTGGTGGTGGGCCTCGCCGCGCAGCCCGTCACCACCGATCTGATCTCAGGGCTCTTTATCCTCTTCGAAAATCTGTTTCTGGTGGGGGACTATATCGAGACCGGCAATGCCCGTGGAGTGGTTGAGATGATCGATGTGCGCACGACGCGCATCCGGAGCGCAGACGGCCAGCTGCACCTGGTGCGCAATGGTCAGATCGGCGAGATCGTCAACTACTCGAAGGGCTACGTCTACGCGGTGGTGTTGCTTACCGTGAGCGACGACGCCGACCTTGAGCATGTCTTTGGGGTGATCGCGCAGACCGGCCGTGAGCTTGACGAGCGCTTCTCCGAGGTGCTGGAGCCGACGGTGGTTCAGGGTATCGAGGAGTTTGGCGACGGCTTCGTCACACTTCGCACCATCACCAGGGTCAAGCCTGGCCGCCACGAGCAGATGGCCCGCGAGCTACGCCTGGCGATCAAGCTGGCCTTCGACCGCGAGCGGATCGCTATGCAGCCCGAGGCCGCCGTGGTGACTGCGGCACGACACGTGGTGCTCTCCCAGCGGGCGCTCGGTGGGATCGCGCCGCTTCACCAGAGCGGCAGTTGTACCGCCGCCCACCGCCCATCGAGGAGCACATAGGGCGCCGCCCAGCTGGTGGTCACACCAAGCGCCTTAAGCTGGCTCAGATCGCGCAGGCGCCGCTCGCGCCGCGCCGCGATAATCCTATCGGCGCTCCTCGGGCCAATGCCGGGCACACGCAGCAGTTGCTCGCGGGACGCCCGGTTCAGCTCGATCGGCTCGTGCAGGTTGCGCTCGGCCCAGGCTTGCTTGGGGGTTTTGTCGCGGGGCAGCAGCCCCTGTTCGTCAAAGGGCAGCTCATCGTAGCGGAAGCCATAGTCCCGGAGCATAAAGTCAGACTGGTAGAGTCGCAATGCACGGGTCGGGTCTTCAGCCGGCTGATCGGCCAGGGGCGAGCGCTCGATCGGGTGGAAGGCAGAGAAGTAGGCCCGCCAGAGCCCCAGCTCGCGGTGGGCCCGCTGCACCGTCTCTAACAACTCCCGGTCGCTCTCGCCCACGGCCCCGACAACGAACTGCGTAGTCAGGCTCCGTGCTGCTTGCCGGCCCTCCTGGCGTGCCCGGCCTATCAGCTGGCTGGCCCAGCGCATCCGGCCCCACATGCTCTCGGTGAACTCCTTGTCCGGCGCCAGCGCCGCCAGACGCTCGGCGTTGGGCGCTTCAAGGTTCAGGCTCACCCGGTCGGCCAGCTCCACCGCCCGGGCGATCAGGTCGTAGGCAGCCCCGGGAATGAGCTTGAGGTGGATGTAGCCGGTATAGCCTTCCTTCAGCCGGAGCCGCTCAACCGTGGCGAGCATCTTCTCCATCGTTGTGTCGGCGTCGGGCACGATGCCCGAGGAGAGGAAGAGCCCGTCAACGCGCTGCCGCTGGTGGAGCGAGACAAAAGTGGTTGACAACTCGTCAGGCTTAAACGTCGTCCGTTTGCGCCGGATCGCGCAGGATGTGTAACAATATTTGCACGCGAATCGACACGCATTCGTTTGGAGAACTTTGAAGAGCCTGGTTGTGCCGCCGCCTTCTTGCTTGGCGTCGTAGATAAAGCCGGTGGCGTGCCTGATGCCCTGCTGGATGCTCTGGGTCGCGGGCACGTCCGTCACTTCGTCGGAGGCCTCGCCCCCGAGGATGGCCAGCTTTTGCTGGATATCCGGCTCCATGATGATGGTCGTGCTCATCGCCCCCCCGACTCGTGAAACAAGTGTGCTGTCATTATAGCACGGGTGTGCAAGGGGGGCTTGATACCACCAGCATCCTCTGGTCGCATGCGCAGGGGCGCACTCTGCGCCCCAACGGCGGCCCGACAGCGCTTGGCAGCGTGCTGCGTCTACGGCGTGCCGAAGGCCCAACGTGGCTTCAATGAGCCCTGTTCCGCAGTAATTCGTGCAGCACCGCCACGAGCGTGCCGGAGGCCAGTGGATGCGTGAGGTAGGCGTCGGCGCCGGCGGCCTGTGCCCGCGCGGCGCTATCGTGCAGGGCGACGGCACCAACCAGCACCAGCGGTGTGGCGGCGAGGGGGCCGGCCCGCAGCTCGCGGAGCGTCGCGGCGCCCTGGTGGTCGCCCATTGGCGGCGTTACCACGGCGGCCAGCGGTGGCTGCTCGGCGGCGAGGGCGTTGGCTGCGGCCACACTCCCCGCGCCCGTGCAGGCGAAACCTGCCCTTTCGAGCTGGGCGGCCGTGAGCGCGGCGGTCGGGCCATAGTCGTCGATCACCAGCACGGTTGGGCTGGCCGGTGGGGCAAGCACGGCTGGGCCGGCAGGGACGAGCCCGTGGGCGGGCAGGGCGATGCTGAAGCGGCTGCCGCTTCCTGGCGCGCTCGCCAGGGCTACACTCCCGCCGTGCATCCGCGTGAGCCGTGCCACCAGCGCCAGGCCCAGCCCGGTGCCGGGGGTGCGCCGGCTGAGTGCCGTCTCTACCTGGGCAAAGCTCCGGAAGAGTCGCTCCTGTTGCGCCGGCGTGATGCCGATGCCCGTATCCCAGACGCAGAAACGGGCTGTGCCGTCGGAATCGAGGCAATATTCGAGGCCCACCTCGCCGCCCTCAGGGGTGAATTTGACCCCATTGCCGAGCAGGTTCACCAGAATCTGGAGCAGGCGCCTGCCATCGCCCTGGATGCTCGGCATGGTCCTGGGCCAGTGCTCGCGGAGCTGTACCTGGGCGGTGGTGGCGCTTGCCTGCACGATCTCCAGCGCATTGCGGCAGAGATCGCCTGGCATTACCGGGGCCAGTTCCAGCTCTTCGCGCCCCGCCTCGATCTTCGCGAGGTCGAGCAGATCGTTAATCAGCGCGAGCAAGTGGTAGCTATTTCGAACGATCATTGCCACCGGGCTCTGCTGGTGCTCGGTCAGTTGCCCGTAGTGGCCGTCCTGGAGGAGTTCCGCGATGCCGAGTATCGCGTTCAGGGGCGTGCGCAGTTCGTGGCTGACGCCGGCAAGAAACTCCTCCCGCACCTGTAACTCTCGCGCCAGTTGCTCGTTGCGCGCCCAGAGCAGGGCCGCCGGGTTTTCGGCGTTGAGGCTGGTGTGCTCCGACAGCATGGTCGATCAGATCTTACTACTGTTATACGTAGCAACCTGCGCACTCTACCGCAACCCCATTACGCGGCTGTTTCCAGCTTCCTGCCCCGTGGCTCGTGCTTTTCAAACCTCGCCGGTTGGGCATCGAGGGTGAAGGTTCGGGGTGGGCGAAGCCCTCCCCGGACCTCCCATGCCCGAATAACTCGGCTGTGGCTGTGGCCCCGGCGTGGGCGCGCGATGCCGCCGGAAGGTCGGCTGCGCGCCTGGTGCGGCATAGCGACGCCCTGGATCGCGGTGCGACGCGCTGGATCACGGTGCGACGCCCTGGATCGCGGTGCGATGCCCTGGATCGCGGTGCGATGCCCTGGATCATGGAGAGACGCCCCGATGGGGCGTCTCTACGGTGCACGATCGGGGTGGTGAGCCACCAGGCTCGCGGGCTGCGCGGTACGATCGGGCTGGCATCGGAGGGCATGATCGGGCCAGAACGCCATCCGCTTGTGGTGCTCCCATTCCTGGTTTCTGGTTCGTGGGCTTGCCTCCGTCGGGTCGGGGTCCATCCCAACCGGGCTGCGGAGGCGGCTTACTCGCCGGCGGGCGTGCGCTGACGCAGCCGCTCGTAGCGCTCGCGGGCGCGGCGGGCGAGGCTGAGGGCCCGCCGCTCACCGTGCTTCGCAATCGAGTAGGAGGTGCGGCGGATGCGGTTGCCCTCCCGCCAGGTGGCTTCATAAACCTCGCGGCCGTCCTTGACGGTGCGGCGCACCCCGACGATACCGGTGCTGGTGCGGGAGACGCCGATCACCTGGCGTTCGGTGCGGGGCTTTCCGAGCTCGCGCTCGGCCTCGTTGCGCCACTCCAGGGCGGCGCTCAGGGCGGCCAGCCGATCGCCGTAGACCGAGTCGGAAAAGAACTTACTGCGACGTTGCTTGTTCCACGTCACCCGTACGAAGTAGCCGAAGGTACGCTTGGCAGGGTGGTCGATCCGGGTGATGCCCTTGTGCCTGGTCGTCTTCGGGCGCAGGCGAGGGGGGAGCTTGCGCGCATCGGGCTCGGGGAAGCTCCGCAGCGTCGCCTCGGCCTGGGCCCGGGTGAGCGCCGGCTGCTCGGCCCGCAGGCTCGCGATCAATGCTTCCTCAATCGGAGGTGGAGGGGTGTAGCGCAGGGCCGCCAGCGGGTCGTCGGCGGGCGCGGGGCTACAATCGGCCGTGCGCTCCTCAGGCGTGCCCGTCGGTGTTCGGCGCAGCATCGTCGGGTAGCTCCTCTGTCACGTCGATTCTTGAGGCCTCAAGCGGTATGCATGATCAGCATACCAGAATTTTATCTGTGTGGAGCTCGATGCCGCAAAATCGGGGATGCTGCGAGCCGGATCGGGAAACATGGCGCGCGAAGGGTAAGGAAAAAAGCCCCTCCTCAGCGCTGTGAGGAGGGGCCAGTGTCAGGCAACGGGCAGGCTTACGCCGTCGTGCGGGCAGGCACAGTGCTGGTGCTGGTGGTAGCCTCGGCGCCTGCGGGCAACACCAGCCACGCGAGGACAGTTCCGGCGACAAGAATGGTGGCGATGATCAGTTCCATGGGATACCTCCTGAGCCAGTGCTACAGAATCCTCGATTCACCGGGCCGATCCATCGGGTACCGGAGGGGTGGCCCGCTCCCCACCGATCAGATCTGGTAGGCCGTCTCGCCGTGCAGGCTCGTGTCCAGGCCACGGGCCTCTTCCTCGGGGGAGACGCGAATCCCGACCACCAGGTTGATCACCTTCAGCAGTACGTAGGTGATTGCAGCGGCATACACAGCGGTGACCACCACGGCAATGAGCTGGGTGAGCAGCTGGCCGGGGTTGCCGTAGAGCAGGCCGTCGAAGCCTGCTGGATTGACCGTCGTGGTCGCGAAGATCCCGGTGGCCAGGGCGCCGATGATCCCGCCAACGCCGTGGACACCGAAGACATCCAGGGCATCGTCTACCCGCCCTCGCACCACCAGTTCCACCGCCGCGAAGCAACCCACCCCGGCCAGGAAGCCAATAATGATCGCGGCCATCGGAGTGACAAAGCCGGCGGCGGGGGTAATGCCCACCAGGCCTGCCACCGCGCCGGCCGCCGCGCCGAGCACGCTGGGGCGCTTGTGACGCACCCAGCTTGCCGTCATCCAGGCCAGGGCCGCCATCGCTGCCGCCAGGTGGGTGTTCACAAAGGCTGCCACGGCCAGTGTGCCCGCGCCGAGGGCGCTGCCGGCGTTGAAGCCGAACCAGCCGAACCAGAGCACGCCCGTGCCCAGGATGGTGTACGTGGCGTTGTGGGGCTCCATCGGCTCTTTGCCGTAGCCGCTGCGCTTGCCCAGCACCAGCGCGCAGACGAGTGCCGAGATCCCTGAGGTAATATGAACCACCGTGCCACCGGCGAAGTCGAGCGCCCCGAGGGTGCGGATCCAGCCGCCCACTGCCCAGACCCAGTGGGCCACCGGGACGTAGACGAGCAGCAGCCAGAGCGCCGAGAAGATCAGAAAGGCCTTGAAGCGCTTGCGCTCAGCGAAGGCCCCCGAGATCAGCGCCGGGGTGATGATCGCGAACATCATCTGGTAGATCATAAAGGCCTGGTGTGGGATGGTGGCCGCGTAAGCGTCGTTTGGCTCAGCGCCCACCCCGTTCAGGCCGAAGTAGTCCAGCCCGCCGATCACTCCGCCGATGCTCGGCCCGAAGGCCAGGCTGTAGCCGATCAGTGCCCAGAGTACGCTCACCAGCCCGAGCATCACAAAGCTGTGCATGATCGTCGAGAGGGCGTTCTTCTGGCGTACCAGGCCGCCGTAGAAGAATGCCAGTCCGGGAGTCATCAGCATCACCAGCGCGCTCGAGATGAGGATCCAGGCTGTGTCGGCACCACTGATCGCGTCCATCGTCAGTTCCCTTTATACAATGCGCCATGCAAAGCACCCCCACGATGTGCAAGATCGTGGGGGCTTCGTCGCCAACATCCCGGTTGGATGCCACCTGCAACCAGGCTCCTCGCCTTCGTTGGCGATGAACCTCTGGAACGGCGTGGTTGCGTTACAGTGTTCGGTGGCGTTTACAGTCTGGTGCGAGTATAGGGAAATTCTTCCCGATCAGCTATGGTCATTCTTGCCAATCTTGTCTGGCAGGTGCCTGTGCAAAAGATCCAGGTGCCGCACAGAGAGGCCGCCCCCTGTGCAAGGAGGTGGCCTGCGGTCTGGCGTTCTTGTCCGAGCATACGCTACCGCATGGCTCGGAACGGCTGGGCCGTAGCCGGGTCTCCGGGGCCCGGTTCTCACTGCGTTCGTTAAGGCTGGCGGCCCCGGCCGAGGTAGAGCCCGGCGCCAATCAGCAGGAGCGGCAGCCAGATGAGGGTGGCGCCAAATAAGCTGGGCAGGCTCGTGACCGCGACGATGGTGCCGACCGCGAAGAGGATCACCGCCGGGATCACGGGCCATGGGTGACGCTGCTTGAACAGCGCCGAGCCGAGGGCGTAGATCGCCAGGAAGCCCAGAGCGAGCCCCCACAGCACGGATACGCCGTTGGTCACATCGGCGAGCGTGACGCCCACGCTCAACCCGGCGAGGATGCTCCCCGGGATGATCAGGCCGTAGATCCGGCGCCAGAAGCCGAAGAAGTAGAAGACTGAGGCGATCGTGAGCAGCACCATGCCGGCCTCGAGCTCAAGCGGCAGGGTCACGATGCGGCCGAGCAACAGGAGTATGCCCAGCACGACCAGCCCGACGCCAATCACGTTTGACCTGGCCGGTGCCGCCGGGCTGGCCGCCGCGTAGCCCGCTCCGGCGGGTAGCCGCAGCTGCCGCGTCTCGATGCCTGCGGCCGAACGCTCGGCCTGCCGCGCACGCTCAGTATCCTGCTCGGTGTACTGGTCGCTCATGGGTCCTCCGTGGCTTTCATGCTCCGCTACGCTCTTCGACGCGCGGTCGCAGGTGAATGTTGCGCCGATGGCCGTCCTGCCGGGGTAGCGTGTGGGCAGCGGCGGGCCAGGTGCCTCAAGCGCTGGTCTCACCAGGGCGTTGGAGCGGCGCACTACCGCTGTGTCAGCCCGGGTGTACAGCGCCCCACATGCTCGTGGCGTGTTTCAGGCTCGCCCGCGCTGCCGGGCCGCACCGTCCCGTCGATCGCCCGCAAGCGACACTGGAGCCTTGCTCGAAACATTGAGCTATCTGCGGAGGGTGGGAGCGCGTCAGAATGCCGTTCGCATACGGTTCGCTGGGCTTCTGGTTCCCGGTTCGTGCGCTAGTTCGTGCCCCCGTAGGCCGAGCCTTCGGTCACACGCAGGAAGATCTCTTCGAGATCGCTCACCTGGCCGGCGAAGTGGCTCACCACCACCCCACCTGCCACCAGCGCGCCGAGCAGCGCGCCTGCGGCCCGGTCGTCGCCGTCGAAGTCGATCTGGAGCTGAGGTGGGTCGCCCTCGGGCAACTCACGCACCTCCAGCACGTGAGGTTGCGCGCGGGCGAGCGCCGCCGCCGTGGCGAGCGTCGTCGCGAGTGGCTCCTCATCAGCGCTGAGCACATGCACCTCAAAGATCCGGTGGGGCTGTAGCGAGCGCATGATCGTCGTTACGTCGCCCGATGCCAGCAGGGTGCCCCGCTCGATGATCCCGATGTGGGTGCACATCTCCGCGAGCTCGGTGAGAATGTGCGAGCTGATCATGATCGTCTTGCCCATGCTGCGCAGCTCCTTGAGCAGCTCGCGCAGCTCCACCCGCGCGCGTGGGTCGAGCCCGCTCGCGGGCTCATCGAGGATGAGCAGCGCCGGATCGTGGAGCATCGTGCGGGCCAGGCTCAAACGTTGCTTCATGCCCCGCGAGAGCCCCATCACATCGGAGTCCTTCTTGTGTGAGAGGTCCACTAGCGCCAGCAGGTCGTCGATCAGCCTGGGGCGGCGCTCAGGGGGAATGGCGTACGAGGCGGCGAAGAAGTCCAGGTACTCGTGGGCCTTCATGGAATCATAGACCCCGAAGAAGTCTGGCATGAAGCCTACGGAGCGCCGCACCGCCGCGCGCTCACGCACCACCGAGTGGCCAGCCACGTAGGCCTCGCCCTCGCTAGGGAGCAGCAGCGTGGTCAGGATGCGCATCGTCGTCGTCTTACCGGCGCCGTTCGGCCCGATAAAGCCGTAGATCGCGCCCTGGGGGATGCTCAGATTGAGGCTGTTCAGCGCCAGGGTCGAGCCATAGCGCCGTGTCAGATTGGTTGTCTCAACGATTGCGGTCATACATCCAGCCGGATCACGTAGAGCGTCTCCCCTTGCTGGTTGCCGGGCGCATCGGCGAGGCGGAGAGGCAGAGCGGGGCCGTTGGCCCAGCCGATCAGGTAGACGCCATCGATCTCGGGGAGGCCCTTCGTGCCCTGGAAGGTTGGTCCTCCCGTGGCGAAGCGATCATAACCGAAGAGGCTGTACATCACCCGGTCACGGTTGATACTCCCGCCCTGGGTCAGGACCACCTGGTCGGGAAAGTTCTCAAGGGTTGTGCGCAGGTCGATGGCCGCCTCCTGGCCGGGCTGCAGGTCGCCGAGTTGCTGCGAGGAGGAGCCGTAGACGAGTTGGGCATCATGCAGGATGGGGCCCTCGTCGAGGCGCACCATTCCACTCACCTGGCCAGCATCACGGGTCAGCGCGCTTGTCACCGCAGGCACGCTACTCACCGGCCGCTCAACCATCAGCGTGCGCAGCGACGAGACGTCCATGAGCAAGTTGCGCACGCTGGTGCTGCTATCGTCGCCAACAACATCCACCGCGCGCAACTGGAAGCCCTCGAAGGTGGTAGGGGTGATCAGGGTATTGGGCTCGAAGTCGAGCGTATAGGTGCGGCGCTGGGGCGAGAAGATCGCCAGGAATCCGGTTGCCTGGCCCTGGCTGGCGCCCTCGAAGGCCTGGACCACGGTGAGCTGGGTGAGCTGCGGGCGATTACCTCGCAGCACAAAGCTGGCGCCGTAGGCTGCGCCAAGGAAGAGCGCCACGATCAGCGGGGTGGTAACCCAGGCCAGTTCAATCCGCCCTGCGCGGCGCAGGGCCCAGAAGTTGAGCGGGCCGACGACGGCAATATAGAGCGCGATGAGCAGCAGTAGCAGCCCGGTGGAGGGCAGGCGCAGCGCCTGCAGCTGAAGCGTGTCGCGCAGGAGGTTCTCGCTGCGCAGACGAAAACTATGGCCGATCTGGGCCCGCTCCTCGATCGACACCACCTTTGCCCAGAGTTCCGCCTCCCCTGCCCAGGCCCGCAGCGCGGCCAGGTCGAAGGCGGCGAAGATCACCCTGCCGGCGCCTTCGTCACGGCTGATCAGCAAGCCCGTGCTGTCGAGGGTTGTCGCGCCAGCTCGGACGGTGGTGGCGCTCGCGGTGAGCTCCCCAACACCCTCGGCGAGGTCGTCGCGCCCGGCGAGGGCGGCCAGCCCCTCGGCCGGCACCGCCGGACGGAGCGCGCCCACCTCCACGGGCAGCAGTGCGTCCAGTCCCGGGGCGGTGCGCTCAGCGTTCGGCCCACCGCCAACCACCAACTGGCCCCCGAGGCGCGTCCAGAGGGCCAGGGCGTCACGCTGGGCGCTCGTCAGGTCGGCCGTGGCGACATCGTGGATGAACAGCGCGTCCAGCCCGGCAAGCAGCGCCGCATCCTCGGGGAGGCGTAGCGCGTCGAGATGGACGACTGTCGTATCAAGGCCGTTGGCGAAGGTGGCGGCGCGCAGGCTGGTGAGCAACGTGCGATCGCTGCTCACCACACCGACGGCTACCTGGTCGCTGGTGATCGGTTGCAGGCGCACCTGGCGCCGCGCCAGCTCGGCGTTGTCGGCCACAAAGGCGACGGTCGCGCTGCGCAGGGTCTCGCTTGTCACCACCGGCAGGACGATCCGCTTGCGGGCGCCGCGTGGGAGGTCAAGCGCATAGCGGAAGGTCGTGCCGCTGGCGCCGGGGAAGCGCCATTCGATCGTGCCCCGCAGGTCACCGCCATCGTTGGCGGCCACAATCGTGGCGCCGAACCAGTGGCCTACCCGGTACGCACCGGCGCCGTCAAAGCCCGCCTCCACCTCCAGGCTCACGGGAGGCTGCTCCTGGGCCCGGGCGGTGAGGGGGGCAATGGCGGCGATCAGGCCGAGCAGCGCGAGGAGGAGCCGGCGTTTCACCATGATCTTCCCGGGCGTGGACAGATAGGACCCCGCTGCAGGAAACGGGCTGGTGGGGCATTGTACCCCGGCATCAGCAGGAGGCCACGTCACTAGGCGGTGGGACGGTTGAGCTCATTGTGGCGTTGCTGGGCTTCGTGGTAGCGAGCGAGCAGGTCCAGGGTATCGTTGAGGGCCTTCTCTTTCTCACCACGCTTGAAGCGCACATTGTACTCGTTGATGATCGTCACCACCTCATTGGGCCGTGGCACCCGCGAGAAGGTGAACTTCCCGCCTGCGCCGGCCGTTTCGAGCACCACATCGCCATAGCCGAGGAGATTGCTGATGAACGTGGTCGTAAAGGAGATATTGGTCAGGGCGCCGAGGCTAGCCTGCCGGCGGTCCTCCGGGCCAAAAGGCTTCTTCTCGATATCGATCACATTGGTGGGGCTGAGGATGTAGCGGTCGTTCTGATAGTCCTCGATCTCCCAGGCGGTCCAGGCGGCCACAACGATCACCAGGAGCAGGGTGGCGAGCGCGAGCCAGCCCACCGGCACGAGGAAGAGCCGTGAACCGATCGCCAGCACCAGGAGCCCCACCAGCAGCAGCACGAGCGGACCAATCAGGGCCTGGAGCTGGAAGAGCCAGTGGGGCCGCCAGGTGATCGTTCCGGTATCCTCATCAACTTGGGGATTCTCGATGAACAGCCAGGTCAGCGCGCGCATCGTCCGAGTCTGGTGGAGCACAATGCGCTGCTTTTCGCGGGGTGGTTTGTTCCCATACACCCGGTCTTCAATCATGCGGTCAAATTCGGCGGTGGTCATGCGCTTGCGCATGGCACGCACCTGGTCCATAATCGCCTTCTGCACCGCCATGGGCCTTGTTGCGGCGTCAAAAGTGATGTTGCCACCGATCCGGGCCGATTTGACGACAACCGTGCCATAGTTGAGAAAGTGCTGCGGGTAGGTCTTCGTGGTTGCCGCAACGTCCTGCACATCCTCCAGGAAGATCTGCTCCTGCACACGCTGCTCAAGCAGCCGGGGGATGAACACCTGGTCGTTGTCGTAGACCACTCGCTGGTTCGTCACGATCAGCTCGTCATTCAGCCAGTCGTAGAACGTGAAGAGCACAAACAGCGCGCTCACCACAGCCAGCAACATCAGCAGAATGTTGAACGTATCGGTTTGCTGGCCACCGTACAGGAAGGGGTCGATGTAGAAGATCCTCCCGCCGGTATAGCGGAAGTAGATCAGCAGCACCAGGCCGGCGCCGATGCCCACCACGATGGTACGGGCGCGGCGGGCCTTGGGGCCGCGCACGAAGAGGGCAAACCAGATCAGGATCAGGCCGACGGTAGCGGCGATCAGGAGCCAGTTGAAGAAATCGAGCCCGGCCGGGGGGCCCGTCTCTACTACCAGGAAACTCCCGCCGATAGCCCGGTAGAACGCCAGCCCGCCAAAGAAGAGTATCCCGAACACCGGCAGTACCAGGCGACCGAGCAGCACGACCCAGTGGCGGCCCGTCACGTGAAGAATCTCCTCGCCCTCGCCGAGGTCGATCGCGGCCTCGGCATCGAGCTGGAGGAGGTGGCGCACCCAGTTGATCATGGCTTGGTTGCTCCCACGCTGGTGGCGCACCCGGGCCTGTCGGCGAGGTCGATCATGGCGGGCATGGGCGGCACGGGCCCAATCAGGCCGACCCCGGGCGACGGCCCAGGTAGTCGAGGATCCAGGCCAGTTCTTCGGCGGGCGAGAGGCCGTCGGTATGCAGCACGACGGCGTCGGGGGCGGGGCGCATCACATGCTCATCGAGGGCGTCGCGGCGGGCAATCGCCTCGCGCACTTCGGCCACGGGCGGGGCATCCACGCGCTCATTGGCGCGCCGGCGGGCCCGCTCGTCCAGCGAGGCCTGCAGGAAGATCTTCAGCTCGGCGTCGGGCATCACCACGCTCCCGATGTCGCGCCCCACCATCACGACGCGCCCCCGCTGGCCGATCGCCCGCTGCTGGCGCGTCAGCTCACGGCGCACCCCGGGGTAGCTGGAGACAAGCGAGACATTGCGCTCCACTGCCGGGTCGCGGATGGCCCATGTCACGTCGGTGTCGTCGGCGAGCACGGTGTACTGGCGCCCATCGTTGACACGAGGCTCGGTGACTTCCAGGCGAGTGCGGGCGGCAAGCGCCTCGACCGCCTGGCGCTCGTGCAGGTCGATCCCGGCCCGCATAGCGGCCAGGGTGAGGGCCCGGTACATCAGCCCGGTGTCGAAATAGAGATAGCCGAGGCGCTCGGCGAGCAGGGCGCCGAGGGTGCTCTTGCCCGCCCCAGCCGGGCCGTCGATCGTTATGACGGAGGGGAGATCCATGCGAGGGCCGCGCGTCCGGTGGTAATGCCACACACTACCTGCCAGGGGGATCACCCGCTGGCGCTTCAATACGCCCTATTCTAGCACGTAGTGTGGTAGAGTGGCAAGGGTTTGCGTCAGCCGGTCCGGGGACGGTGGTTGTCGGGCCATAACTCGCCGGAGCTGCGCAGGACCCGCAGGATCAGGTCTTCTGGAGCAAGCCGGGGCGCCTGCTCAGCCGCGCGCCGTTCCTCGGGGCGGGAGGTTGCCGATTGGGCGCGGATGCGGTCGAAGAGGCCCGCCGATCGCGACTGCTGTTCGCGCGGGTGCTCCTCGCGCTCCCCTCGGGCATGGGGTGGCTGTAGCTCAGCGACCCCGTCGAGGCAGAGCTGGACGACGCTCTCAGCAAGGTCGATCTCGGCCCAGCCGCAGGCGGTGGCAAGCTGGCGCAGGGTAGTCTGCCCGTCAATGGCGCCGAGGACGGCATAGTTCGCGGGGCTGGTGCGCCGCTGCGCCGCCTCCTGGCCGAGTAACAGGCGTGGCACCAGATCCAGGGTTGGGACGTAGGGCCTGATCTGGCGCCAGCGGGTGGCGAGCCGCTCGGCCGTCTGGAGGAAGTGGTGCAGGTGCCCATCCAGCGAACTGGCGCTGCTCACCACATCGCTCACAAAACTAAAATCGGCGCTGCGCAGCTCCAGCAGCTGGGCCAGGGCCTCGATCCCGCATGCTGTGCCGCGCTCGGCATGGTAGAGCGAGCCATCTCGAAAGTAGAGCCGGCCCGTCTCGCCGGCGCTATAGATATTCAGCACGCCGACGACCGAGCTGTAGATGCCCATGTCGATCAGCTCGCGGAGTGGAAATGTCTCAAGCGAACCTTCAAGCTTCATCGTGACGCTCCCCGGTGGCAGTGATGGTGAGAGAAAGGAGGGCAGCTTTGATGCACAAAGCTGATCCTAACCCCCGGTGGCCTACCGGCGCAACATGACCCGGGTACCTTCGCCCTGTAGCTTGTGGCGCCACTGGTACTGGCGCCTTCCAATGACCAGAGACGGAGGGGTGATGTTTGCTGGAGCGGTGTGCTCCTCATCTTACCGTGTTGGCCCCTGCCTGTGGAGGCTGGAAGATGACAGTTTTTTCATAATCCTTTAAGAAATAGGAGCATGGGCGGGCTGATCGCCGGCGGGCAGACCAACCAGCGCCATCAGCCGTAGCGCATTGGTGCTTGTGGCGAGGCCAGGCCGAAGCAGGTAATCAAAGCGCAACTCGGGGCCAGCGGGGCCATCGACGAACTGCTCGCGGAAGTGGGCCAGCCGCACCTCGCCGGTGATCCCCTCCGCCGCCGCGAGGGCCAGGTCGTGGGTGGAGACAGCGCCGATCGCGCCGATGGCGATCAGATGGCTGATCACCCGGCGGGCCGCCACGAGGCGCTCGGCGCTATTGGTGCCGTGGAGGATCTCGTCGAGCAGGTAGAGCGTCAGCGGGGCGCCGGCCTCGCGCGCGGCCTCCGCCTGGTCGACGATCGCCTTAAGGCGGCGCAACTCCGCCATAAAGTAGGAGACACCCTGCGCCAGCGAGTCCTGTACGCGCATGCTCGTGGCGAGCGCCAGGGGTGGAAGCCTCAGTTCATGGGCACAAACGACGCTGCCTGCCTGTGCCAGTACAACGTTGGTGCCGATGGCGCGGAGCAGGGTGCTCTTGCCCGACATGTTCGAGCCGGTGAGGAGCAGGACACTCCCGAGCGGCCCGATCGTGACGTCGTTCGCGACGCAGCGTTCGGGTGGGAGGAGCGGGTGGCCGAGCCCGCGCGCTTGCAGACGCGGTGGCTCGCACGCATCGACCAGCGGGAAACGCCATGTGGGGTGATCGTGGCTGAGGGCGGCGAGGGCGGCGAGGGCCTCCCAGCGACCAAGCGCGGTGAGCCAGGGTCCCACCCGCTCGCCGGAGCTCTGGCGCCAGCGTTCGGCAAACGCAACCACCTGGAAGCTCCAGAGCAGGCCGAACTGAAGCGCGGGGTAGAGCAGTGAGCGGCTAAGTTCGGCGGCGGCGGCGATGGCGCCGAGGCGGCCAAGGCGATGGTCGGCCCGGGCCCGACCGTTGCCGAGGCCGGCCTGGAGTTGATGTAGCTCCTCGGCGTGAGCGGGGGCCGCTGCGATGCGGGCGAAGACGGCCGCGTAGGCAGCCAGGAGCGCGCTCCGATCATACAGCTGCGCGAGCGTCTCCAGGCTGCGCCAGCCGAACAGCGCGGTGAGCAGCATGTTCAGCAGGAGGAATGGTGCCCAGAGTGGGAGGGTGGTGAAGCCGGCGATCTGCGCGCCGGCGCCAGCGAGGAGCAGCGCGGGCGAGAGCAGTGTGAGCGCGCGCAACCAGGGCCGCGCGAGCAGCCAGGGCTTGCCGGTGGCCCAGGCCGCGAAGCGTTCGTAGGCAGCCTGGCTCTCGCCAGCCTGGCTGGCAAGCACCGCAACGTCGTCGCGCAGATCGATCTGTGGCCCGAGTTCGGCCACGGCGGCCTGCCGCCGCCGGATCTCGGCGGGGGGAGCAGGGTTGAGCAGCCACGCTTCGATCGTCGCGAGGCCCGCGGGGGTGCGGGCGGTGCCGAGCAGATGTTGCAGTGAGGCCTCACCCAGGAGGTCGAGGTCGTGGGCGATGGCTAGCGCCGAGGGGCTTGCGGGGCGGGCGGGGTGGTGCAGGGGCAGCGCGGCCCAGTCACGGGTGAGGCGGGCGAGCCCGCGCGGTTCACTTCGTGCAGGGCCGCAAAGCGGTCGCGGTGGGCGCGCAGGCGGTTGTGAAAGGCCACCAGCGCGAGGAAGGCGGCGGCGAGCAGGGCGGCGAGCCATTGCAGGGCGGGCAGGCCATACCACCAGCCCGCGCCAGCAGCCACGAGTGTGCCGATGGCGACCCCGAGGCGCAGATTCGCCACCTGCCCCCAGCGTTGCGCCGTGGCGTCGCGCAGGGCGGCAAAGGATGCTACGCGCCGGTGGTAGAGCGTAGCGGGCGTGTCGGCCACGCCGGCGCGCGTTGGAGCGACGGGCGCGCCGGGGGGAGGTGGGGCGACTCCGGCGCTCAGACTACCCCCTGGGCGCGGCTGTGGGGTGGGATCTCGTAGATGTAGTTCTCGAGCTGCTCGATGATAAAGCTCTTCTCGGCGATCACATCAGCCACCACATCGCGGATAGAGATCATGCCGAGAACGCGCCCGCCATCGATCACCGGGAGATGGCGCAGGTGCTTGTCGGTCATCAGCGCCATACACTCCTCGATCGTCTGCTCGGGGCGCACATAGAGCACCCGGTCGCTCATGATCTCGCGCACGGACGTGCGCTCCGGGTCGCGTCCGTGCAGCGCCAGCTTACGCGCCACATCCCGCTCGGTGACGATCCCGATCAGCCGCTCGCCGTCGAGCACGAGTAGCGCGCCTACGTCCTTCTCCGCCATCAAGCGCAGCGCGTCGCTCGCGGCCCGTTCCGGGCCGATCGTCCAGATGCCCCCAGCCCGGGCGTGCAGTAGCCTGCGAACCGTCTTCATTGGCGATCTCCTCACGCTGCCTCGGCTGAATCGTGTACGTGTGGGGTACTGGCATTATACCGTATGGGATGGCGTTCATGTTCCCGCGCGTTTCGGAACGGTGCGATCACTCCACCAGCCACCTGGGAGCGGCGGGGGGTGATTGCGAACCTTTTCGCATGCGCCGAGAACCAGGCACCGGAGCACCGCACGTCGATGGCAGGGCGGGTGCGGATTCGGGCAGTGGAGCGTTCGTGCCCCAGCCTCGTGGGCCGTGCGGTTGCGAGTGGCTGGGGCGTGGTACGCGGAGCGTTAGCCCGCCATCCCCGTGGGCTGCGCGCGAGGGAGGGGGGCCGGGTGGGTGATGGCGGCGGGCCTGGCGAGGGCCACGGCGGTGAGCAGCACCAGGCAGATCCAGGTCAGGTCGGCCATCAGCAGGTGAACCAGCTGCATCCACACGGGTGCCTTGAGGGTCACATTGAGGCCGCCGATGAGGATCTGGGCGCAGAAGAGCCCGACCAGGCCCCATGCGAACCGGCGGGCGGTCGGGTCTGGCCGGCGGGCAGTGACGGCCCGGGCGAGGACGATCGTATAGAGGCCGACCAGCGTGCCGATGATCGGGTGGAGCACCCGCAACCGCACCAGCGGGTGGGAGTCCGGCCCGATGGACTGGCTCACGCCGCCGGGCAAGGCGCCGAGTTGTAGCAGCGTATCACCGAGGGCGGTGATCGCCCCGCTCGACCCGACCAGCATCGTGCCGACCAGGCCCACGCCGAGGAGCCAGGGGAGCTGTCCGTGGCCGCGCAGGCCGATCGGCGCCCCACCGCTGGCCCACCACGCGGTGATGGTGAGGGCCGCGAGCAGCAGGAACGTATTGGCCAGGTGGAGGGCCACCGCCACTGCCCGGGCCGCCGAGACGTTGGTGGCCACCAGCTCGAAGAGCACCAGGCCCGCGCCCAGGAGCGCCTCGAGCAGCATAAAGGCCATGCTGACCACGGCGCCGCGCCGGACGTGGTGGCCACGCTCGTAGGCCCGGAACGCCCAGACGAGCAGGGCAACGGTGCCCAGCAGGGCCACGCCGCTGGTGAGACGATGGGAGAACTCAATCAGCTGCTCGGTGCCCGGTGCCCGTGGGATCACCTGGCCGTCGCAGAGGGGCCAGTGGGCGCCGCAGCCCGCGCCGGAGCCGGTGGCCCGCACGAAGGCGCCCCAGAGGATAACAAGCAGGTTGTAGGCCACATTGGCCCAGGCAAAGATGGCGAAGCGGCGGTTCATTGATCGATCTCCTTGCGCAGGCGCCCGAGGGTCGTGTCGAGGTCGGCGAAGCTCTGCTGCAGCTCGCTCAGCTGGCCGCGCTGGGCGCGTACAAAGCGTGTGAACGGCGCGTTACGCTCGCGGATCTGCCCGATCGAGCGTTCCGTCTCGCGCTCGAACTGCCGTTCAACACTCTCGCGCAGCCGGGCGCGCATCGCATCCACCCGCTCGCGCAGCGCCTTCTTCGCCTGGCGCCGCTTGGCGGGCAGGAGCGCAAAACCGCCGATCGCCACCATCGTGGCCGCCAGGATTCCCGTCACATCGAGCCAGACGGCGTGGGCAAGCGCCACGACCACGGCTCCCAGGCCCACGGCGCCAGCCTGGGTAATCGCGGTGGCCGCGAGCGAGGCCCGCACCTCGTCGGCGAGCTCAGCCGAAGCCGTTTGCTTGTCGTAGGTCGCGATCACATCGCTGGCCGCCCGGCCCACCGAGTCGAGCAGCGCCCGGCGGTTATAGTCGAAGCTCCCGCCGACGTTCCCGATCAGCCGCTCGCTGTGCTGGCTGGCCCGCCGCTTGATGTACTCGTCGGTGCTCTGCTGAAGGCGCAGGTTCTTCTCCACCATCCAGTCGACGAGGGCGCCGACTTTCGCGTCGATCTGCTGGTTCAGGTCGCCTACCACCTCGCGCTCGAACATGGCGCGGAACGTTTCGGCGTTCATCAGGTCGCGGATGCGGCCAAGGCGGATCGTCTCGTCAAAGAAGGCGTCGCCGCGAGCCACCAGGTCCTTCAGGATCTGGTCGATCTCCCCCAGGTAATACTTGACGTCGCCCTGCAGATCCTCTTTGAAGAGGTCAAGTTGCTGCTCCACGTTGTCCATCGTCTCCAGGTCGGCCCGTAGCGTCTCCAGGCGACTCTCAGTCACGCCGAGGTATTTGCCAGTGAGGCGCTGGGCCACACCGAGGGGCGAGAGCAGCTTGAGGCGCACGCGGGTCTCCTCATCGAGCGTGTCGAGGACGTAGTGCTCGATCTCGCCGAAGCGGCTGGCCTCCCAGAGGCGCTCGCGCTCTTCACCCTCGGCCTGGCGGGCGCGGATGGCCTGGCGGGCGGAGACGGCGAAGAGCTCAGGGGTGACGCCGAGGAGCGTGCGGGCATTCTCGCGGATAAAGCCGAGCACCTGCTCGCGCTCGGCCTCGGTGAGGATGTCGATCTTGTTGAGGACGATGACGATCTTCTTGCCCCACTCCTTGATCAACTCCAGGAAGCCCCGCTCACTCTCGGTGAAGGGCCGGTCGGCCGATGTGGTGAAGAGCACGAGGTCCGCCCGGGGAATGAACTCGCGGGTGAGGTGCTCGTGGTGGCGGATCACGGCGTTAGTGCCAGGCGTATCGACGATCGTCAGCTGGCGTAGTACCTCGGCGGGGTAACTGGTGACGCGCAGGCCGCTGGAGCGCAGCTCACTGGCGATCTCGTCGCCGTGCTGCAGGATGGTGATCGCGTCGGTGGTGGGGGTCACCCCCTCGGGGAGCACTTGCTCGCCGAGCAAGGCATTGAGGAAGCTGGACTTGCCGGAGTTGAACTCGCCGGCCACAACGATCAGGAAGAGCTCATCGAGGTGTGCGAGCGTCTCCCGGAGCGTCCGCTGGTCGGCCGGGTCCACATCGGCGCCGAAGCGCTCGAAGGCGGCGTCGAGGCGTTGGAGGGCGGCCCGCAGCTCGGCGAGCAGGGCATCCTGGCGCTCGGTGATCAGGCGCTTGCGGCGCAGCAGCCCTTCAAGGAATGCCATTGTGTTAAGCCTCTTCGCATGAGTTTAAGGGGAGATTATGAAAGATGTGATCTGGAACACATACTGGCCTGTGGGGAGATGTTATACTCGCTCCATCTCCTTCTCCTCTCTTCTCAGAGGTGGGGCCGCAAGGCTCCACCTCTGAGGATTCTCAGGCCTGCGCGTCGGTGAGTTGCCCGATGGGCGCAGGCGGCAGCGCGAGCGACGCCAACTCCTCGATCATTACAGGTTTCGGGCCAGCACGGCAATGGCCCCAAGAACCAGGGCGAGCCCCACCAGCCCGTAGAGGGCGATTGGTGCGAGCTCTTCCCAGGTGCGGGGCCGATAGCGCCGGGTTGGGCCGGCTGTTTCGATCCGCTGGCCACGCCAGTAAGTCACGCGGCGAGAGTCGCCGCGCCCGCCCCCGCCGATCCCCCAGGCCCGCCAGGCGAGCCAGAGCAGGTAGCCGCCGCTCACACCCAGGGTCAGGGCTACCACGGCCCACGGCAGCGTGCTGGCGTTGGCCAGGATGGCGACGAAGGCGATCAGCGCTACCCAGCGCCAGTCGAAGCGGAATCCTCCCATATCACCCCTCTTCAGACAGCCAGTGGCATCATACCACAGGCGTCGCCTGGATCGTCGCCGGGGGTGCAGGCTCCGCGTCTGGCGTGGGCAGCAACTGGTCATCCGGGGCGCTGAGAATTGCTACCAATTCCCCGGATGCCGGCGCCGACGTTGACAGGGCGCCCGGCCCGCTGGCAGGCCAGACGCCCTGTCATCTCCGCTGTCGTCTCCGCCCCTGGTCAGGGTGCGACGGGGCCTATGCTCCCAGGCGAGCCCGCACCGCGTTGATCACCGTCTCGTGTTCGGGGAAGCCACCATCGCGGTACATCGAGTGGACGAGCTCACCATCGACAACGACGTCGAAGGCGCCGTCGGCCCAGGGGATCAGCTCGATCGCCGACAGATCGTAGAGGAAGGTCTTCATCAACACCGAGGTGAGCTCAAGCGTCTGGGGCTCGTAGCCGCAGGACGCGCAGTAGACGATGCTCACCTTCACCGGCTTGCGGCCTTCGGTTGGTAGCTCCATCGGTTTGCCCCTTTTCTATTGAACCTCGATGCCTGGCCGCGCGTGCATCGACGCAGCACGCCGGGTCTACGAGGTGCCGATCAGCGAATCGTGGGTGCAACGAAGGCAATTCATCCGGGTCGTGCGGCCCGGCCTGGGAGCGTGGGCATCCTGCCCACCTGGTGGCTCGATTGCGCTCCCGTGTGTGCGTTCAGCCCACCGAATGCACAACCTGGATAGGCTTGCGATCGTGGTTGGCCACGGTGATGGTGCGGAATGGCCCTCAGGGCGCCCTACCAGAGGCGCCCTGAAGCCCCCATCCGACGCGATGAGCGTGGTGAGCAACTAGAGCCCGAGGCCACGGCTGATCAGGGCGCGGAGCTCGCGCACGACCTCGGCGTCGGAGGTGGCGCGGTGCTCGGCGCGGAAGGCGCCATAGAACTGCATGATCCGCTCGCGGGCGGCCTCGGGCATCTGCGCTGGCGAGGTGTCCGGCGCAATGCCCTGGAGCTCGGGCGCGGTGGCGAAGAGCTCCTTCATCGCCGCGCTCCGCAGCTCGCTGATGCGCGCCGGGCGCTCGATCCAGTGGCCGAGCTCGCGGAAATCCTCATCGAAGAATACAAAGACCGGGATCGAGCGGTACGTGCCCGCGTTCAGGTACTGGTCCATGATGTCGAGGTTCTGGTCACGCAGGAAGACCCGCAGGTTGAGCTTGCCGCTCAGCTCGGCGAGCCGGCCGAGCACCGGCAGGTTGTTGATCACGTCGCCGCACCAGTCCTCGGCAAGCACGAGGACGTGCAACTCCTGGGGGAGCTGGCGGAAGAAGCGAAGGTCCTCCTCGGCGAATACGACCGTGCGCTCGTTCTCCTCGAAGCGCTCGCGGTTGCGCGTCATCTGTGCCTTGTAGCCCTCGTAGGTGAGGCCCTGCTCGAAGCGCTCGCGTGTGACAGCCATCGGCTAGTACTCTCTCTCTTGCTTATTGAGGACGGATTCCGGGCGGCGCGGGTATGCCGGCCCTACCTCATGATACCCCAGGTAGGTATCCTGGGCAAGCGGAGCCATGCCCGGGGAGCTCTGGCGCCTTCACCACCCGCGCAGTGGCGTGCCCGGCGCGCGCTCCGGGGCCGCTGTGGTAACGCAAACGCTCGCTGTCGTACTAGCGCTCGGCCAGGAAGGCGGCCACCTCGTCGCGGCGGGGCGGGTTGGCCCCGGGGCGCGTACAGGCGATGGCCGCGGTGGCCGCGCCAAAGCGCAGGCAGTCCTGGAGCTCTTCCGTGGGTAGGGCCGCAATGGCGGGCCGGGAGAGTGCGCCACGCTCGGCGAGGGCGGCGAGGAGCCCTGCCGTGAAGGCATCACCGGCGCCCACGGTGTCGGCCACCGCGACGGGGAACGTCGGCACATCGATGGCCTCCAGGGCGCCGTCGCGGCGGCGGAGCCCGGTCACGCCGTCGCCCCCACGGGTGAGCGCCACCAGCGCCGGACCGGCGGCCACCTGCTCCCTGGCGTAGGCCGCCGGGTCGGCGCCGGGCGCAAGCCAGGCCACATCGGCGGCGCTGAGCTTGAGCAGATCGCTGGCTGCCACGGCGCGGGCGATCGTCGCGCGGTAGGCGGGCTCATCCCGCACGAGCTTCGGGCGCACGTTGATATCGAGGGAGACGAGGGCGTGACCGTGCAGCCGCTCGGCGGCGGCGAGGACGGCCGCCGGGGTGCTGCCACGCAACAGGCTGATCCCGCCGATATGCAGCAGGCTGGCGCGCTCGAAGAGCCCGGGGGGCAGGTCCTCGGTGGTGAGCAGCGTATCGGCCGTGCCCTCGCCGTAGAAGGTGAAAGCGGGCTCGCCGTCCTCGTGGGCCACGAAGGCCAGTGTCGTCGGTGCCGGCGAGTCGAGGAGCCAGGTGTCATCGATCCCTTCCGCGCGCACGGCGCGGCGCAGGCGGCGCCCGAAGAAGTCGGCGCCCACTTTGCTCACGAAGGCGGTAGGCTGCCCGAGGCGGGCCAGCCCTACCGCCACATTGTAGGGCCCACCCCCCGGGTGCAGCGCGAAGCCGGTGACCTCACCGTCCTCTTCCAGTGGGAGGAAATCGATCAGGATCTCCCCGAGACACACGAGCAGACGCTTCATCGCGGCCCTCACTTCTGCCTGCACGGCGGCGAACGCGGATGGAGGGCAGAGTACCATAAGTTCTGGACGCTTGTGAGCGCCACGGGTATGATGGGGCTGCTGCACAGGAACAGGACAGAAGCCGTGTGTGCCATGGACGCGATCGATGGGCTCATCGCGGATCTGGCGGCCCTGCCGGCGCCGCCCGACGCGGTAAATATGTATGCGATCGAGGGGCCTCCGGGCAATGCCCTGCGCCGCCGCAACCTGGCTCTGGCGCTACGCCTGGCCCGTGAGCGCGGCCCCGATCTGCTGCTGGTTGGCGAGGCTCCGGGCTACAACGGCGCGCGGCGCACCGGGGTACCCTTCACGAGCGAGCGATTGCTCCTGGCAGGGCTCATGCCGCTTGGCCAGTTCGGCGCGGAGCGAGGCTTTGCGCTGGCAACCGACGATGGTCGCGTGAGCGCCGAGCAGACGGCTACGATTGTGTACCGTGAGCTCAGCGCGCATGGGCTCTTCGCGGTGGGCTGGAACGCCTACCCGCTGCACCCGCACCGTCCCGGCGATGAGCAGAGCAATCGCCTGCCACGGGCCGCCGAGTTGGCCCTCGGGCGACCCTTCCTGGCACGGGTCTACGCCCTTGTTCACGGGGTGCCCGTGGCTGCCATGGGCAAGGTGGCCGCCGCTGCGCTGGAGGCTCTCGGCATTCCCCACACCAGGCTGCGCCACCCTGCCCAGGGTGGCGCCCAGATCTTCGCCGCCGGCCTCGCCGATCTGGCGGCCCGACTGCGCTCCGGCGCCGCTGGCTAGCCATCAGGCGCCGCCGGCGTAGGGACCGTGCGTCCCGAGCCGGCTCCACGGCGGACATGCCAGAATCTGCGTTTACGGCGCTGGAGCGCCATCAGACGGGGCGCCGCAGGTTGCTGTACGTGGGCGCAGAACGATACCCCACGTTCCCGCCCCGGTCTGCCATAGCGTATAATGCCAGCCGACGCCAGAAGTCGTCTTTCGCGGCCCTTCGCGGTTCCTGCATGGAGCGCCGATGCCCCGCCCGCTGATCCTGCTGCTCGCCTGCGCGGCGTTGCTTGCCGCCTGTGGGCAGCCGTCTGCCCCCACGCCCGCTCCCGACCAGGCGAGCCCGCCAGTCGTGCCTACCCCCGCGCAAGCAGCGGCGGCGACCACCGCTCCTGCCGTGGCTCCAACCGCGCCTGCGCGCCGCGCAACCCCAACACCCGACCCGCGCCTGCCCACGGCGCCGCCGCGAATCACCCCGGGCCCCACCGCCGCGCCCTTCGCGCTCCAGCCCGGCTGGTGGGACGGCGCCGTCTGCTATGAGGTCTTCGTGCGCTCCTTCTACGATAGCGACGGCGACGGCAACGGCGACCTGAACGGCCTCATCCAGAAGCTCGACTACATCAACGACGGCGATCCCGCCAGCCGCCAGGATCTCGGCGCCACCTGCATCTGGCTTATGCCGATCACCGCCGCTGCCAGCTATCACGGCTACGACGCGGTCGATTACTACAGCGTGGAGCCCGATTACGGCACCGCCGACGACTTCAAGCGCCTGGTGGCCGAGGCCGAGCGCCGTGGCATCAAGGTGATCATCGATCTGGTGATCAACCACACCTCATCCCAGCACCCATGGTTCCAGGAGGCCCTGCGCGATCCCGCCTCGCCCTACCGCGACTGGTATTTGTGGTCGGCCGTCAAACCTACCTATCGCGGGCCTTTCAACAATGAGGTCTGGCACCCCTCACCCGTGGCCGATGAGTTCTACTACGGCCTCTTCTGGAGCGAAATGCCCGACCTGAACTTCCGCAACCCCGCCGTGTCCGAGGAGATCAGGCGGATCAGCCGCTTCTGGATCGCGGAGATGGGCGCGGCCGGTTTCCGCATGGACGCGATCAAGCATCTTGTGGAGTACCAGGCTGCCCAGGAGAACACGCCCGAGACGCACCAGTGGCTGCGTGAGTATCGGGCCTTCCTTGAGGCCGAGCTCCCCGGTACCTACACCGTCGGCGAGATTTTTGATGGTGACCCGACCAATCTGCCGCCCTACTACCCCGACCAGATGGACTACTACTTCGAGTTCAATATCGGCGCCCAGGCCCTCGGTGCCGCCGATGTGGGCCTCGCCCGTCCCTATCTCGAAGCGGTGCAGGCGGCCAATCTGGCCCTCCCCTTCCAGCGCTGGGCGCCTTTCCTCACAAACCACGACCAGAACCGGGCCATGAACCAGCTGGACAACGATGTGACGAAGGCGAAGCTGGCCGCCCTGGCTCTGCTGACGCTTCCGGGTATGCCCTTCCTCTACTATGGCGAAGAGCTTGGCCAGCTTGGCCTGAAGCCCGACGAGGACATCCGCACCCCGATGCAGTGGACGGGGGGGGCGAGTGCCGGTTTCACCACCGGGGTGCCCTGGCGCAACCCCCAGCCCGACTACTCGGAGAAGAATGTCGCCGCCCAGCAGGACGATCCCGCGTCGCTGCTCAACACCTACCGCGAACTGGTGCATCTCCACGTAGCCACCCCGGCCCTCGCCACCGGCGACTTCGTGCCGTTCAGCGCCGATAGCGGTAGCGTGGCCGCATTTCTGCGCCGCGCTGGCGACGATCTGGCCCTGGTGCTGATCAACTTTGGCGGGGAGCCGGCAACCGGGGTGAGGCTGGATCTGGCGGCCGGCGGGCTACCCGCAGGCACCTATGGGCTCCAGCCGATCTACGGCGCGCCCGAAGCGGCCCCGGCGCCGCTCAGCGTGGATGCCAACGGCGTCACGGGGTACACGCCACTCGCGAGCCTTCCGGCACGAACCGGCTACATCTTCCGGCTGGCACCCTAGCGCCCGGCCACGGCAACCTGGACGGACAGCCGGGATCGCCCACCCCGATCGTGAAGAGGATCAGCCAGAGCTCTATGCTACGCACCGTGATGGCTACCCGCTACGTGACGCCGCTGCGCGAGGGCGGCTCGCTTCCGGCGATCGTCGAGGCCAACGACGACGGCCTTTATGTCCTGAAGTTCCGGGGTGCCGGCCAGGGCCCCAAAGTGCTCGTGGCCGAGCTGATCTGCGGCGAGCTTGGCCGTGCCCTTGGCCTCCCGGTGCCCGAACTGGTGCTCGTCGAGCTCGACCCGGCCCTGGGTCGGAACGAGCCCGACGAGGAGATCCAGGCGCTGGTGGAGGCGAGCGCCGGGCTGAACCTGGCGCTCGATTATCTGCCAGGCGCCCTGGCCTTCGACCCGCTGCACGTGCCCCGGGTGGACGCTGACCTGGCGGCCCGGGTGGTCTGGTTCGACGCGCTGATCACCAACGTCGACCGTACGCCGCGTAACACCAATTTGCTGCTGTGGCACCGGCAGCTCTATCTGATCGACCATGGCGCCGCGCTCTATGTTCACCACACCTGGGCGAACTGGCGCGAGCGGGCCGTCACGCGCTTTCCGGCCATTCGGGACCATGTGCTCCTGCCCGCAGCCGGTGACATCCGCGCCGTCGATGCCGAGTTGGCCGCCCGGGTGACGCCCGATCTCGTGGAGGGGCTGGTGGCAGCCGTGCCCGAGGCATGGCTGAGTGACACGCCCATGGGCGAGGGACTTCCGGCGAGCGCTGCGGAGCAGCGGGCCGCCTACGTCGAGTACCTGCTCACGCGGGTTCAGGCGCCGCGCCTGTTTGTCGAGGAGGCGGTCGATGCCCGCGCTCAGCGCATTTGAGTATGCGGTCATCCGGGTGGTGCCGCGAGTCGAGCGCGGCGAGTTCGTAAACGTTGGCGTGGTGTTGCTCTGCCGCCAGCGTCGCTTCCTCGCGGCTCGCCTGCGGCTCGATGCCGGGCGGGTGCGCGCGCTTGCGCCCACGCTCGATCTCGAACCGATCGCCGCGCAGCTCGATCACATCCCGCTTGTTTGTCGGGGTGGCGCCGCTGCCGGCCCCATCGGCGAACTCCCGCTCTACGAACGCTTCCGCTGGCTCACAGCGCCACGGAGTACTGTCGTCCAGCCCTCACCCGTACACACTGGCCTCTGCGACGACCCGCCCGCGACGCTTGAGCGGATCTTTACTCGGATGGTGCTCTGAGGGGTAGTGGTGTGCCGTCGTGCCGGGACGAGCGCAGCGCGCCGCCCTCGTGGTATGCTAGCAACCATGGCGCCCGGCGCCCGTCCACCGCCCGGTTTGCAGAGGAGTTGCGCCTATGGAGATCCGGGACCGGACCGATCATGACCCGGCGACCGACATTCTCCTCGTCGATGCCTATATGCGCTGGGCGCTCCTGGCCGCCGAAGAGGTGATCGGCAAGAACGGGCTCGCCGTGGTGTTGCGCCAGGCAAAGCTGGAACAGTTCATCGCCGCCTACCCGCCCGAGCAGCTCAAAGTGACCACCGGTCTCACGCTCTATCACTACGCCTCGCTTAATGCCGGTTTGCTCAACTTCTTCGGGCGCGCCGCCCGCAGCATGGCCCTGCGCATTGGCCGCAGCAGCGCCCGCTACGCGATCGAACACCAGGGCGCCCTTTTCGGCACCGCAGCCTTGCTCGCATCCAAGGTGCTCCCCGTCTCCACGCAGATCAAGATGGGTCTCTCGGCGATGCAGGCCGGCTTCCGCCGCCTCAGCCAGGCCGTGGGCCAGGAGCGCCATCTCGAGCTCGAAGACCGGGGCGAGGCCTGGGCCTACCTCGACTACGACTGCCCCATGAGCGCCGGTAAGGTTGCCGGCGAGCCTATCGGCTGGATCCAGACGGGCGCCATCCAGGAGGCGCTCCACTGGCAGACTGGCAAAGATTTCGAGGTGGAGCAGGTGGCCTGCCGCTCCATGGGTGCCCCCGCCTCGATCTGGCTGGTTAGCAAAACCCCCCGGGTGCCAACAGGCTAATGCGAGCTGAGGAGCGCTCTATGGCTGATCTTACTCCGGACCAGATCTTCGATCTACTCAATCGCCCCGGCCCGCTCTGGCTGGTTGGTATCAATCTGAGTGGCGCCAACCTGAGCGCCGCCAATCTGAGTGGCGCCAACCTCAGCGAGTCCAATCTCGCCGGTGCCCGCCTGAGCGATGCCAACCTCTTCCGCGCCGATCTGAGCGTGAGCGAGCTTGGCGCGGCCAACCTGAGCTGGGCCAATCTGCGTGAGGCCCGCCTCGGTTGGGCCCAACTCGTCCGTGCCGACCTGAGCGACACCGATCTGCGCAAGAGCGACCTCACCTGGGCCAACCTGGAGCACGCAAACCTCAGTGGCGCCAACTTGCGCGGCGCCAACCTCGGCGCGGCCGACTTCAGCGGCGCGAACCTCTACGGTGCCAACCTGAGCCTCTGCAACCTGAGCGGCGCCGACCTGCGCGACACTATTCTGATCGGCGCGAACCTGAGCGAGGCTCAGCTGCGCGAAGCTCAGTTGGTGAACTTTGGCGGCGCGAACCTCAGCGGGGCTAACCTCAACCGGGTGAGCCTGGCGGGCGCGAGTATGGCCGGTGTGAACCTCAGCGGCGCCAGCATGCACGGGGCCAACCTGCGTGATGCCACGCTGAGCGATGCGAACTTCATCGGCGCCAGCCTCTACGAGGCGAACCTGAGCGAGGCCAACCTCAGTGGCGCCGACCTGAGCGAGGCCAACCTCAGCGGCGCCTACCTCAGCGGGGCGTGCCTGGACGGGGCGATCCTCACCCGGGCCAACCTGAGCCGGGCCAACCTCAGTGGCTGTAGCCTTCGCGGCGCCCAACTCCAGGGGGTGGTGCTGCGCGAGGCTAGCCTGGCCGATGCCGATCTCACCGGCGCCGATCTGAGCGATGTCGATCTCAGTGACTGTGACCTGTCGGGCGCGAAGGGCGTCATCCCAAACCCGGTCTGATGGCGTGCAGGCAGGGGTGCAGCGAAGGGGCTTGCGGCTCCTCCGCGCCTCCCCGCCGATGCGTGCCATGCCAGCTAGAGCTTGTACCTGCTGGCGATGAGTACGCCACCGCGTGGGCTCGTGGCCGGGTGTGGCTTAATCGGCGGCAACCCGCCGGGCATGGTCTGGCAGCAGGATATCGCGCAGGAACTGGCCCGTGTGGGATGCCTCGACCCGGGCCACCTCCTCGGGGGTCCCCTGTGCCACCACCATGCCCCCGCCGTCGCCGCCCTCGGGGCCCATGTCGATTACCCAATCGGCGGTCTTGATCACATCGAGGTTGTGTTCGATCACCACCACGGTGTTACCCGCATCGACCAGGCGGTGGAGCACCCGCAGCAGGTGCTGAACATCGGCAAAGTGCAGGCCGGTAGTGGGCTCGTCCAGAATATAGAGCGTACGCCCGGTGGCCACGCGGGCCAGTTCCTTCGCGAGCTTGACACGCTGGGCCTCACCGCCGGAGAGCGTGGTGGCCGGCTGGCCAAGCTTGATATAGTCCAGCCCGACGTCGTGGAGCGTCTGGAGAATGCGGCGCACCCGGGGGACATTGTCGAAGAACTCGAGCGCCGTCTGCACGTCCATATCAAGGACATCGGCGATGGTCTTGCCTTTATACTTGACCTGGAGCGTCTCGCGGTTATAGCGCCGGCCCTTGCACTCGGTACAGCGCACCCACACGTCGGCGAGGAACTGCATATCGATCTTGATCTCGCCATTACCCTCGCAGGTCTCGCAGCGGCCGCCCTTCACATTGAAGGAGAAGCGGCCAGCCTCATAGCCGCGCAGCCTGGCCTCGGGCGTCTGGGCGAAGAGCTCGCGCAGCAGATCGAAGAGCTTGACATAGGTGGCCGGGTTGGAGCGGGGCGTCCGCCCGATCGGCTGTTGATCAATATCGATCACCTTATCAAGGTACTCGAGGCCGCTGAGGGCCCGGTGGGGGCCCGGCTTGAGCTGGGCCTTGTTCAGCCGGTTGGCCAGGGCGGGGTAGAGCGTCTCGGTGATCAGTGAGGACTTCCCCGAGCCGCTCACACCGGTCACGCAGACGAAGCAGCCGAGCGGGAAGCGAACGCTGACATCACGCAGGTTGTTGAGAGTCACGCCCTCGATCGCCAGCCAGGCCTCTTGATCCCCGGCGCTACCGGGCTCCTGCACCCGGGGCGGGCGCCCACGGCGGGGCGGTACGCTCGCGGCGGTCTGAGCGAGCCGCGCGGCGATCGCGCTGACCGCGAGGGGTGCCCGGCGCCGGCGGGGCACAGCGATCTCCAGGCGCCCGCTGAGATACTGGCCCGTGAGCGAGGCCGGGTGCTGCTCGACCACGGCGGGCGGCCCGGCGACCACCACCTCGCCGCCCTTTACACCAGCGCCGGGGCCAAAGTCGACGATCCAGTCGGCGGCCTGCATGGTCTCCAGGTCGTGCTCGACGACGACGAGCGTATTACCAAGATCGCGGAGGCGCAGGAGCGAGTTGAGCAGCTTACGGTTGTCGCGCTGGTGCAGGCCGATGCTGGGCTCATCGAGGATGTACATCACGCCGACGAGGCCGGAGCCGATCTGCGAGGCCAGGCGGATGCGCTGGGCTTCGCCGCCGGAGAGCGTTGGCGCGGGGCGCTCCAGGCTGAGGTAGTGCAGGCCGACGTTGTTGAGGAAGCCGAGGCGCTCACGGATCTCCTTGAGCACGTCCTCCACAATCTGGAGCTGGGTCTCATCGAGGGCGCTGCCTTCGCCGGGGTGGGCCAGGGCCCGTACCCACTCGTAGGCCTCGGTGATGTTCTTGCGGGTCACCTCGCGGATGCTCAGGCCAGCCACCCGTACGGCGAGGCTCTCGGGGCGCAGGCGGGCGCCAGCGCAGGCGGGGCAGGGCTGCTCGCTCATAAACTGGGTATAGAACTCGCGCGCCGCATCGCTCCCCGTTTGCATAAAACGGCGGCGGATCTCGGCGGCCACGCCCTCCCAGGTGCGGTGGAACTCGCCGCGACTCCCGCTCTCGCTTGACCAGGTAAAGCGGATCTTCTCCTTGCCGCTGCCGTGAATGATCGCGTGACGCTGGCGCTCGCCCAGCTCGCTCCAGGGTGTATCGAGGCTGAAGCCGTAGTGCGCCGCGATCGAAACGAGCGCTTTATAAGCCCAGGAGTCGGTCTTCTTGCGCAGTTCGCCCCAGTAAGTGACCGCGCCGGCGTGGAGGCTGAGGGTCTCGTTGGGCACGAGCAGGGCCGGATCCACCTCCAGGCGGGTGCCGAGGCCGGCACACTGAGGGCAGGCGCCCTGGGGTGAGTTGAACGAGAACATCTGCGGGGTGAGCTCGGGAAAGGAGATCCCGCAGTTCGGGCAGGTGTTGCTCTCGCTCATCAGCCACTCGTCCTGCGGGCCGAGGGCTGAGGGCTGAGAGTGGAGGGTTGGATTGGAACCCTGCTCGTCTGCCGGGCGCCGCTCGTGCTGGATGCTGATAATCACCGAGCCCTCGCCGGCCCGCAGCGCCTGCTCGATACTGTCGGTGAGGCGCGTCACAAAAGCGTCCCACTCGCTGCCGGCAGCTGCCTCCGCGAAACCCACGCTCCTGTCAGCGGACTCCCGGCTCCCCGGGTCCCCGGGGGCTTGTGTTACCCCGGCAGGCATCACCATCCGGTCTACCACGACCTCAATGGTATGCTTGACCTTCTTGTTGAGCTTGATCTCCTCGTCGAGCCCACGGATCTCCCCGTCCACCCGCACGCGCACAAAGCCCTCGGCTTTCGCCTCGGCGAACATATCCCGGTACTCGCCCTTGCGCTGGGAGACAAGGGGGGCCAGGATCATAAAGCGAGTGCCAGGTGGGAGCGCGAGCACGCGCTTGACCATCTGCTCGGCGCTCTGGGAGGCCACAGGGCGCCCGCACTGGTGGCAGTGCTGGGTACCCACGCGGGCGAAGAGCAGGCGCAGGTAGTCGTAGATCTCCGTGACGGTGCCTACGGTGGAGCGCGGGTTCTTGCTGGCGCTCTTCTGCTCGATCGCGATCGCCGGCGAGAGGCCCTCGATCAGATCGACGCGGGGCTTCTCCATCTGGCCAAGGAACTGCCGCGCGTAGGCCGACAGGCTCTCGACGTAACGGCGCTGGCCTTCGGCGTAGAGTGTGTCGAAGGCGAGGGAGCTCTTCCCCGAGCCGCTCACGCCCGTTAGCACCACCAGCCGGTCCCGCGGGATCTCAACATCGATCCCCTTCAGGTTATGCTCACGCGCGCCCTTGATGACGATCGTATCCCTGGCCATGCCCCTCACCCCTGCTGTCTAATGGGGAGTATGTTCACGCCAACCGGGGCCTCGGGCCCCGTCCGATCCTACCGGTGATTAAGGACAGCCAGCGCCCGCTTTCGGCGCGAGCACCCGGCAGACGAAAGCGCCGCCTGTGACGTGGTTGGCGGCGCTGCGTCGGAACAGTCGTGCTACGAAGTATACCACAGTCTGGAAGCAGCGGGAGCCCGCGCAGGCGGGCTTCGCGGATCTGTTGCTGCGCGCTTCAGCGCTAAGGCGCGTGAGGGGACAGGGGTGTAGGACCATCCGGCCCGCCAGCCCACCGCCCCCGGCGGCCCTGGGAGCCCGCGCAGGCGGGCTTCACGCTCCGTAGCCGCGCGCTTCCGCGCCCCGGCACGGGGGAGGGCAGGAAATCCGTCACACCCCCTGCTCCACCTCTGCTGGAACCGGGGCGCTGGTCGCCCGGGGTTCGTGGGCCGGGCTGCGGGCGAGTTCGGGCCGCAGGGCTGCCGCCAGCACAACCGCCGCGCCGGCGATCAGCGCCACGCCGGCGAGGTAGGGCGCTGCAGGCGCCACGATGTCGAAGAGGAGCCCGGCGATCAGGGGCCCGATCACCATGGCCAGGCTGGTGAAGGCTTGCACACCGCCGAGAACGGAGCCCTGCTCCATCGGTGAGACCCGCCGTGAGATCAGGCTGGTGAGGCTCGGCGTCGCCATGCCGCTACCCACGGAGAGCAGTGCGACGGCGGGGTACAGCGCCCAGGCAGCGGACGCCGCCGCGATCAGGCCGAAGGCGAGGGCCATGAGCGCCATCCCGGCCACTGCCAGACGCGCCTCGCCAAACCAGCGCACCAGCCGGCTGATCAGGAACCCCTGCATGATGACCGCCATCAGGCCGATGAAGGCGAAGATGTAGGCGATCGCGCTGGGCCCGAGGCCAAAGCGAACGTCGCTGTAGACGGCGAAGTTGCTTTGCAGCCCGGCGAAGGCGAGGTTGAGCAGTAGCACGCTTATTACCAGGGGGCGGATCGCCATGCGACCCAGCACCGCGCCGAGCCGGCCAAAGGGGTTCAGGCTGCTCACGCGGGCGCTGCGCTGCTCGGGCGGGAGCGACTCAGGCAGGCTGAAGAAGCCGAAGGCTACACTGGCGAAGATCAGCGCCGCCGCCGTGAAGGCCGGCGCGCTCAGGCTGATGCCGCTCAACAGGCCGCCCAGGGCCGGGCCGAGCATAAAACCGAGCCCGAAGGCGGCGCCAATCAGCCCCAGGCCGCGGGCGCGTTCCTGCGGCGGGGTGATGTCGGCGATATAGGCCTGAGCAGTGCTTATGCTCCCGCCAGTAATCCCGGCCACGATCCGCGAGACGAAGAGCGCAGCCAGTACCGCGCCCGCTCCCAGCGGCGCTAGCCGGTCGGCCATTCCGAAGAGCAGGTACGAGAGCCCGGCGCCCGCGAGGCTGAGTAGCAGTACGGGCCGGCGCCCGAACCGGTCCGACAGGCTGCCCAGAATGGGCGCGAAGAGGAACTGGAATAGCGAGTAAGAGGCCGTGAGCGCGCCGACGATCAGCGCGTGGTTCTGCGTCAGCCACACCGGGCTATCGGCCTCGATCAGCTTGACGTAAAACGGTAACAGCGGCAGGACAATGCCTACGCCGAGCAGGTCGATGAAAACGGTCAGAAAGATAAAGGTCAGCTGCGAGCGGCTGCGGTTCACGGTTGCCACCTGAAAGGTTCTTCCGGCAAAATGTCCAATACTTCAAGTATAACGTAAATGTTGCATGTTTGTCAATGATATGCACATACTTTGCACATCACCTGTGTTTCCCCTCAGCAGCCGCAGCGTACTGCCGTGGCGCGCTCCAGGCTACGCGCAGCTGCGGGAGCGGGCCACGCAACGAGGGCGCCGCCGCTCCCACCCGACCTCGGCAGCAAGGGGGATCGCGACGACGCCCTCGGGGTCACGTTAATCAATTGATGTGCCAGGAGCATGGGCGCCACGCGGGTGTGACGGCCAGTGCCCCATGGGCCGGCGGCCATCGGGCATCCGGGGTCATGCGGTGCTTCAGGCCCACCGCAGAGACTCAAGGGCGACAGAACGGCTGAGCCGGGATGCCCCAGCACGCCTCTGCCCTCCCCAGGCGCGAGTGCAACTCTCCGCCTTATGTGAGGGAGCCGCCGTCGCCTGGCCCCTTCAAGGCCCGCGCGAGGGCTGGCCGGGGCGGGGCAACTGGGTATGAACGCCGCCGACGCACGAAAGGTTTCGTCACAGCCGTGCCGCCCACGCGGGCGGATGTGGTACCATATCCAGCACAGCAAGTAGCGCGTCGCGGGCAGCGACGCCAGCGCTCCCGCAACACCATCCCGGGTGCTCCATGGCCTTTACCGGCTTCTCAACCGAGGCACTTGTGGGCCTGCCGCCGGAGCTCTTCAGCGAGGTTGTGCCCGCGATCACGCTGCCGAGCGAGCTGAAGGTGACGCTGCAGATCTTCTACCGGCTGAGCCGCCAGCGCAGCACGCCGCGCCGCCTGAGTTGGGACGATCTGCTGGCCGATCGCACCCTGCGGCGCTCACTGCGGGCGGTCTCGCGGCTGCGACCGGTGGAGGAGTTGCTGGCCGAGGGTCTCGACGCGGCCGTGCGGCGGGGCACGCTGATCCACCTCGCCCTGCCAGCCGATGGCCGTATCGTCAACTGGTATCTTGTCAACACGGCCGCGAACCGGGCCTGGGCCGCCGAGGTGGGCGCCGCCCAGGTGGCCCTGGCACCCGCCGCAGAGGCCCCGGCAGAACGCCCGCCGCTGATCGGCCTCTACGAGCAGAATATTGGCCTGGTCACGCCGATGCTGGTGGAGGAGCTACGGGAGGCCGAGGAGCGCTACCCGGCCGAGTGGATCGAGGAGGCAATGCGCGAAGCGGTGCGCGCCAACGCCCGCTCCTGGCGCTACATTCGTAAGGTGCTTGAGAGGTGGGCCGCCCATGGACGACAGGATGCGGCGTATCGCGCCGACGGACCTATCGACGTTGCGAAGTACACCAGCGGCGCCTTCGGTGACCTCTTCCGCCGAGGGAGCGATGATAGCGACCTCTAGCCAGGCCGCCGAGCCGCTCTGCCCCCGCTGCAAGGGTGCTGGCTACCTCGTGCGCGATGTTCCGTACGGCCACCCCGAGTTCGGTGAGCTCGTCACCTGCCAGTGCCGTGCCGCCGAGAAGCAGCAATTACGCCGTCAGCAGTTGCTGACGATGAGTAACCTCGGTCCGTTTAGCGGCAAGACCTTCGAGAACTTCGACGCCGGTGTGCCGGGGGTGGCCCGCGCCTACGCCCGCGCGCGCAAGTTCGCTGAGCATCCCAGCGGCTGGCTGATCCTCTTCGGGGGCTTTGGCTGCGGCAAGACTCACCTGGCCGCCGCGATTGCGAACCAGGTGCTGCGCGAGAACCTGATGACAGTGCTCTTCGCCGTGGTGCCCGATCTGCTCGACCACCTGCGCTCGACATTCGGGCCGAACTCCGAGGTGGAGTACGATGAACGCTTCGAGCAGGTGCGCGGCGCCCACGTGCTGGTGCTCGACGATTTTGGCACCGAGAATGCAACCCCCTGGGCCCGCGAGAAGCTGTTCCAGCTGATCAATCATCGCTATAATTACAAGCTCCCGACGGTGATCACCAGCAACCGTAAACCAGAGGATATCGACCAGCGAATCTTCTCGCGCTTGAGCGACCGCGAGCTCTGCGATGAGATTACGATTATCGATGCCGGGGACTACCGCCGGATCGCGCCGGCCCAGCGCTTTGAGCAGAAGAAGCAGCAGCACCTGCAGCGCTTCGGGCGCCGTGAGCTTGGAACGTAATGTGACTCTGCTACGATAGAGCAATCTCATAGGGGTCGTGAGCCCGGCCTGGGAGCGCGGGCATCCCACTCGCAGGCACCCGTCGCGATTGTGCTCCCGTGTGAGCCGCTGCAGAACGCCATCGACAGGCCCGTACGAGCCAGGAGCCGGGTAGCGACGGGCGAGCAACTCCATACCGCTCCAGATTGCCAGGCAAGACCTTGGTGGTTGTCCCAGGAAGGATCGCGATGCTGAAACACTTTCTCTCCGCCGGGGACCTGAGCCGCACGGAGGCCGAGGCGCTGCTTGAGCGGGCTGCCCGGCTCAAGGCCGAGTGGCATGCCGCTGGCCGTGGTGCTCACCCTGAGCTTCCGCTCCGTGGCCGTACCCTGGCGCTGGTCTTTGAGAAGCCTTCGCTGCGCACACGGGTGGCCTTCGAAGCCGGCATGACCCAGCTCGGCGGCCACGGCTCCTACCTCTCCGCCAACGACATCGACATGGGCGGCCGCGAGAGTGTGCCCGACGTGGCCCGTAACCTCAGCCGCTGGGTGCAGGCGATTGCCGCCCGGGTCTTTCGGCACGCCACCGTGGAGACGCTGGCCCGCCATGCCAGCGTGCCGGTGATCAACGCGCTCTCCGATCGTGAGCATCCCTGCCAGGCCCTGGCCGATATGCTCACTCTGCGCGAGCACTTCGGCCGCCTCCAGGGCTTGCGCCTGGCCTATGTGGGCGACGGGAACAACGTCTGCCATTCGCTGATGCTGCTCGGCGCGGCGCTCGGCGTAAGTGTCGCCGTGGGCTGCCCCCCCGACTACCGGCCCGACCAGGAGATCCTGGATCTGGCGGAGCGTGTGGCCGCCGCGAACGATGCGACAATCACCGTGAGCGCCTCGCCCGCCGAAGCCGCCGCTGGCGCCGACGCCGTCTACACCGATGTGTGGGCCTCGATGGGCCAGGAGCACGAGGCCGCCCGCCGCCGGCCCGCCTTCCAGCCGTACCAGGTCAATGCGGCCCTGATGGCCGAGGCCAGCCCCCGGGCTGTCTTCATGCACTGCCTCCCCGTCCATCGCGGCGAGGAGGTGACGGCCGAGGTGGTCGATGGGGCCCGGTCGGTGATCTTCGAGCAGGCTGAGAACCGGCTCCACGTGCAGAAAGCGTTGATCCTTACCCTTCTAGGATTGTAGGATGTAACATGCACGCTGCACGAGCGCGACTCTGGAGCGCGCCTGGTGCATAGTGACGTTGGCATGTTGCACTGCGAAGCACTATGGCTGGCAACCGCTCAATCTTCGACCGGGCGATGGAGCAGAGCCGCGAGCTGGCGCGCCAGGGTCAGTGGGATGAGGCGCTCAAGGCCGCCGTCCGGGCGCTCCAGGAGTTCCCCCAGGAGACCGATGCTCGGATCGCGGCGGCCGTGGCGCTCTTCAACACCGGTAAGCTCGACCGGGCGCTGCAGATCTTCCAGGAGTTGCGTGCCGCCGACCAGAGCAATCCGCTCTATCCCGGCTATATCGCTCAGGTGCAGGCCCGCCAGGGCGATGCCCGCGCCGCCGCAGAGAGCTATGGCGCGCTCGCCGATCTGCACATGGCCCAGCGTCGCCCCGCGCAGGCTGTGGAGGCGCTCCGCGAGCTGCTCAAGCTCCGCCCCGACGCCGACGAGCAGCGTGCTCGCCTGGCACGGCTCTACGAAGATCTTGGCGCCGGCCTCGACGCCGCCCGTGAGCACCTGGTACTCGCCCAGCGTGCCCTTGATGCTGGCCGCCTCGATCAGGCCGCCGAGGCTGCCGAACTCGCCCTGCGCCTGGACCCGAACAGCCGCGAGGCAAAGGACCTGATCGTCGCCATCCGCGATGCGATGGCCCGCTCAGCAGGCCTTGCCCGCGCCGACGATACCGGCGCCGCCGGTGGTGCCGCCAGCTCTGAGCCACGCCTGAACCTCGTCGGGATGACGGGCGCCCTCCGGTCGCAGCAGTTCCAGCTCGAAAAGCTCGTCGAGCAGGCCCAGCAGCGCCAGGAGGCCGGCGCATCCGAGGAGGCCATCGCGCTGTACGAGCAGGCGGTGGCGGCCGGCCTCGAGCGGGCCGACGTGCTCTACTCGCTCGGGCTGCTCTACCAGGAGCGTGGTGACCATCGGGCGGCCGTGGGGGTGCTCACCCGCGCCACCCCCGACCCCGAGTACGCCCTCTCGGCTCACTTCGCGCTTGGCATGAGCTATCGCGAGCTCGGCCAGTTGCCACAGGCTGCCCAGGAGTTCGAGCAGACCATCCGGCTGGTCGATCTCGAGTCGATCGGCCGGGCCGAGGCCGAAGACCTGGTGCAGATGTACGAGAACGCGGCGACGATCTACGAGCAGATCGGCGATATCGCGCGCGCCGCCGCGCTCTATGGCACCCTGGCCAGTTTCCTGGAGAGCAAGCGCTGGGGGCGCGAGCGGGCCGCTGAGTTCAAGCAGCGCTCCAAGGAGCTCTCGGAGCGCAACATGTTCGCCAAGCTGCGCACCCTTGGCACTGGCGCCCTCACCGCCCCCGAGCCCGAGCCTGAGCCGCCCCCGCCCGAGGAGCCGATGGCGGAGACCTGGGGTAAGATTCGCCCGATCACCGACTTTCTCCGGGGCGATCGGGTCGCGAGCCCCGAGAGCTCCGGAGGCGCCGCGCTCGCCCCCCTTCCCGAGGCGGTGATCCTGCTCGAAAGCCTGCCCCTGCCGGATGATCAGCCCCACGCCCCGGCGACGCCGCTGCCGATGGATGGCCTGAGCGAGGAGCTCGCCAACTGGGTGAGCTTGAGCGGCAAGTACCTCGACCAGGGTCTGCTCGAGGCCGCCCTCGATGCCTGCCACGAGGTGATCCGGCTGGACATGGATTACCTCCCTATCCACTTGCGCATGGGCGAGGTCTATGAGCGCCAGGGTCGCCCCGAAGAGGCCCTGGCCAAATACCAGCTGCTGATCGACACCTTCCGCGTGCGCGGTGAGCCCGAGCAGGCGATCGATGTCTACTACCGCTTTATTGAACTTTCGCCCGATACCGTCAACGCGCGCTCACGCCTGGCTGAGCTACTGCGCAACGCCAATCGCACCGATGAGGCGGTGGTCCAGCTGGTGCAGGTGGCCAATACCTACATGCGCCTCGGCCAGACGAACAAGGCGCTCGAAGAGTTTCGCCGCCTGATCCAGTGGTCGCCCCGCAACCGTGAGGTCCACACGCAGTATGGCCTGGCCCTGCTGCGGCTCGAGCGCTACGAAGCGGCCCTCGGCGAGTTCCGCCGGGCCCTGGAGCTCGGCGCGCCCGACGATCCGGTGGCCGTTGCCCGCCTGAATATCACGCTGGCGTTGATGGGCGACCAGCCCGCCGCAGTGTGGGACTCGCTGGCCTCGGTGCTGGAGCTGCTCAAGCAGCGGCCAGGCGAGTTCAGCCCGGTGCAGGCCGAGTACCGTAGTGCGTTGCTCATCTCCGACGCGGCTGTGCTGCACTACATCCTCGCCATTATCCAGCAGCAGGCCGGGCAACATACCTCGGCCATCCTGGAACTGGAGCAGGCCGAGGCCCTGCTGGCCGATGAGGTGGAGGCCCTCCTCCCGCCCGTACTCGTCTACCAGGCCGCCGCCGATAGCCACATTGCCCTCGGCAATGCCGAGGAGGCCCTGGAGATGCTGCGGCGAGGCCAGTCGGCGGCCAGCCGGAGTACCCCCGACCCGGGCGTGAAGCATCCCTTCGCCGTGCCGCTCAGCAAGGGCGACATGGTGCGCCGCATGGCGGAAGCCTACGCCGCTAGCGATGATCTGGTCGGCGCCGAGCAGGCGCTACTGGAGGCCAGGGCGCTGTTGCCCTACGACCGCGCGATCTACACCAAGCTCGCCGATGTCTACTTCCGCCAGGGGAAGCTGCCGGAGGCGTTGGCCCAGCTCGACGATCTGGCGACGCATTATGAGGAGCGCCAGCAGCTCGACCGGGCGATTGAGATGCTGGAGTACGCGCTCAAACTGGCGCCGAACCACATCGCGATCAGCGGGCGCCTGGCCCGCCTGCAGCTGCGCCGTGGCTATCTCGACAAGGGCGTGGAGGGTCTGGTACGCGCCAGCGAGCTGCAGCGCAAGGCCGGCCAGCTGAAAGATGCCGTGGCCTCGCTCCAGGAGGCCGCGCAGGTCCACTGGATGCTCAGCGACCACGAGCGGGCCCGCCAGATGTACGACCGGATCGTGCAGATCGCGCCGAACGATGTGGATGCCCGCCAGTGGCTCGCGCTGATGTACACGCTTACCGCGCGCAAGGGCGACGCGATCGCTGAGAAGAAGCAGATTGCGCGGATCTTCGCCCAGCAGCGCGAGTACGATAATGCCATCGCCGAGCTGCACCAGATTATCGGTCTGGATCAGCGCGATCTTGAGGCCTACTACATGCTTGGCGATATGCTGATGCGCCGCGAAGAGTACGGCCAGGCCGTGCAGCTCTACACCCGCATGCTCAAGATGGAGGGCGTGGAGACTGAGCGGGTCGAGGCGTTACTCACCGCCGCGACGCGCATGCAGCAACAGCGCCAGGCGCGGTAGGGCCGCAGCTGTCGGGACGCGGCACGCTGCATTCTGACGGCGTGGCGCCCTTGAAGGCGATGATCGCGCGGGCGACATCTTCGGGCCACGCCGAATGAATCGCGTGACTCGTCTGTGGGAGCCGCGTGAGCGTGGCTGCTCTCAGCGTCGCCAGGAGCGCCTCTTGCTCGGCGCGTGAGAAGAGCCCGTCGTCCGAGCCGAGATCAGCTTACAGGGCTGTGACATGAGCCTGATCCGCGTTGACAGAGATGCGCGGGGCCTGTACCCTGTACGTTGCGGCTCGTCTCTCTGGATGGCGCGTGGTGTACCTGCGCGGCGCCAACCGCTAATTGTCTACTCATGGATCTCTCTCGTCTCTGGGCGCGCCTCAACCCGCTCACCTCGCCCTTTGCGCTGCTCGATATTCTGATCGTCGCGCTGCTCTTCTTCTGGCTGCTCGGGGTGATCCGGGGCACGCGCGCGGTGCAGTTGCTCCGTGGCGTGGGGATTGTGCTCGCCCTGGCGATCATCGTGGGTACGGTGGCCGGCGATCAGCTCCAGACGCTCTCCTGGCTGTTGACGACGATCATCACCCCGACCTTGATCGTCGCCGTACCGGTGCTCTTCCAGCCTGAGCTGCGCCGTGCCCTGGAGAGCCTGGGCCGCTCCAGCGAGCTGATCGGCCGCCCGCTCACCGGGGCAAATCGCTCGGAGATCCTCGAGACGATCACGATCATCTCCCGCGCCGCCTCGCAGCTCTCACAGCAGGGTGTCGGCGCGCTGATCGTGATCGAGCGAACCACCCAGCTCCAGGAGTACGCCGACCGCGGTGTGCTGCTCGATTCGCGCATCTCGACGCCGTTGCTACTCAATATCTTTTACCCGAACTCGCCGCTCCACGATATGGCGGTGATCGTGCGTGGCACCCGTATTCTCGCCGCGAACGTTGTGCTGCCGCTCAGCGAAGATGTGATCGGCCCGCGCCGTTATGGGACCCGCCACCGCGCCGCCAAGGGGATCAGCGAGCAGACCGACGCGATCGCTGTGGTCGTCTCCGAAGAGACGGGCGCGATCTCACTGGTGCAGGACGGCCGCATGGCCAGCTACCTCACCGAGGGCCGTCTGCGCAGTATGCTCGCTGGCCTGCTGCGCGTGCCGCTTGAGGACGAGGGAAAGTAGCTCCCGATGTCGAACTTCCGCGCGGCGTTGCTTCGGGCGCTGCTCGCGATGGGCCTGAGCTTCTCCCTCTGGGCCTTCGTCTCCTTCAGCCAGAACCCGGAGGAGACGGTTACCTTCCCCGACGTGCCGCTTGAGGCCGTTGATCTCGCCGAGGGCCTGGTGATCGTTGACCAGAACGGGTTGCCCGACCCCGTCCTCCCAACTGTTGATATCACCCTGAGCACCGATCGGCTGCAGCTCGCCAATCTCCGCCAGGTGGACATCCGGGCGGTGGTGGACCTGAGCGGCCTGGGGCCGGGCGAGCATATCGTGCCGGTGAATGTGCAGCCCACCCGCAGCAACGTCTCGTTTAATGTGCCCGAGGGGGGCTTCGAGCCCTCGTCGGTGCCCATCCGCCTGGAGCAACTCGCCACGCGCATGGTACCGATCGAGGTGGAGGTGCTCGGGAACTTGCCGTTCAGCTTCGAGCGCGGTGAGACCCGCGTGACGCTCAACGGGCAGCCCGTGGAGACGGTTGCGGTGAGCGGCCCCCAGAGCCGGGTGGAGCGGGTGGAGGTTGCTCGGGCGACCGCCAATATCGAACAGCTACGAGCCACTTACCTGGCTCCCCTGACGCTTACCCCTCTAGGGGCGGGTGGTGCGACGATCGATGGGGTGCAGCTCGACCCCACCACCGTCACGGTGCAGATCCCGATCAACCCGGTGGTGGGCCTCAAGCTTGTGCCCGTGCAGCCCGTTGTCGTGGGCCTGCCAGCCGCCGGCTACGAGGTGACCGGTGTGACGGTAGAGCCGCCGCTGATCGCTCTGACCGGCAGCTCCGGCCCGCTGGATGCTGTTGTCGCCCTTAGCACCGAGCCGATCGGCATTAGCGGTGCCAACCGGACCATCACCGGCGTGCTCGGGATCGTCTTCCCCGAGGATACCGCGCCCCAGGTGGGCGAGCCCGACGAAGTGCGCGTGACGGTGGCGGTGGCGCCGATAGCGCGTCCCTTTGTGGCCGAACTGCCCGCCAGCGTGGCCCTGAGTGGGGTGGGCGCGGGCCTCCAGGCAACCGTGAACCCGGTGGTGGTTACCGTCAGGCTCGCTGGTGCCGGGGCCGCCTTGAATGCCCTGAGCCAGGACTCGCTCCGCGCCTCCGTGGATGCGACGGGGCTGGGCCCGGGCGTCTATCAGCTCACCCCCGTATTCGCCTTGCCGGAGGGCGTACGGCTGGATGGCGAGGCGCCTGTTGTTCAGGTGGTGCTACGCTTCCCGCCGACGGTGGTGGTGGCTACGCCGACGGCTGAGCCTGAAGAGACGGCCACGCCTGAGCCGCAGGAGCCCACCGCGACCGATACGCCCGAGCCCCCCGCAGCGACGCCTGAGCCCCCCGCAGCGACGCCCGAGCCCCCCGCAGCGACGCCCGACCCGGTAACACCCACACCCTGAGCCGGCCGTGCCCTGTACTGGTGGGCCGGAAGCACTCGGTGCGGCCGGGGGTTTGACACGCGCAAGTGCGCATGTTAGATTGGCGAGCACGTGGCATCTCTCACAAGCGCTCCCCGGGCCTGGCCTGTCGCAGGCGCCTGCCTCCAGGGCTGGCGGCCCCCGTGCCAACTGTAGGCGCTGGCACGCCAGCGGGTACGCGCCACGGGCGTAGGCTGCCACGTGAGCGCCACCTCGCCCGGCCACGACCGCCAACCGCCTGGAGCGGGAACCGAGCACGAGAAACCGGCGCACCACAAGCAGACGGCGTTCCGAGACGCTCCAGCCCTCCGCAGACGGCTCAACCTGTTCGAGACATGCACTAGCGATCCGAGGAGTATACCGTGAGCGAGCCCCTGGGAACCGTCGCACGCCCCGTGCGCGTCGCCATTATCGGCGCCGGCCCGGCCGGGTTCTATGCCGCCGAGGCCCTGCTCAAGCAGAAGGATGTCGCCGTTCGCATCGATATCTTCAACCGGCTGCCAACACCCCATGGTCTCGTGCGCGAGGGTGTCGCTCCCGACCATCAGTCGATCAAGGCCGTCACCCGCGTGTATGATAAGCTGGCCGCCAGCGAGGGTGTGCGCTACTTCGGGAACGTGACGTTTGGCAAGGATCTGCTGCACGAGGATTTGAAGCGCCACTACGACCAGATTGTCTACGCTGTTGGCGCCCAATCCGATCGCAAGATGGGCATCCCCGGCGAGGAGCTTCAGGGTAGTGTGCCGGCCACCATCTTCGTGGGTTGGTACAACGGCCATCCCGACTATCGCGACATGCAGTTTGATCTCAGCCATGAGCGCGTGCTCGTGGTGGGCAACGGCAACGTGGCTATGGATGTCACCCGGATTCTGGTGACGGACCCGGAGGAGCTCGCGAAGACCGACATCGCTGACCATGCTTTGGAGGCGCTGCGGGCAAGCAAGGTACGCGAGGTGGTGATGCTAGGGCGCCGTGGACCGGCCCAGGCCGCTTTCACCACCCCCGAGCTGAAAGAGTTCGGTGAGCTCGCCGGCGTGGACGTGGTGGTTGACCCGGCTGACCTCCAGCTTGATCCCCAGAGTGAAGCGGGCCTCCGCGATGATAAGACCGCTGCCCGCAACCTGGAGCTGTTGCGTGCCTACGCTGCCCGGCCGCTCAGCGGTGCGCCGCGCCGGATCGTGATGCGCTTCCTCGTCTCCCCGGTCGAGATACTCGGTGAGGGGGGCGCGGTGAAGGCTGTGCGCGTGGAGCGAAACGAGCTGCAGATGGGGCCCGACGGCAGCCTGCGGGCCAGAGGCACCGGTGTGTTCGAGACGATAGAGTGCGGGCTGATCCTGCGCTCGGTGGGCTATCGCGGCGTGCCCTTGCCGGGTGTGCCCTTTAACAACGCGGGAGGCACGATCCCCAATGTGGCTGGCCGTGTGACGGAGCACGGCAGTGGCGAGAACGTGCCGGGCGAGTATGTGGTGGGCTGGGCCAAGCGTGGCCCCTCAGGCGTGATCGGTACCAACAAGCCCGATGCCGCCGCCACCGTGGCCGCCATGATCGAGGACGTCAAGAATGGTGTGCTCACCCCCGCTCCCGGCGATGGGGCGATCGAGGCGCTCCTGCACGAGCGTGGCGTGGACTATGTGAGCTACGCCGACTGGCGCACCCTGGATAGCTACGAGGCCGAGCAGGGTGCGGCTCAGGGCCGCCCCAGGGTGAAGGTGACGCGGGTGCCCGAGATGATGGAGATTATTCGCCGTGGGCGCAGCGCTTAGGCGCTGGCACCCCACTGCGTTGCCCCCGCTACGCCAGGGCGCCCACGGAGTGTGCACGAAGGATGGACCGCATGGTGCCCTCCGCCCCATCCGCACCGGCGCGCACCGCTCTGCCCCCCGGCGCGCCAACAGTGAGGCCGCTGCGCATCGCGATGCTCGCGCCGTTCGGGATTCGACCGAAGGGCACGTTGGTGGCACGTATGCTGCCGCTGGCCCAGGCCCTCGCCCGGCGGGGCCACGGCGTGACGATCATCGCGCCTGCTGTTCACCATCCCGAGGACGCTGGCACGCGCGTGATCCACGGTGCGGTGCCGGTGGTGCACGCTCCCGCCCCGCGCACGACCGGCCCGGCCGCCGTGGCCGAGTTGAGTGTGAGCCTGCTGCGCCTTGCCCGCGCCGAGGACCCAGATCTGCTCCACCTGTTCAAGCCCAAGGGTTATGGGGGCCTGGCCGCCTACATTGCTCGGGCTACCACTCCGCGCCTGCCCCTCGTTGTGGATATGGACGACTGGGAGGGCGCCGGCGGATGGAACGATCTGCTCTCCTACCCCGGCCCCGCCAGAGCCCTCTTCGCCTGGCAAGAGCAGGATCTGCCCCGCCGTGCCGACGCCGTCACGGTGGCTAGCCGGACTCTGGAGAGCCTGGTGTGGGCGATGGGCGTGTCACCCTCGCGGGTCTTCTATCTGCCGAACGGAGTTGCCGGGAGCCCGGCAGCGTCCGGGGCTGCGGAGTCGGAACGCGCGCCCGGGGCAATCGGGCATGCCGCCGTGCCGCGCTTGCTCCTCTACACGCGCTTCTGGGAGCTCGATCTGCACGCGTTGGCGGCGGCCCTGGCCGCCATCCACCAGGCTCGCCCGGCGGTGCGCATCACGGTCGTTGGGCGCGGCGAGCACGGCGAGGAGCAGGAGTTGCTGGCGCTGGCGCGACGTGCCGGCTTCCTGGCGATGATCGATGCCCGGGGGTGGCTCCAGCCCCCGGAGATCCCCGGTGTGCTGGCATCCGCGCAGGTGGCTCTGGCCCCGGCGCGTGATACCCTGGTGAACCGGGCGCGCTGTTCGGCAAAGCTGCTGGAGTTGCTAGGCGCGGGCCTGGCGGTAGTGGCGAGCGACGTTGGCGAGGCGAGGAGCTTCATTCAGCACGGCGCCAGTGGCCTCCTGGTGCCTTCCGGCGATCCAGGCGCCCTCGCGCGCGCCGTGATCCGGCTGATCGACGATCCGGAGTTGCGCACACGGCTGGCTGCGGGGGCCCGCGCTGCAGCAGCCCGCTTCAGCTGGGATCAGCTCGCGCCGTCGGCGGAGTCGGCCTATCGCCTGGCAATGGGATCGGGCTAACTGCTTCCGCAGTACGCTTGCGGTCCGCCAGCGCGGCGATAGGAGCCGTTGAGGTGCTAGCCCGATTTGACAGGAGAATGCCCATGCTCGACTGGCTGTTCGGCGGCAGCGGGAAGCGCGGCGAGGAGGCGAGACCCCTGCTGCGCGGAGCGCCAGCGCGGGTGGAGCCGATCACTCTGCGGGTGGCCATGGTTGTCCACGACCCGGTGCTGGAGGCCCACGGCGGGCGGCGACTCCACGAGCACTTCGGCTGGCACAACCCCGATGGCCTGGCCCGCCAGTATATCGACGACCTGCGGGCTTGCTCGGGCGGCCTGGCGCGCTACGAGGTCGTCGAACATCACGTGGTGGACGGGTACCCGCCCAAGGTGGATGGGTTCGTCTACGACGATGCCGAGTACCTGCGCTGCTGGGCCCGTCGCGGCGGCTTCCACCAGCCCGATGCGGCCGATTACCACCGGATACTCGCCGAGTTCGGCCTCACCAGCAAGGTGCTCGCCGGGGCGATCGATGAAGTCTGGCTGTTTGCCTTTCCCTACGCGGGCTACTACGAGAGCCACATGGTTGGGGCCGGCGCGATCTGGTGCAACTCACCGCCCCTTGCCGGCGGCGAGGCGTGTGGCCGGCGCTTCGTAGTGATGGGCTTTAACTACGAGCGCGACGTGGGCTGCATGCTCGAGAACTTTGGCCACCGGGTCGAGTCGATCATGGCCTACGTCTACCGGAACCACCGTGGCGAGCGCAACCTGTGGGAGCGTTTCACCCGCTACGAGCAGCGCTCCCCGGGTCGGGCTGAATGTGGCAATGTGCATTTCGCCCCCAGCAGCCAGGCTGACTACGACTGGGGCAACCCGCGTTCGGTGCTCAGCCGGGCCGATGCCTGGTACGCATTCCCCGATCTGAGCGCGCCCCCGCGCGAGATGCGCGCCGCTGAGTGGGGCGGCGGTGATATGCGCGCGCACCACCTCTGGTGGCTCGACCACCTGCCCCGTGTTCCCGGCAGCACTGATGGCGTGCTCAATAACTGGTGGGAGTATGTGCTACGGCCAGACCGGGCACTGTAGCGGCGCTCGCGACACCGCTACAGTGCCTGGTGGTTAGCTCTGCTCTGTCACTTAGCTTTTTCGCAGGCTTAGTCAAACCGAGAATGGCTTCCTGACGCCGAGCAAGCGGCTGACCCGCCAAGGAGCAGGAGCCCCT
>SFCB01000179.1 GCA_004367505.1 Chloroflexi bacterium OHK40 | reverse complement strand
TAGCTTGCCTGTCGAATCGCTGCCGACCGCGAGCCGGATCATCGCTAGCCAGGCGCTGAGGCTCTTTATCGATGACGCGCAGGACAAGCCTCAGCTCGGTATCCAACGCTTGAGCCTTGTCCAATCGGCCCGTTTGGCGGTGGCTTCGACCGGGATGTCCGGCTTCATCGTTGACGGCGCGGTTGACGCGCATTGACATGTAGTCGAACTGGCGCCAGCACTCCAGCAGGTCAACGAGCTGAGCCAGGTGCCGCTGGTGGACGAGCGCGGCAGCGGTACAATCACCGCCTTCAGCACGGCCCCCGGCAGCCACGCGCTGGCCTGCGTGCTCCAGATGCCGGACGGCTACCACCTACGTGTCGCCGACAGGACGGGCGCGAACCGGTGCGAGCTGCATCGCTCGTCGCAGCAGCTCATGAACCTGAGCTGGTCGCCCGACGGCGCGCGTCTGGCCTTCTACCGGGCACGCTTGCGGGCCAGGCGTCCGGCGGCATCTACACCGTGCCGCGCGCGGGCGGGCCGGGCGAGCCCCTGGCCTCCGACGATCGCTCCAGCGCGCCGGCCATCACCTTCCTGCCCGAGTCCTGATCGCCGTCGGGCGACTTCATCCTGGTGCCGACCGTGGGCCGGCAGACCTCGGGCTGCTTCCCGCGGGTGCTGGTGGTGGGCCGGCGCCTCATCCGCGTGCTGCCCACACCCGACGGCCAGCGGCTGGCTTGTGGCAGCGCCTGGACGGCAGCGGCTTCCTGCTGCGCGGACCGTTTGGCGACCCGATCGGGCGGGTGAAGACGGTCTGGGCGCCGGCTGACGGCCAAGCCCCATTCGAGATCAACAACCAGGGCGGGCGCTTCAACCGGGGCAGCTAGCCCTCGCGCTGCTCACTCAATGACCGCCCGGAAGCCGCAGACCAAAGCGAAGGGCTGCGAGACGAAGCACCACCACCGCCGTGATGCCGTAGATCACTGCCAACCCCTTCTCGACGCCGATGATCATGAGCAGCATGTAGAGCCAGCAGCCGGCGAATGCAGCGGTTGCGTACAGATACTTGTTCCGAAAGATGAAGGGCACCTCGTTGGCGATCACATCGCGGATCACACCCCCGAAGACCCCCGTCGTTGTACCCAGCAGCGCCGCAATGAACGGAGCAACCCCGGCATCGAGGGCGAAGCCAGTGCCGGCAATGCTGAAGAGACCGAGGCCAAGGGCGTCGGGCAGCAGCAACACGCGGTCCGGCACGCGGGCCAGGCTGGGAAAAAGGAAGGCTCCCACGGCCATCATGAGGATGACAATCGCATAGGCCGGGTTGGCCACCCAGAAGAGCGGTGTACGGTCAAGGAAAAGATCGCGCAGGGTGCCGCCACCAAAGGCAGCGATCAGCGCGACCGTGTATACCCCCACGAGATCCATGTGCTTGCGCCGCGCCTCGATGATTCCCGACAGGGCGAAGCTGATGATCCCGAGGATTTCAATTAGTTGCAGCATAGACGCCTATCAGCACCCTCCCTGACACCATATTCACACAACCCCCATGCCCGCCGTGCGGCGCTCCGCGATCGTGCCGATCAGGCTGTCGAACGACGCGGCGAAGGAGCGCACGCCCTCGTCCACCAGCCGGCGTTCGGTGATGTCACGCATATCGATGCCGGCGGCGGCAAGCTCGGCGAGCACCGCCTGTGCTCCATCGATGTCCTCCAGGATAGTGGCGCCGCGTACCGCGCCGTGGTCGGCGAAGGCCAGTAGCGCGTTCTCGGGCACGGTGTTGACCGTGTCCGGCCCTACCAGCTCGGCGATGTAGAGCGTGTCGGGGTAGGCCGGGTTCTTGGTGCTGGTGCTGGCCCAGAGCGGGCGCTGCAGGTTGCCACCCCTGGCCCTGAGCGCCGCCCAGCGCGGCCCGCTGAACACCCGCAGGAAGGCCTGGTAGGCTACCTTCGCATTCGCGATCGCCGTCTTACCCAGCAGAGCCCGCAGCCGCGCCTGCTCGGCCGGATCGCCCGCTGCGGCGATCTTCGCCTCCAGCTCCTTGTCGACCATGGTGTCGACCCGGCTGACGAAGAAGCTGGCCACTGAATGGATCTGGTCGATCGGCTGGCCTGCGACCACGCGGCGCTCCAGGCCCCGCAGATAGGCCTCCATCACCTGCTCGTAGAGCGACACCGCGAAGAGTAGGGTCACGTTGACGCTCAGACCCTCGGCGATCGCCTGCTCGATCGCGGGGATGCCCTCGGGCGTGCCGGGGATCTTGACCATCAAGTTGGGCCGATCCACGGTCTGCCAGAGCCGACGCGCTTCGGCGATCGTCGCCTCGGCGTCGCGGGCGAGGTACGGGCTGACCTCGATGCTCACCCGCCCGTCGACGTGGCCGCTCCGCTCGTAGAGCGGCAGCAGCACGTTGCACGCCGTGCGGATGTCGTCGGTCGCCAGGCGCTCGTAGATCGCCGAAGCGTCGAGCCCTTCCTCGGCGAGGGTGCGGATCTCGGCGTCATAGTCGCCGCTTCCGGCAATAGCCTTCTCGAAGATGGTCGGGTTCGAGGTGACGCCAACCACGGCGAACTCGTCGAGCAGCCGCTGAAGGCCGCCGTCGCGGACCAGCTGGCGGCTGATCGTGTCGAACCAGATGCTCTGGCCCTCCCGGCTGACGTCATAGAGGGGGGTGCTCCTCATCATCGCGCTCCTTATCTTGTTTTAGCCCTTGCGCGCCAGCTCCCTGGCGCTCGCCACCACCTGCTCGGGGGTGAAGCCGAACTTGCGCTGCAGCTCCTTCAATGGGGCCGAGGCGCCGAAGGTGCGCATGCCGACCCGTATGCCGTCCAATCCGGTGAAGCGCGCCCAGCCGAAGGTCGATGCCTGCTCCACTGAGATGCGTGCCGTCACGGTTGGCGGCAGGACCTGGTCGCGGTAGGCCTGTTCCTGCTGCTCAAACAGCTCCCACGACGGCACGCTCACGACCCGAGCGCGGATTCCCTCGGACGCGAGCTGCTCGTAGGCCTGGACGCAGAGCGCCACCTCGCTGCCGCTGGCCAGGAGGATCACTTCGGGTGCCCCGCCCGGTGCATCGGCCAGGATGTAGGCCCCCCTGGCCACGCCGCTCGCTGGCGCGTAGACGCTGCGATCGAGGGTGGGCAGTGCCTGCCGGCTCAGAACGAGCACCGCCGGCTCGTGGCGCAGGCCCATGATCACCCGCCAGGCCTCGGCTACCTCGTTGGCGTCCGCCGGCCGCAGCACGATCAGGCCGGGGATGGCTCGCAGCGAGGCCAGCTGCTCGACCGGCTGGTGGGTCGGCCCGTCCTCGCCAACGCCGATGCTGTCGTGGGTGAAGATGTGGATGGTCGGCAGCTCCATCAGCGCGGAGAGCCTGATGGCCGGGCGGGCGTAGTCGCTGAAGATCAGGAAGCCCGAGCCGTAGGCTCGCAACTTGCTCAGCGACAGCCCGTTCAGAATCGCGCCCATCGCGTGCTCGCGCACGCCGAAGTGGAGATTACGACCGCCGGGCTGCTCGGCACTGAAGTCGCCCGCACCCGCGAAGGTCAGGCGGGTCTTGGTCGAGGGAGCAAGGTCAGCCGAGCCCCCGATCAGCCAGGGCACGTGCTGGGCGATGGCGTTGAGCACCTGGCCGGAGGCGTCGCGACCGGCCAACCCCTTGGGGTCGGGCACGAAGGTCGGCAGGGCATCCTCCCAGCCTTCGGCCGGCAGGCGGCGCTGCATGCGATCGAGTTGGTCGGCGAGCTCCGGGTACTGCTGCCTGTAGGCCGCGAGTTGCTCGTGCCAGGCGGCGCGTAACGCCTGACCGCGGGCGCCGATGCCGGCGGCGAAGTGCTCGCGCACGCCGTCGGGGACGAGGAACTGGGCCTCCTCGGGCCAGCCGTAGAAGCGCTTCGTCAGGCGAATCTCCTCGGCGCCGAGGGGTTCGCCGTGGGCAGCGTGGGAGCCCTGCTTGGTTGGTGCCCCGTAGCCAATGTGGCTATCGACGATGATCAGGGTTGGCCCGGTTGTGGTCTGGGCGAAGCGGCCGAGGGCGCGGGCGAGCATCTGGAGGTCGTTGGCGTCGCCGACGCGGGTGACGTTCCAGCCGTAGGCGATGAAGCGGGTGGCGACGTCTTCGCTGAAGGCCAGGTCGGTGGAGCCCTCGATGGTGATGCGGTTGTTGTCGTAGATCCAGCAGAGGTTGGTGAGCTTGAGATGGCCGGCGAGCGAGGCGGCCTCGCCGGCGATACCCTCCATCAGGTCGCCGTCGCCGCAAAGGGCGTAGACGTTGTAGTCGAAGAGGGCGAAGCCTGGCCGGTTGAAGTAGGAGGCCAGCCAGCGCTGGGCCATGGCCATGCCGACGCTGGTGGCGACGCCCTGGCCGAGGGGGCCGGTCGTCGTCTCGACCCCGCTGGTCCAGCGGTACTCGGGGTGGCCCGGGCATTTGCTGTCGAGCTGGCGGAAGCGCTTGATGTCGTCGAGGGTCACGGACAGCTCGCCGAGAACCTCATACTTCGGGTTAACCGACTTGACCCCGGTGAGGTGGAGCAGGGCGTAGAGTAGCATCGAGGCGTGGCCCATCGAGAGGACGAAGCGGTCGCGGTTGGGCCAGATCGGGTCCTCGGGGTCGAAGCGCAGGAACTGCTGCCAGAGGGTGTAGGCCACCGGCGCCATGGCCATCGGCGTGCCGGGGTGGCCCGAGTTCGCTGCCTGCACGGCATCCATCGCGAGGGTGCGGATGGTATTGATGCTCAGCTGGTCGAGCTGCTCGGAGGTGCTCATCGGCTCATGTGCTCCTTCTGCGTTGGGGCCGCAGTAACACCCGCCTGATTGTTCGGCTGGCCGACAGCGCTACGCGCCGACGCTGCGCGTCAACAGGCGGTCGTATAGCCACTGCTGACGCGCGATCGCCGCCTGGTAGATCGCGTGGCGCTCGGGGTCGGGCGTATAGAGCGGCCCATCGGCGGCCGGCGCCTCGTCCAGCGACCCCAGGGCTCCCAGCGAGCGAAGGGCGAGCAGTGCCGCGCCCCGGCTGGTCGCCTCGGGCTCGGCCGAAACCACCACCGGCCGCCCCAGCACGTCGGCGAAGATCTGCGCCCAGGCCGGCGAGCGCAGCAGCCCGCTGCCGCTGGCCACCAGGCGGTGGTCGCAGTCGACCCGCCCGCACAGGCGCTGCTCGATCACGGCGAAGCGGTAGGCCACCGCCTCCAGGCTCGCCCGCAGGATGGCAAGCGGCGTGCTCGCCAGCGTCAGCCCGTGGATCGTGGCCTGCACGTCGCCGGCCCAGCCAGGGCTGCGCTCACCGGCCACGAACGGCAGCACCGTCAGGCCGTGCCCATCGGGCGGGAAGGCCGCCAGGGCCGCCTCGACCTCGTCGGGAGAGGCCAGACGCATGGTCTGCCGGAGCCAGGCGTAGAGGTTGCCGCCCTCGCTGGTGGCCCCGCCGACCAGGGCGTGGTCGCGGTCGACGCGGTAGCACCAGAGGCCGGGCGGCAGCGCGGCGGTCTCGCGCTGCACGGCCCGCATCGCCCCGGTCGTGCCCATGGTCAGGGCGATCCGGCTGTGGTCGGTGCAGCCGCTGCCGATGTTGGCCGCTGCCCCGTCGCCGATGGCGGGGAACCAGGGCACGGCCCGCAACGCCGGCCAGCGCGCGGCGTAGGGCGCGCTCAGCCCTGCCAGGGGCTCGTCCACATCCACCAGCGAGGAGAGCTGGCCCGCCTCGACGCCGAGGTGCGCGAGCAACGGCGCGTCCCACTGGAGCCGGCGCCGCTCCAGCAGGCCGCTCCAGGAGGCGGCAGAAAAGCTGGCCCGGCAGCGTCCGAACAGCCGCAGCTCAAGGTACTCGCCGAGGGTGACGAAGCGGGCCGTCGCGCGCCAGAGGTCGGGGCGGCTGCGCCGCAGCCAGGCCAGCCGCGCGGGCCAGTAGCTGGTTCGCAGCAGGCAGCCAGTGCGATCGTGGACGGCGGTCTCGTCGAGCTCGCGGCGCAGCGCCTCGCTGTCGGGGGCGTTGCGCGTGTCGGCGTAGGTGATCAGCGGCGTGAGTGGCTGGCCGGCGCCATCAAGGGCGAGGAAGGTCGAGACCATGGTGTCGACCGCCACCCCCACAATGTGCGCCGCCAGGGGCCCGGCCTGGGCCAGCAGCCCGTCGACGCAGCGGGCCGCCCGCTCGACGGCGGCGTCAGGGTCGTCCTCGCTCACACCGTCGGCGGTGGTGTGCAGGACGTATTGCTCCTGCACGCCATACCCGGCCAGCGCGCGGCCGCGCCGGTCGTAGAGCAGCGCGCGCGTCGAGGATGAGCCGATGTCGAGAGCCAGGATCAGCGGTGAGGCAGCCTCGGTCGCCGCGCTGGTTGTGGTGTTGGGCACCATCTGATCACCTGTATGCTACGTGGCGGACTTGACGGCGTGGCCGCCGAAACCCTTGCGCATGGCGGCGAGGATCTTCGCGGCGAAAGACTCAGGCTGGCGCGAGTGGAAGCGCTCGAAGAGCGAGAGGGTGATCACTGGCGCCGGCACGTCAAGGTCGATCGCGGCCTGGATCGTCCAGCGCCCCTCGCCGCTATCCTCCACATAGCCCTTCAGCCCGGACAGGTCGGGGTCCTCGCGCAGGGCGGCCTCGGTGAGGTCGAGGAGCCACGAGCGCACCACGCTGCCGTAGCGCCAGGCCGAGGCAATCGCGTGCAGGTCCAGGTTGAACGCTTGCTTCGCGCGCATGATCTCGAAGCCCTCGGCATAGGCCTGCATCATGCCGTACTCAATCCCGTTGTGGACCATCTTGACAAAGTGGCCGCTGCCCACGGGGCCGCAGTGGACGTAGCCGCCCTCGGGCGCCAGGGTCAGAAAGGCCGGCTCCAGGCGTTGCACGAGCTCCTTCTCACCGCCGACCATCAGGCAGTAGCCATTCTCCAGCCCCCAGATCCCGCCCGAGGTGCCCTGGTCCACATAGTTCAGGCCATGCTCCTTGAGCATCGCGGCGCGGCGCTGGTCGTCGTGGAAGTTGGTATTCCCGCCATCGACGATGGTGTCGCCCGGGGCAAGCAGCGGGATCAGCGCGGTGATGGTTTGCTCGGTCACCTGGCCGGCGGGCAGCATGACCCAGATCGCTCGGGGTGAGGACAGCTTGCCCACCAGCTCCTCGACGCTGCCCGCTGGCTCCATGCCCTTCGCGGCCAGCTCGTCGACAGGCCCGCGCGAGCGGTTATGGCCCACCACCCGATGCCCGCCGCGCAGCCAGCGCTCGGCCATGCCCGCGCCCATTCGTCCCAGCCCGATGATGCCGATATCCATCTCGCTCCTCCTCTATCGCTCTCTGATGCGGTACAACATCTCGCCAGCGCGCTCGACCAGCAGCAGGCCCTCGTCCTCGCGGCCCCGCCACGCCTCCGGGTCGATCGTGCGGTAGTCCATATAGCCGAGGTTGATCCGCCGGCAGCGCTCCTCGGGGATGCCGGTGGCCAGGGTCACCTGGATGCGCGGCGTCTCAATACCGGTCGCCTCGTCGTACCAGCCGTGGCCCTTGACGTGGGTGCTGTGGGCCAGAATGCCGCCTGGCAGCTCCTTGAAGCGCCCCCACTGTTTGGTAAAGTAGTCGCGCACGTGGTAGCCGACCCGGTCGATCAGCGCGCCGTGGGTGAAGGAGACCTCACTGATATGCGGCGCGTAGATGATCACCTCGCCGCCGTCGGCGACCACTGGCTCCGTCTTGTACATGGCCTTGGCCGCCGTCCACAGGTCCTCGTAGATCGGCGAGGCCATCGAGAGCACCTGGCGAAAGGGTTGTGGCCGGTAGGCGATGTTCAGTTGGGCCGATAGATCAGCCGCGGTGCTCCAGGTCTCCTCGTGCGACCCCGCGTACAGACCATGGAGGGCGTGGCCCTTCAGGACCATGGCAATAAGGAGTATCGGCCGGTCGATGAAGCGGGCGGCCCGGTGAATCACCCGTCGCACCGGGGTGTCCTTCACGCCGATCGTGTCCATGCTCGTCACCAGGGCGCCGAGCCAGTGGGTGAAGTTGATGATCTGAGCACCGGCGATACCGGGGAAGAAGTACTTGGCCCCACCCGAGAAGCCGGCCACCTCGTGGGGGAAGACCGGCCCGCAGACGATCAGCTGGTCGTAGTCGAAGATCTGCCGGTTGAGAGCCACAGGCACCTCGGCCGCCAGCAACCCGCCGGTCAGCTGGGCGACCTCGGCCTCGGGGATCGTCCCGATCGTGACGAAGGTCTCGGGCAGATCCCAGCGGTGGTTCAGCACGGCGCTGTTGGGAAAGCGCACCGCGCGTTCGGCCGCAGGCAAGCCGACCAGGCGGTCGATCGCACCGTCGCTCATCGGCTTGTGGGTACCCAGGGCGATCAAAAAGTCGAGCCGGGCGGCGCGTGGGCCGAGCTGCTCCTGGAGCAGGCGGTAGATCAGGGGGATCGGCGCGGTGCGCGTCCCGTCCGGAATGATCACCAGCACGCGCTTGCCGTCCAGCGCGAGCGCGCCGAGCGCCTGCGCGATGATGTCGGCGACAGCGGCGGCGTCCAGGGTAGCGGTTGTCGAGCCCTGTCCTGTTACCATGGCACCCCTCACTTATACGCCGCTGAAGGCGCTGAAGCCGCCGTCCACCGCCACCACCACGCCGTTGACGAAGGAGGCGCCAGGCCCGCAGAGCCAGAGCAGGGTGCTGAGCAGCTCCTCGGGCGTGCCGAAGCGCCCCACCGGGGTATGGTCGATGATCCTCTGCCCGCGGGGGGTGAGCGTGCCATCGTCGTTGAACAGCAGGGCGCGGTTCTGATCGCCGACGAAGAAGCCGGGGGCGATCGCGTTGACCCGCAGCCGCCCGCCGAAGGCGCGGGCCAGCTCGACGGCCAACCAGCGGGTCGCGTTGTCCACGCCCGCCTTGGCGATCCCGTAGCCGACCACCCGTGTGAGCGCGCGCTGGGCCGCCATCGACGAGATGTTCACGATCGAGCCCTGCCCCCCCCGCGCCATGGTCTCGCCAAAGACCTGGGAGGGGAGCAGGGTGCCATGGAGGTTGAGCGCAATCACCGGCTCCATCCCCTCGACCGGCAGGTCGAAGAAGGAGTGGCCCGGCGTCAGGGTTGCGGCGGGCAGGTTGCCGCCGGCGGCGTTGACCAGAATGTCGAGGCGGCCCCACTGGTCGATCACGGCGTCGCGGGCCGCCTCGAGCTGCTGGCGGTTGAGCACGTCGGCCACCAGGGCCAGGGCCTCGCCGCCTGCCGCGCGGATGGAGCGCACCGTCGCCGCGGCCTGCTCGCGCCGCCGCCCGAGCACGCCCACCTTCGCCCCCGCCCGCGCCAGTCCCTGGGCCATCGCTCCGCCGAGAACCCCGGTGCCGCCAGTGACGATCGCCACCTGGCCCTCCAGGCTGAACAGCTCTCCAAGAATGCTCATGGCGCTCCTCCCTCCATCACACGGTAGGCCCGTTTCGCCAGCCCCACCGCCAGCTCACCAGCCAGTTCATGGGCCTCGTCCTCGGCCAGCAGCCCCTCGACCACCTGCCCGGCCAGCCAGTCGCAGCTCACGCGCCGCCACACGTCGTGGCGGGCCGGGATCGAGGCGAAGGCGCGGGTGTCGTCGTTGAAGCCTGCCGTGTTGTACAGCCCCGCCGTCTCGACCACCTGGTCGAAGTAGCGGCGCATGCCGTTCACGCTGTCGTGGAACCACCAGGGCGGGCCGAGCAGCACGGCGGGGTAGTAGCCGGCCAGAGGCGCCAGTTCGCGGCTGTAGCTGCTCTCGTCCAGCGTGAACAGGATGATCCGGAAGCGCGGATCGGCGCCGTAGGCGTTGAGCAGCGGGCGCAGGTTGCGCGTCCACTCCGTCGCCAACGGGATGTCGGCGCCCTTGTCGGGGCCGAAGCGGCTGAGCAGGGCATGGTGGTGGTTGCGCAGGCTGCCGGCATGGAGCTGCATTACCAGGCCATCCTCGCAACTCATGCGGGCGAACTCGATCAGCATGTGGGCGGTGAAGCGCGCCGCGTCGTCCGCGCTCGCCTCGCCGCGCAACGCACGGGCGACGAGCGCCTCGGCCTCACCATCGCTCATGGGCGCCGTGTAGGGCGACACCACACCGTGGTCGGTCGCCAGGGCGCCCAGGGCCTTGAACGCAGCTCGCCGCTGCTCCAGCGCCACGATGAAGCTGCGGTAGTCTACCACTTCCACACCTGCGACGGCACTCAGCCGGGCGACCTGACCTAGCCAATCGGGGGCGTCGAGAGCGAGGAGCGCGTCGGGGCGGAAGGTTGGCCGCACCCTGGTCAGCCCGTCAGTGTGGAGGCGCCTGTGCTCGTCGAGGCTGTCGGTCGCGGCGTCGGTCGTCGCCAGCAGCTCGATCCGCATGCGGTCGAGCAACGCCCGCGGCGTGAAGTCCGGCTCGGCCAGGCGGGCCTCGAGGTGGTCGTAGATGCGCCGGGCGCTCTCGGCGGTCAGCCGCTCCTCGACCCCGAACAGCTCCACCAGCTCGGCCGCGAGCCAGAGGCCAGTAGGCGTGCCGCGGAACAGATGGAAGTGCTCGGCGAAGCGCTGCCAGATCGCCCGGTGGTCGCTCTCGACCACGGCCCCGTCGCGGGCAGGCACGCCGAGCTGATCGAGCGATACACCCTGGCTGACCAGCATGCGCAGGATGTAGTGGTCGGGGATGATGAATAGCTCGGCGGGGGTGCCCAGGCGCGCCGATGGGTCGGCCAGGAGGGCGGGCGGGACGTGGCCGTGAGGGCTGAACACCGGCAGCTCCTTGACCCGGCCGTACAGCTCGCGCGCCAGCGCCCGGCGGCCCGGCTCGCCACTAAAGCAGCGGTCGGGCGAGAGTACCCAGGGTGTGGTTGGCATGGTCCGTCTCTCCTCGTGAGCGTATGGCCAGCGCGGCTCTCGTCTGGCAGGCGCTCCGGAGCTGGCGGGCTTACGCCGTCGCGCGCTACGTGGATGGCGTGGCGGGAGCCGCGAGAGCGTCCAGGGCCTTGATGATCAGATCGCACGCGTCGACCGTGGTGAGCTTTCCCAGATTGATGACGAGGTGGTAGAGCAGGGGCTCGTCGGGATCGCAGTCATAATAGCGCTTCAGATAGTCCAGTGATGCTTCGTCGCGCTCGACGATGCGGGTGCGGGCCTCGTCCTCGCTTAGCTCCTCGCGGCGTTGCACTCGTGCGACGCGCTGCTCGACTGGGGCCACCAGCCGGACATGGAGCACGTCAGGGGCATCGCGCAGCACCATCTGCCCGCCGCGGCCCATCACCACCACGTTGCCGCGCTCGTGGGCTGCCTGGATCAGGCTCTGGAAGGTCTGCACCGTGATCCGCTGCTGGGCCTCGAGCCGGGCCGGCAGGGTCCAGCCGCTGGGGTCGCCGAGCGGGTTGATCGCCGAGGCGAATAGCCGTTCGATCAGGCTCTGGGTCCGGTGGCGGTGGTCGGGCAGGTCGACGAGCTGCGCGGGTGTGAGGCCGAGCTCGTCGCCAAGTTGGGCCATCAGCTCCTTGTCGAAGTAGCGGTAGCCCAGCCGCTCGCACAGCAACCCGGCCACCTCGCGCCCACCGCTCCCGTACTGCCGTGAGATCGTGATCGCAGCCATTGTCGTTTTCCCCTTCAGCGAGGGGGAACCTGGTTGAGTTCCCCCATCGTCCTTCGTGCTAAGGCAAGGTTTCGGGCCGCTTGACCGTTTTGGCACATCCAGGGCTTGCTGCTGCCGCCGCCCTGTCTCCTGTACCCAAGTCCCTGTACCTTTGCCTACACTCCTAGCGCACCCAGAACTCGCGCAGGACGTGGGCGGCCATCTTGGGCTGGCGCGTGCGGGTGAAGACACCCTTCATGTTCAGCCCGCCCACGCGCATGATGCTCTGCACCGCCGCGAAGTCGGCGAAGTTCCAGACCTGCATGCCGGCGACGAAGTCGCGGGCGGCCGCCGTCTCCAGGTGCATTCGGATGTAGTCGGCCTGGTACTCCTCGGTCCACATCACGCTAGGATGGCCGTGCATCCCCGCCATGGTGTCGGCGCCGAACTCGGTCATGATGATCGGCCGGCCGAACTTCGCCCAGACCTGGTCGAGCTCGCCCTCCAGCGCCGCCCTGGCCTTGTCCAGCTCGCCGCCCAGGACATACCAGCCCCAGTAGCGGTTCATGCAGATCACGTCGCACTGCTCCATCCACGACTGGGGGCCACCCATCAGGGTGACGATGGTCACGAGCCGGGTTGGGTCGAGCTCGCGAGCGCGGGCCAGCAGCGTCTCGAGCATGGCCTTGCCCTCCGCCTCGCCCGTGTCCTCGCCGCCCGAATCCCCCGCCCCCGCCAGGTCGAGCGTCCTCGGCATTGGCTCGTTGGCGACGCACCACATCACCACGCTGGGGTGGTTCTTGTCGCGGGCGATCAGCTCATCGATCTGCTGGAGGCAGACGCGCAGCCGCTCGGCGATGTTCTCTGCGGTGTCGAACTGCAGGCTGACGGCGGGGATCTCGTCAATGATCAGGAAGCCCTCGCGGTCGGCCAGTTGCATCTCCTCCTCGCTGTAGGGGTAGTGCGAGGTGCGGTAGCTGTTGGCGCCCGTCCAGCGCATCAGGGCGTAGTCCTTAACCATCAAGGGCAAGTTCAGCCCCTTGCCGCTGGCGATGAAGTCCTCGTGGCGGCCGAAGCCATTCAGCTGCACCGGCTTGCCGTTGAGTAGAATTCGGCCGCCCTCCACGGCGATCGTCCGGATGCCGACCTTGAGCGTGTAGCGGTCGTCCGCCGTCTGCACGGTCAGGTCGTAGAGGTAGGGGTCCTTATCCGACCAGAGGCGAGCGCCAGGCACGCGCACCTCGGCAGTGGCCACGCCGTCCTCGAACGCCAGCTCAGCCCGGAGCGCCGTGGCCCCGCCGCTGAGCGTGAGGCTGCCGCCCGTTGTTGCCGGCTCGCTCAGCCGGGCGGTCACGCGCACCACGCCGTCCGCACCGTCGACGGTCGTGACCACCGTGAGGTCGTCGATGGCGACCTGCGGCACGCTGTAGAGCACTACCGGGCGGTGCAGACCGGCGAAGGGGAAGAAGTCGAAGGTGGTGCGCGGGTAGCTGGCAAAGGCGCCGATCGCCGACTTTATATTGCCGGAAGGGACGCGGGTAGGCTTGAGCTCGTTCTCGACGCTGATGGCGATCGTGTTCTCGGCGTCCCAGCGGAGCAGGCCAGTGATATCGAAGGCGAAGGGCAGGTGGCCGCCCTCGTGGCTGCCGGCTCGCTCGCCGTTGACGTAGACCGTGGCCTGGTAGTTGGCCGAGCCGACGCGGAGGAACACGCGCTCGCCCTGCCAGCTCGCCGGGACAAAGGTCTTGCGCACGTACCAGGCCAGACCGAGGTAGTTGAACAGGTCCTCGTACTGCTCGTTCCAGCTGCCCGGCATCGCGATCGGTCGCGCCGCCTCGAGGCCGTTGAACCACCCGTCCTGTTCGCCAAACCCATCGGGGTCGGGCCGGAAGTCCCAGATTCCCGAGAGGTCGAGCCGATTTCGTACCTCGTTCTGTATCGGGTAAAGCATCCTATGCTCCTTGTCTCAGGTCTCCCGGCTCACTGTGCCACGGCGCGGGCCTGCTGGGCGGCCACATCGCGCGGGTAGAAGCGGTAGAACAGGAACCAGTAGACGGCGTTGATCAGATAAGGCACGGTCACCATCCAGAACATCACTGTGGACAGGCCGAAGGTCTGGGCCAGGTTCCCCAGCGCCAGCGAGAGCAGCGCGGAGATCAGGCCCTGGATGAGCGAGAAGAGCAGGGCGAAGGCCGTCGCCGAGAGTTCGGGTGGTACGATCGCCGAGACCATCGGCAGCACCACGCCCGAGAAGCCGATCGAGCCGATCAGGCCGAAGAGGAACACGATCACGTAGACCACGCCCCCTCGACCCCAGTCGATCTGGAGCGTCAGGTAGGACATCGCGGCGAAGGCCACCAGGTAGAGCTGCATCAGCATCACGCGGCCGTTGGAGCCGAAGCGCTTGTCGAAGCGGTCGCCCAGGAAGCCGCCCAGGAACGAACTGACGGTGAAGCCGGCCATGAAGACCGTGAAGAGGATCGCCGCATTGGCCGTCTCCCAGCCGCGCACGTCGACGAAGTAGGTGACGAAGAAGGCGAACAGGACCAGGCTGGTGACAAAGGGCAGCATGCCGGCCAGCAGCAGGAAGGAGGGCGTCTTGAACAGCGTGACCACGTCGCGCAGCCGGAACCGGGCCAACTCGGCGCCCTCGCTCATGGTGCGCTGCTTGGGCTCTTTGACGAAGAGCAGGATGAGGATGCCCGAGATCAGGCTCAGGGCGCCCATGATGTACATGCCGTAGCGCCAGCCGTCCTCGACGCGGGCGAGCTGGCCGATCAGCGGAGTCAGAATGAGGCCACCCGCAGAGCCGATCGAGCGGATGGCGCCGTAGGCCTTGCCGCGCTCCTCCTCCTCGAAGAGGTCGGCCAGCAGGCCGTTGGAGATCGGTTCGCCCGCGACCGTGCCGATCACGCCGATCGAGTAGAGGATGAGCAGTTGGGTGAAGTCCTGGGCGAAGCCGGCGGCGGCGGTCCACACCCCCCACAGACCGGTGACGATGAAGAGCACACGCTTGCGGCCGTACTTGTCGGCGGCCATCGACCAGAGGGGGCCGAAGATCATACGGGCAAAGCGGCTGATGCTAGTGAGCAAGCCGAGGGCGTCGAGGCCGAGGCCGAGGGCCTGACGGATCACCGGGAACAGGGTGTTGACCAGCCCGCTCTCGGTGTTGTCGCTCACAAAGGCCACGGCCATCGCCGACAGCGAGCGCCAGCGCCCCTTGCGGCTCGCCTCGCCAGCTTCTTGCGCCATCGCTCCGGAGATGGATGCTGCTTCGCTCATCGCGGTCCTCCTTCTGGCTGCCCCATGTCGCTGAAGACCTGGGCTCTTGCGCTTCCTTACACCTTCGGTTCGCCTCACTGATGTGGGTCTATCAAACCATGAGCACCCTGCACCGTGGTATCACCCTCGCCGAACGAGGGATACAGAAAGGGATACCGCTCGGGCTAAGAGCAGGGCGAAGGTCGGAGCGGCCTGCTGCAAAGAGCCCGTGGTACAATCACCACATCCTTGAGCACAGATTGGCGCTTGCTTGTGACGGGTCGGTCACGAGCGTGCAAGGGGGCACGTTATGGAGCACGACGATGCCTCATTCGGTCGGTGGCTGATACGCCGGCGGCAGAGTCTCCACCTGCAGCGCACCGAACTGGCCGCGCGCATCGGCTGCGCTGTGATCACCCTGCGCAAGATCGAGGAGGATGAGCGCCGGCCCTCGCGCCAGGTCGCTGAACTGCTTGCCAATCAACTGGCCATTCCCGCCGAGGAGCGCGAGACCTTTGTACGCGCTGCCCGGGGCGAACTGCCCGTCGCGCGCTTGTCCCCCCCTGGTCCAGTCACGGCCAGGCTGGCCAGGCTCAAACCGGCCACGACCGAGCTTGTGGGCCGCACCCAGGAGCTCGACGAGCTCGCGGCCATCCTCGCGCGCCCCGAGGTGCGCCTCCTGACCCTCACAGGCGCACCGGGGGTTGGCAAGTCGCGTCTCGCCCGCGAGTTGGCCGTCCGGCTACAGGAGCACTTCGCCGATGGGGCGGCCCTGGTCGATCTCGGGGCCATCAGCGACCCCGACCTGGTCCTGACCACGATCGCCCAGGCCCTGCCCACGGTGGCCGGCCAGGGGCTCGTACAGGGCGAGCAGATCGAGCGCTACCTGGGGCCGCGGCAGCTCCTGCTCGTGCTCAACGACGTCGAGCATCTGCTGCCGGCGGCGCCGCAGCTAGTCCAGCTTCTGGGGGTGGCGCAGCGGCTGAAGCTGCTGGTGACCAGCCGGGTCGCCCTGGAAATCTCCGGCGAGTACCGCTTCACCGTGCTGCCGCTACTGGCCCCCGGAAGCGCCGATCTCGGCCACCCGGCGCAGTCGGCCGCCAACCTCCAGGCGCGCTTCCCGGCGATCGACCTCTTTGTACGCCGGGCCCGCGCGGTGAGCCCCACCTTCGCGCTCTCCGATACGACCGCGACCGTGGTCGGCGAGATCTGTCGGCGCCTCGATGGCCTTCCGCTGGCCCTCGAGCTAACGGCCGCCCGCACGAACCTGTTCACACCGACCGAACTGCTCGCCCAGCTTGATGACCGCTTCACCTTGCTGACCAGCCGGGCGCGCGATGTGCCCGAGCGTCACCTTTCGCTGCGCCACGCTATCGGCTGGAGCTACAGGCTGCTGGCCCCGGCGGAGCAGCAACTCCTGCGGCGCCTCAGCGTCTTCGCCGGCGGCTGCACCCTCGAGGCCATCCAGGCGGTGTGCTGGAGCGATGGCCCCACCGGCCAGCACGCCGTCGATGGGGTCGCGGCGCTTGTGGCGAGTAGCCTGCTGCAGCGCGTCGAGGGCGACGACGGGCGCTCACGCTTCGTCATGCTCGAGAGCGTGCAGACCTATGCGCGTGAGCAGCTTGCGGCGAGCGGCGAGGCCGAGATGATGCAGGCGCGGCACGCGGCGTACTACCTGGCAATGGCTGAGGCCGCCGAGCGCGTCTGGGACCGCGCTGAGGAGTGGCCGCTGCTGCGCCGGCTGGTGGCAGCGCGGGCAAACATCCGCGCCGCGCTGCGCTGGGCGCTTGATAGCGGTGACGCCGCCCTGGCCCTGCGGCTGAACGGCGCGCTATTCTCCTTCTGGACCTCCTGCTCGGAGCTACACGAGGCCCAAAGCTGGCTTGAGAGGGCACTCGCGCTGCCGCGCCCACAACAGGTTCCAGGGCTCGATGCCGTGGAGGCGAAAGTGCTGGTCACGGCGGGCTACGTGGCGTTAAGCATGGGAGCGTACGACCGGGCTTTGGCGTACTTCGAGCGCGGTGAGGCGGCCTATCGCGCCGTCGGCGACAACCACGGCCTGGCGTGGTCGCTGCGCAGCCGCGCCTTAGTCCACCGGCTGCGCAACGAGGGAGCCCTCGCCGAGCAGCTGATCGAAGCGAGCCTCGCCCTCTGCCAGGCGAGCAACGATGCGATGGGGCTGGCCTGGTCGCTCTATGCTCTCGGCGACCTGCGGCTCGTGCAGGGTGACACGTCCCGCGCGCTGGCCGCCCTCGAAGAGGCGCTCATCCTCCTGCGGCAGCAGGGCATGCACTTCGGCGTGGTGCGGGCGCTGTTCAACATGGGGATGGCCCACCTCGAGCAGGGCGATCTCGGTAGCGCCGCAGCCCGCTATAAAGAAGGGCTCGCGCTGATGCGCGAGGCGCCACCGCTGACACTGCTGGCGACGGGGCTTGAAGGGCTAGCGGCGGTGCTGGTTGGCCGTGGGCAGGCCCTACCGGCGGCTCGGCTCCTGGGCGCTGCCGAGGCCCTCCGCGAGGCGACCAGCGCGCACCGTGGTCAGCTCGACCAGCGAGTCTACGGGCGCACCCTTGCGCTGGCAAAAGCGATATGCACGGCCGAAGACTGGGCGGCTAGCGAGGCTGCCGGGCACGCCCTGAACCCGGCGCAAGCCGTGGCTGAGACCCTTGAGGCTCTGACACTGGCGTGAGTTCGGTCAATCCGCTCACGGACACTATCCTCAGCGTGGCGGCTTTCGCTACGCTGAAAATGCACCGGGAGCGGCGCCAGGAAGCTTTGCAGGTCGGCCAGCGGCTCGCTGAACGCCTGCGGGGGGCGAAGGGGTATTTACCATCATCCACAGCATCCCACCCTCTCACCTACGTAACAAAGAAGAGTAAACGCTTTATGGACTGATACGGACGTGGGCAGACAGCGGCGGACGTGTATGGGCATCACTGGTGATCAGTTGCCCCCCGGCTCCGCTCGCTTGACCAGCAGCTCGACGGTCGGCTTGTCGTCACCTTCCTCGAAACGCTCCAGGCCCTGCTGATTTGGCGCCATCGTAACCTCAATATGCTGGAGCAGGCGGCGCTGGCGGGTGCGACGATGGAGCTGCTCGGCTTCGGGCTGTGGTACTATCTGCTCGGCGCCGGCTGGGCGGAGAACGCGGCGCGCAACCTGGTACTGCCGCTGATGGTGCTGTTCCAGAACTACCACGTCTTCAACTGCCACTCCGATGATCGGTCGGCCTTCTGCGTGTCGCTGCGCAGCAACCGCGTGCTCACCATGGGTGTGGTGGCGGCACTCGGCCTGTACCTGCTGGCGATGCAGCTGCCGTTCATGCAGTCGCTCCTGGGCGTCGCCCCGGTGACGCCGGCCCAGTCCGGCGGGCTGCTCCTGCTCGCAGCGAACGTGCTAATGGTGATGGAGCTGTATACGCTGCTGACGCGCGGGCGAAGCGCCCAACGCCCGGCGCCGCGCACGCCCGTGTGAGCATGAGGACGCTTGATGCTTGATCCGATCCTGGCCGCGCTGCCGATCGTGCTGATCCTGGGCCTGATGCTCGGACTTGGCTGGCCGGCGGCGCGCGCAGGCGCCGCCGGCCTCGTCGTCGCCCTGGCCCAGGCCTGGCTCGTCTTTGCCAGGACTGGCACCGCATACGGCGAGCTTGGGCCGCCCACCGCCACGGCGGGTGCCCTGGCCGAGGCGCTATTCACCGCTGCGACCATCCTCTGGATCATCTTTCCCGCCCTGGCCATTCACCAACTCCAGACACGCACCGGCGGCATCGAGGTGCTACGCGGCGTGCTCGGCCAGCTCACGCCCGACCCGCGGCTGGCGGCGGCGATCGTGGCCTGGTTCTTCGCCCTGTTTATCGAGGGCGCGGCGGGCTTCGGTACTACCATCGCCCTGGCTGCACCACTGCTGACCGGCCTCGGCCTCTCCCCGGTCGCAGCGCTGTCGGCGGCGCTACTCGGCCACGCCGTGGGCGTCTCGTTCGGGGCGGTGGGTACCCCGGTGCTACCACAAGTAGCCGCTACGGGCCTGGCCCCGCTGGAGCTCGCCCGCACCACCGGCCTGTTCCACGCCCTGCTCGGCTGGATCATGCTGCTCTTCACCGTCGGCGTGATCAGGGGCGAGCTGACGAGTGTCAAAAACGAACGACCGATCGGGGGCACCATGCTCGCGGCGGCGGTGCTGTTCCTGGCGCCGATGCTCGCCATCGCCTGGTTTGTCGGGCCGGAGCTGCCGACCCTCGGCGGGGCACTTACTGGCGGGTTGGGCTTCGTGGCCCTGTTGCGGCTGCGGGGCGCCTCAAGTGGCGGTACAATCGACGGCAAAGCGCTGGCCCGCGCCGCGGCACCCTACCTGGCACTGATTGGCCTGGTGCTCGCCACGCGCCTGATCGGGCCGCTGCGCAACGCCCTGGTGGCCGTGGAGCTTGCCTGGAGCTGGCATGATACGTTCCAGGGCTCGTTCCAGCCGCTCTACCACCCTGGGACGATGCTGCTGCTCAGCTTCGCCCTTGGCGCCCTCTGGCAGCAACCGCCAGCGAACGCGGTTTGGGCTGCCTTGGGCGCCGCGGCACGGCAGCTCGGCGGGGTCGCCATGGCGCTGATTGCAATGCTCGGCCTGTCGCGGGTATTGGTGCAGGCCGGCATGATCGACACCCTGGCGCAGGCGACCGCCGTGGGCGTGGGCGGGGCGTGGCCGCTGGTGGCGCCCTTCATCGGCGTGCTCGGCACTTTTGTGACCGGCTCGGCCACAGCCTCAAATATTCTGTTCACCGACTTTCAGCGCGTGACGACGGAAGATATAGGCTTGCCCGTGCTGATAATCGTCGCCGCGCAGGGCTTTGGGGCGGCGGTGGGCAACATCATTTGCCCGCACAACATCATCGCCGGCGGGGCGACGGTGGGGCTGAGCGGCGAGGTTGGGCCAGTGCTGCGGCGCACACTGCTCGCCTGCCTGCTGTACGCGGCCCTCGGCGGTGTGCTGGCATTGGCGCTCACCTGGCTGTTGCCCGCCGGCTGATCGGCACACTCAACCGCCAAAGAGTCGCACCAGCAACAGGAGCAGCAGCCCACCGCCGATGATGCGCTCGTTCGGCCCGGCTCTTTGCACACACGCCGGGCTTGGCTGCTGCTCTCCCTGCTTGCCGCTCCTGGCTCGTCAGGCTGACCTGCTGCTTCCGCAGCGTCTTGACAAGCTCGCGCCGAACGCGCCTGGACTGCACCCAATCTACCGGATCACGGATGACGGGTGCTCCTCGGCCGCGTTGTAAAGGCTTTCGTACTCCACTGGCGGCAGATAGCCGAGGCTGGAGTGGAGCCGCTTGAGATGGTACACGTCGTCGATGAAGCGGCCAATCTGGGCCTCGGCCTCAGCAAACGTCTCGTACTGGTTGAGGTAGACCTCCTCGCGCTTGAGTGTCTGGAAGAAGCTCTCGGCTTTTGCGTTGTCGTAAGGATGGCCCCTGGCCGACATGCTGATTGGGGCGCCGATCTCGCTCAGGCGCTCGACGTAGGCGGTCGAGGCGTACTGGACGCCACGGTCCGAGTGGTGGATCAGCCCGGGCTCCGGCCGGCGCAGGCTGATGGCATGGTTGAGCGCCGCCAGGGTGAGCTGGGTATCGATGGTGCGCGAGAGCTGCCAGCCTCCCCAGCGGCGGGACCAGGCGTCCAGCACGCAGGCCAGGTAGATGAAGCAGGTTGGCAGGCGCACGTACGTGATGTCGCCGACCCAGGCCTGGTTTGGTCGGCTCAGCTCTACCCCACCGAGCAGGTTGGGATAGGTCCGCAGCCCGTGCCCCGAGTCGGTTGTCGTCACCCAGCTCCACTGGAGGTGGCAGCGCAGGGCCTCGACCCGCATCACGCGCAGCCCGCGCTTGTGGTTGACCGCCCACTTCTGGCGGTGCAGTTCGGCCGTCACGCCCCCGCTCGGCCAGCCCCGCTGCGATCGCCCGCCCAATCCCGCGGTTTGCGCCCGTCACCAAGGCCACCTGCGGCAGCCTGCCGCTCGTCCCATCGCGCTGTCCTGCCACGGCTTGCTCCTTTCTGGCCCGCGTCGGCCCTCAGCTCTCGATCAGCGTCCCGCCCACGGCGGCGCCGCGCGGCGCCACCGCCTCGATGCGTGCAAGGATGGCGGGCGAGAGCCGGACATCGGCCGCCGCCAGGTTCTCGGCGATCCGCTCGGGCTTGCGCGTGCCGGGGATGGGCACGATGCTGTCGCCCTGGTGCAGCACCCAGGCCAGGGCCAGCTGGGCCGAGCTCACGCCCAGCTCGGCAGCAATCGCGTGGAGGGGTGCAAAGCGGTCGGCGTTCTGGCGCTGGTTCTCGCCGGTGAAGCGCGGGTTGTTGGCGCGGAAATCGTCCGCGCTCACGCTGGTTGTGCCAGCGAGAAAGCCCGCGCCCAGCGGCGACCAGGGCACAAAGCCGATCTGGAGCTCGCGCAGTGTAGGCAGCAGCTGCTCCTCGGCCTCACGGCGCCAGAGCGAGTACTCGTTCTGCACCGCGGCGAGCGGGTGGACCGCGTGGGCGCGGCGTACTTGCTCGGCGGAAACGTTGCTCAAACCGAGGTAGCGCACCGTGCCCGCCCGCACCGCCTCGGCCATCGCGCCCACGGTCTCCTCGATCGGCACCGCCGGATCGGGGTAGTGGACATACCAGAGGTCGATCACGTCCACACCCAGCGTGTGCAGGCTGCGCTCCAAACTCTTGCGCACGTACTCGGGGCGGCCGTTGATCCGCAGGCTGTAGCCCCAGCCGGTGGGCAGCTCAGTGGCCGGCGTGCCATCGAAGACGATGCCGAACTTGGTCGCCAGGATGACGCCCGCGCGAGCCGTGCCGCGCAGCGCCTCGCCCACCAGGCGCTCGTTGTGGCCGTTGCCGTAGGCGTCGGCGGTGTCGATCAGCGTCACGCCCTGCTCGACCGCCGCCCTGATGGTGGCGACGCTAGCCGCATCGTCGCTCGCCCCGTAGTAGCCCTCCAGCACCATGGCACCGTATCCGAGCGGGGAGACCAGCGGGCCGGCCGCCCCGAGCTGTCGCTGCATCGTGGTCATCGTGCGCTCCTGTGTATCGCTCGCTCCTTGCCTGTTGAGAGTATGCGCCAGCCGATGTATACTGTCCAAGGCTTTCTCCGAACTGATCGATAAGCAGGGGTAATGGTTCCTGAGCTGCGGGTGCTACGCTACTTTGTCGCGGTGGCCGAGGAGCTACACTTTGGGCGGGCCGCCGAGCGGATGCTGGTAACCCAACCCGCCCTCAGCCGGCAGATTGCCGAGCTGGAGGCGCAGCTGGGTGTGCCGCTGCTGGTGCGGACGAGCCGCAGCGTACGTCTGAGCGATGCGGGGGCGGCGCTGCTGGTCGAGGCGCGACGGGCGCTCGCCCAAGCCGAGCGGGCGGTGGAGGCGGCCCACCGGGCAGGGCGGGGCGAGGTTGGGCGCGTGCGGGTGGGCTTTCTCGCCTCAGCCTGCAACTCGGTGCTGCCGCCCGCCGTGGCGGTGTTTCGGGCGCGTTACCCCACCGTGACGCTGGACCTGGAGGGGCTGCTGGATGGCGAGCAGCTGCGGCGTCTGGCCGAAGGCGAATTGGACGTTGGCTTCGTGCGTGCGGCGCCTGGCGACCCTGCCTTGCTGTCAGAGGTCGTGCTGTGCGAGCCCCTTGCTGCGGTTCTGCCGGCCGACCATCGGCTCGCGGGCGCCGCCACCCTGGAGCTGAGCGCACTGGCAGACGAGGCATTCATCCTCTGGCCGCGGGCCGAGGCGGCCGAGAGCTACGACACGCTGCTGTCGGCCTGTCGGCAGGCCGGCTTCAGCCCACGGATCGCCCTGCACCTCGTGGACGCCTCGGCGATCCTGGGCATGGTTGCCGCCGGCCTTGGCGTGAGCGTGCTGGCCCACTCCTACAAGGTGCTGGGCCGTGAGGGCGTGCGCTTCGTGCCACTGCCGGCGCTCACGAGCAGCCTGCGGGTGGTCTGGTCGCTGGACCAGCTCACGCCGCCGGTCAGACGCTTCCTCGATGTCGTACGCGAGGTCGTTGCCGGCGACGGACCACGGTAGCGCGGTAGGCGTCATACGTACGATGTACATGAGTGCGTGGAGGCAGAGCGAGACCGGAGGGGACAGTGATGGTCTGGAGCGCCTGGTACGCAAATGGTACTCAGAATGGTACTCACCCCCAAAAACGAGCAAAAAGGACGCGGAACCTCTTGCGAGATTCCGCGTCCCAGTGTGGTGGAGCGACGGGGATTCGAACCCCGGACCTCCTGCTTGCAAAGCAGGCGCTCTCCCAGCTAAGCTATCGCCCCGTACGAATGAACAATGCAGAACGCAGAATGTTATATTCTGCATTCTGCACTTCCTGGTGGGCGTAGGTGGACTCGAACCACCGACCTCGATCTTATCAGGATCGCGCTCTAACCAGCTGAGCTATACGCCCTCACAACGCGGTGGAGTATACCATAGCGCCCTGGGGGTGTCAAGAAATCCGCCAGCACGGGGTGGGCGTCTCGTCGTGCAGGCCAGACCAGAAATCCACCAGTACGCCCCTCAGCTGCTCGCCCCACTGTAGCGCTTCACACCCGCGCGCCACACCAGCAGCGCCACCCACAGGCTGGCCAGTCCCACGCCGAGGAACAGCAGGATCTGCCACCAGGCCAGGTCGCCGCGCAGCGCCTGGAGCGGCACGGTGGTGGCTACCGCGATCGGGATCACGAAGGTGATCAGCAGCCGTAGCCAAAGTGGGTAGACCGTCGCCGGGTAGCGGCCGGCGTCCATCAAGGCCTGCAGAATATCACGTTGTTGTCGAACTTTACGAACCAGAAGGTGCAGGCGATCAGCACAATCCACAGGCTGTAGATCACGAACACTCCGGTGACGACCAGCGCAAGAAAGCTCAGCAGGTTCAGCGGCGCAACACCCGCGCCGCTCAGCCCGAGGCCCCAGACGATCAGGCCCACCGCGAGAACGATATCCCAGGCGCGCCAGATGACGATCCGCGTCAGGCTTACCAGGATCAGGCTGTTCACCGGCATCAGCAGCGTGTAGTCCAGTGAGCCGTCGCGTACACTGGCGTTGAAGCGCTCGGTGTTCGGCCAGATGATCGCCGCCAGTAGCGTGTTCACGAGCCGCCAGACCCCCAGCAGCGCCAGCAGTTCGCCTGGCCCCCACCCGCCCAGCCGGTCGGTGTTGCTGAAGATAATCGTCAGGCTCAGCAGCTCCCAGCCAAGCCACATCAGGCTCAGCGCGATGTTGATGAGCGTGTCCGCCCGGTACGCCAGTTCCTGCTGGATGTTGAGCTTCAGCAGGGTCGTGAGCAGTTTGAAGATCCCCATCGGCTCCCCACCCTTAGCCCGCCGTGCCTTACGCCCCCACGGCGGAAAACCGCCTCGTGCCATTGCGCCACACCCAGCGGAACAGCAGCGCCGCTACGGCCAGCCAGAAGAGGCTCAGCGCAGTATTGCGCGCGATCTCCTCGGGGGTGAGCCGGCCGAGGATGAGCTGCACGGGTCCGTATTTCATGAGCTGGAACGGTAGGTAGAGTACCACCTGCTGGATCGGTCCCGGCATGAGTTCCAGCGGCACGAACTGCCCCGAGAAGAGCAGGATCAGCCCGGAGTAGAACTCGTTCAGCGCGTAGACGCGTGTGGTCCAGAACGCGATGCAGGTGATCGTCGCGCCTAGCAGAAAGGCGATCGCGAAGCCCAGCGCGATCGCTGGCACCGCCAGCAGCAGTGTGCCGGCCGTCACGCCGCTGAAGTCGGGCCGAAACGCGAGGCACAGGCCGATCCAGATCGGCACGAGCACCGCGAAGGTGAGGGCCTTGAAGGCCAGGTTGTTCATGAGAATGTTAGTCAGGATGGGATGCACCGGCCGCAACAGCTCGCCCGAGAGCGTCCCATCCTGGATGCGAAACGCCAGCAGGTAAATAGTAATATCGCTTGTCAGCGTGTCCACCAGGAGCAGCACCAGGTAGTAGGTGATGAAGTCGTTGGCCGTCAGGCCGCCCACGCTGCCCCGCTCGCTGGCAACGGCGCTCCAGACCGCGAGGTACACCACGGGCGAGACCAGCCAGTACAGCAGGTACATGATCATGTTGGCGCGGTATTGCCACTGCTCCGCCCAGTTCACCTGCCAGAAGCGCCGGTAGATCCGCAGCATGCGCTACTCCTCGTGAAAGTCCCGCTCGATCACGTCCTCGATCGGCGGATCTTCGATCGTCAGGTCCTGCACGGGCAGCTCGGAGAGCATGCGGGCGGTGATCGCCGCAACCTCGTTGGCAGGTACCTGCACCAGGCGCTTGCCATCGCCGTTCTCGCCGGCCACCGGTGTACCGTAGCGCAGCAAATCGACACTGGCTCCGTCGCGTAGCGCTACGCCGATCAGCTTGAAGGGCGCGATGCGCCGCGACAGCTCGGCGAGGCCGCCGTCGTATTTGAGCACTCCGTGATGGATCATGATGATCCGCTCGCACAGGGCCGTCACGTCGGCCATGTAGTGGCTGGTGAGCAGGATGGTGGCCCCGGTGCGGCGGTTGTACTCCTGCAGAAAGCCGCGGATGCGAGCCTGCGCGGTGATGTCGAGGCCGATCGTCGGCTCGTCGAGGAAGAGTACCCGTGGGCGGTGCAGCAGCGCGGCGGCCAGTTCGCATTTCATGCGCTCGCCGAGCGATAGGTTGCGCACCGGCTTCCGGATGATCGGCGCCAGCTCCAGCAACTCGTCCAACTCGGCGAGCGTGGCCCTGTACTCGTCGTCCGGGATGCGGTAGATCGCCTGGTTGAGCAGAAACGAGTCGGCGGCGGGAATGTCCCACGAGAGCCGGTTGCGCTGGCCCATCACCAGCGTCATCCGGCGCAGGTAGTCGGGGCGTCGCTCCCAGGGGGTGAAGCCGAGCACACTGGCGCTGCCGCCCGAGGGGTGCAGCAGGCCGGCGAGCATCTTGAGCGTGGTGGTCTTGCCGGCGCCGTTAGGGCCGAGAAAGCCGACCACCTCGCCACTGGCGATGGTGAAGTCGATCTGCTTCACCGCCTGCACCGCGCGGTACTGGCGCCGCACAATGCTGCGCAGCGCGGCGCCCAGCCCGCCCTCGCGCTCCGGCACCTGGTAGGTCTTGCTCAGGCCCGCCACGATGATCGCGTCGGCACCGAGCGATCCGTTGCGCTGCATAGGGGCGTGTTCCTTCTCATGAGGGAGTGAGCCTCGATTCTAGCACACCTTTGCGCATGAAAGATCGGGCCGGCGACCGATGGCCAGAGGGATCATTGGCGGCCAGCTCCCGGAGGCCGGGCCTGGTCGACAAACAATCGACAGCCGGCGGCCAACGGCTGGTCTGTGTGTCGATCATTTGTCAGGCTCCCCCGAGTAGGCTTGCGCTGGTTCATCGCCTGGAGCGAGGGACCACTCGGGCAGCGCTTCGCGCTGCTAACCGGCCTACAGCGCTATTCACCAGAGCTAAAGGAGACCGACCACTATGCAGGGCACACGTACGACGCTCACCTTCGTAGCCGCCACTGTCGTCAGTATTGGCGCCGTCCTGACGTTGCTTTTCAGCGGCCTGACCCTCGGCGGAGCTGAGCGCGCCGAAGCCCAGGCCGCGCCAACCGCTGTTGCCACGGCTGTACCAGCTTTCCCCGAAGCGCAGTCCACCATCCCCGGAGTGGACGCACAGCTGTTCGCCCGCACCGAGCTCTACTTCGGTAGCGAGCGCCCTGGCCCTGACGTTTCGCGGCGTGAGTTCGCGCGCTTCCTCGATGCGGAGATCACCCCCCGCTTCCCCGACGGGCTGACGTTGCTCACCGGCCGTGGCCAGTTTCGCGAGGCCGACGGTACGATTGTCGAGGAGACCAGCTACGTGCTCGTCCTCTTCTACCCGTATGAGGACCGGGCAGAGGCCAGCGCACTGGTTGAGGAGATTCGCCAACTGTACACCAACCAGTTCGACCAGGAGTCGGTGCTACGTGTGGACGACCCGCGCCCTGTGCTGGTGGCCTTCTAGTCGTTAGCACTGGCCAGACTGGCCCCAATGCCCATGACGACGGCGGCGCAGCACTCGCTGTTGCCGCCGTCGCGCTTGCACCGCAGCTATCCCGATGGGCGACGCGCCGCCTGCCCCAAACCTCCCCCACCCGACTTGCCCACGCCGCACTCGGGCCTCTCGCCCCGTTGGACAAACGATCCCCCCCCGTGCTACACTCCCTCTATTACCCTGCCACCCGCAGAAAGGAACACGCCAGTGGCAAAACCAGGTGATGACCTGCGCCGGCTCGGGACGATCCTGCTCGTCGGGGTCGTGGCGGGCGCCGCGGCGCGCTACTATATCGAGAGCCGCGCCCGCAGCGAGGCGCGCACCCCTACCCGCCTGATCGACTGGGCTCAGGCCCGCGCCGTGGCGATGCGCGTCTCTCAGTGGGAGCAGGCCCCGGTCGGCGAGCGCGCCTACCGCCACGAGCAGTATCTGCGCCTCGTCAAGCAGAGTGAGCCGCTCATCGCCGAGTACCTCGGCGTCCAGCTCCCCCAGCCTATCAGCCGCGTCTATGTGCACGATCGGCGCGAGTGGCTTGAGGCCAACTTCACCTCGTTCGAGCAGCTCTTTCGCCCGATCGAGGAGCTCTATGAGCGCAATGGCGGCGGTCGCGGCGCGGCCGCGCTCCTGCTCGGTGAGCTCAATGGCAGGTTCCTCGGCGCTCAGCTCGGGGTGCTGCTTGGCTACCTCGCCCGCCGCGTGCTCGGCCAGTACGACCTGAGCCTGCTCTCGCCCGACCCGGCCACCCGTGGCGCGCTCTACTTCGTTGAGCCCAATATCGCCCGCGTTCAGGGCCAGCTCGGCCTCAATGATGAGGACTTCCGCCTCTGGATCGCGCTCCACGAGGCCACCCACGCCTTTGAGTTCGAGGCCTACCCCTGGGTTCGCCAGCACTTCCGTGGTCTGCTCCAGCAGTACTTCGACCAGCTCAACACCCAGCTCGAAAGCCTCGGCAGCAGTCTCCCTCAGATGCTCCTTCGCCTCGCCCAGGGCTGGGGCAGCGGCCGCCACTGGATCGAGCTGGTGCTGACCCCTGAGCAGCGCCGGATCTTCGACCAGCTCCAGGCGCTCATGTCGCTCGTTGAGGGCTACGGCAACCACGTGATGAACGTCGTCGGCCGGCGCCTCCTCCCCAGCTTCGACCAGATCGAGCAGCGCGTGGCCCAGCGCCAATCGAGCCGCACCCTCGTCGAGCAGCTCTTCAACCGCATCACCGGCATGGACCTTAAGCTCGCCCAGTACCAGCAGGGCGAGGCCTTCGTCAATGCCGTCACCGCCGCCCGGGGCTCCGCGTTTGCCGCTCGCGTCTGGGAGCGCGCCGAGCACCTCCCCTCCCTGGAGGAGATTCGCGATCCCCAGCGCTGGATCGCCCGCATGGACCGCGCCAGCTAGCCCCGTCGCCTGCGCCCTGGCACTTCGGTCGCGGCTCGCGGCGACGCACGCCCCCTGCGCAGGGGGCGACACCCCCGCGTGTACCGCAAGACCTTACACCACACCCCACGTTCGTCTACGTACAGCCGCCCTGCCGGGGCGGCTGTCCCGTGTCGAAGGGGCGAGCTCATGGCAGCTCCGGCTCACGCGCGCATCGGCGGCGAGGCCCAGATGGCCCGCCAGCCCCTTTGTAGCACAACGCCTCGCGCACACAGGCCTTTGATTGCGTGTATTTTTGGGGCCAGTAGAAGATCGGTTGTATTTTTGGGGACCCTTGCGGATCTGCTCACCAGTGGCACGTGCACCGGCCGGTCAACACGCCACCGAGTAGCGAAAGGAGCCCCATGAGCAACCCGAACCGACAGTCGCCTCTCTGGCGACTCGCGCTGGCAGTGGTTCTGCTGCTGCTTAGCGTCACCTCACCCCGCCCTGCCGCCGCTCAGGCGGACCAGGCCTCCTGTAGCGATGGCTACGCCCTCTGGGCCAACGGCCAGGGCCGCGATGAGACCCTGACGATCTCCGGCAGCACCAGTACGATCACCGGCAAGGCCCGCTCCAACGCCGACTTCCGCATCAGCGGCTCGAACAACACGATCAGCGGCGCTGTGGAGTATGTGACGCTCTTCGACGACGGCGGCGATGCCAATACCTACCCGTCCCCCTCCCGGGTCTCCGCCACCAGCGCGCCCGTGCGCTACACCCTCGCCGATTACCAGCCTGGCGGCAGGCTGGCCGAGGAGGCCCTGAGCGAGGGCCGCTACACCCGCGTCGATGGCGATCTCGATGTCTCCGAGCCCCGCACCCTCAGCGGCCTCTACTACGTGACCGGGGATGCCAAGCTCAGCGCGAGCAATATCACCGGCACCTTCACCATTGTGGCCGCAGGCGCGATCGATGTGAGCGGCTCGACGATCCAGGCCACGCCCTACGCCGATGGCCTGCTGCTCTTCTCGGGTAAGCGCGAGGTGGGCGCCTCGGTGATCAAGCTCGGTGGCAGCAATAGCTCGCTCGCCGGCGTGATCTACGGCCCCGGCGGTACCGTCGAGCTCTCGGGCAGCGATAGCACCATCAGTGGCCTGATCGTCGGCGATGCGCTCAAGCTCAACGGCTCCGATCTGCGGATCAGCTTCGATAGTGCCCACTGCCCCGATGCGGCCCCGCCCGCCGGGGAGGAGCCGCCGCGCACCGGCCCGCCCGCCGACTTCATCATCGATGATGGCGCCGTTCGCCCGCGCATCGAGATCATCAACAACATCACCTTCGTGATCATCCAGATCACGATCAAGAATACCGGCGGTCGCTCCAACGGTACCTTCCTCTGGCTCGATTGCGGCGGTGGGAGCAGCGGCGACGATGACGACGATGACGGTGGCGGTGGGCGCTACGACCTCTCCGACGTGCGCTTCGACCAGGGCACCGGCTACGTTCGCTCCTGGGATGGCCGCCAGGTCGTGATCGGCGTCGGGAGCAACAACGTCGTCCACCGCAACGATGTCCTGGTCATCACCATCTCCTTCCGCCTGCTCGGCGGGGGCGACGATGACGACGACGACGATGACCGTGGCTCGTCCAGCTTTGCGGCCACGAGCCGGCTCACCTTCAGCGACACCTCCGGCTCGCGCCAGGTGGCCCTGCCCCCCATCCAGCTGCCGCTGGACACCCCCACCACGCCCCAGCCTACCCCTCAGCCCACCCCGGCTGAAGTTGCCCGCCTGCCCCTGGAGCGCATCGATCCCCGCTTCCGCGCCGCCTGGGAGCGCGGTGGCCTGCCGATCTTCGGCCTGCCGATCGGTGAACCGCAGACGACCGACGACGGGACGGTGATCCAGCTCTTCGAGCGGGCCCGCATGGAGTACGGCCCCGGCGGAGTGATCCTGCTTGGCCGGCTGGCGGCCGAGCTAGGCTACGGGCGTCCCGGCATCGACGACGATGACCTCGACGACGACGACCGGCGCTGGTACTTCAGCGAGACTGGCCACGTGATCGCGGTTCCCTTCCGGCTCTACTGGACCGAGCGCGGCGGGCTGGCGATCTTCGGTCTACCGATCGCCGGACTAACGAGCGACGAGGGCGGCCGGCAGATGCAGTGCTTCGAGCGCGCCTGCATGCAGCTCTTCCCCGAGTTCAGCGGCACACCCAGCGCCATCCAGCTACGCCTGCTCGGTGTCGAACTGGTGACCCGCGACGACGACGACTAGGCCTCCGGCTGTCGTTCGTGGCGTGTGCCGCCAGGCAGGCCGTGGGAGCGCAAGGTACAACGAGAAGACCGAGCGCTCCCCGGCTAGCGTCCGGGAGCACTTCCCGGAACGGCAGAGCCATCTGCCAGGGGCTGCCGCGCCTCAGAGAGCCATCCGCTTGCAGTTCCTGGCTCCTGGTCCCCGGTTCTCGCGCTAAAGATCCATCGTCAACTGGCCCTCCGCCGCCGGGGCGGGGGGCTGGCCCTCCGGCTCAGTCGGCGTGGCGGGCAGCCCACCAGCGCGACGGTCGTCTGCACCGACGAGCGCCAGGAGCCCCTCCTCGTCGAGCACGGGCACGCCAAGCTGCTGGGCGCGGGCCAGCTTGCTGCCCGCGCTGGCGCCCGCCACGACATAGCTCGTCTTCTTACTGACGCTCTCGCTCACCTTGCCGCCGTGAGCCTGGATCAGCTCGGCGGCCTGCTCGCGGGTCATCGAGGGGAGCGTGCCGGTGAGCACAAAGGTCTTGCCGGCCAGCCCATCGCTGGCCCGCTGTCGCGGTGCCCCGGCAGTGAGCCGCAGCCCGGCCGCCCGGAGCTTTTCTACCACCCGCCGGTTCTCCTCACGCCCGAAGAACTGCACCACGCTTGCGGCAACCACTGGACCGATCCCGTCGATGGCCACAAGCTCGGCCTCGCTCGCGGCCATGATCGCGTCGAGGCTACCGAAATGGCGGGCGAGATCTGCGGCCGCCACACTGCCCACGAAGCGGATCCCCAGGCCGACGATCAGCCGCTCCAGGGGACGCTGCTTCGACTCCTCGATCGCCTGGAGCAGATTGGCGATGCGCTTTGGCCCGTAGCCCTCCAGGCCCTCAAAGTGGGCGGCGCTGAGGCTGTAGAGATCGGCCACGTCCTTGATCCAGCCGAGGGTGACGAATTGCTCGGCCTGGCGCTCGCCAATCCCCACAATGTCCATCGCCCCGCGACTCACGAAGTGCTCCACCCGGCGCACCAGCTGCGCGGGGCAGATGCCGAAGTTGGGGCAGCGCCAGGCCGCCTCGCCCTCCACGCGCTCCAGGGGGGTGCCGCAAGCGGGGCAGGTGGCCGGAAAGCTCCAGGGCCGCTCCGTGCCGGTACGACGGCTCAACACCGGGCCTACCACGTAGGGAATCACGTCCCCGGCACGCTTGACCGTCACATAGTCGCCCTCGCGAATATCGCGCTGGGCGATGTAGTCGGCGTTGTGCAGGCTGGCGTTGCGCACCGTCACGCCACCGATCTGCACGGGCTCCAGCTCGGCGTTGGGAGTGACCACGCCGGTGCGACCGACATTCACCACGATCCGGGTCAGCCGGGTGATCGCCTCGCGGGCAGGAAACTTGAAGGCGATCGCCCAGCGCGGGTCCCGCTGCACCACCCCGAGCTCCCGCTGCTGGGCGAAGCTGTCCACCTTGATCACGATCCCGTCGGCCTCGTAGGGCAGCTGGTCGCGGCGGGCCATCCACTGGCGGCAGTAGGCCAGCACCTCGTCGAAGCGCTCAAAGCGGCGGGCATCGCTGTTGACGGGGAAGCCGAGGGCCCGCAAGTAGTGCAGCGTCTGCCACTGGCTGGTCAGCTCGACGCCCTCGACAGGGCCCACCCCGTAGGCGAAAAAGCGCAGCGGGCGCGCCGCGGTGAGCGCCGGGTCCTTCTGGCGCAGCGTGCCAGCGGCGGAGTTGCGCGCGTTCGCAAAGATCTTCTCGCCCGCAGCGGCCAGCCGCTCATTCAGGGCCTCAAAGTCGGCGATGCGGATGTAGACCTCGCCGCGCACCTCGATCGAGGTGGGAAGCGCCGCAGGAAGGGGCGGGCTCGTCCCATCGCCCTCCTCGCCCCCACCATCGGGAGGGCGCAGCCGCAGCGGGATGCCGCCCACGGTGCGCAGGTTGGCCGTGACATCCTCGCCCACCTCGCCATCGCCCCGGGTGGCACCCTGCACGAATTGGCCATCGCGGTAGGTGAGCGCGACCGCCAGGCCGTCGATCTTCGGCTCGGCCACATAGGCTAGCGGGGCATCAGGGCCAAGGAGCCGCAGCACCCGCGCCTGCCACTCGCGCAGGCCCGCCTCGTCCATCGCGTTGCCCAGGGAGAGCATGGGCAGCGGATGACGAACTTTGGCGAACTGGCTCGCCGGCGGCCCTCCCACCCGCCTGGTGGGCGAGTCCGGCGTCTGCAGCTCGGGGTGGGCCGCCTCCAGAGCCTGCAATTCGCGCATGAGGCTGTCGTACTCGGCATCGCTGATGCTCGGGTCATCCAGGACATGGTAGCGGTAGTTCGCCTCGGTAAGGATCTCGCGGAGCTCCGCCGCGCGGCGGGCCGGGTCGCCTTCTGGCATTGTCGATGGCTCCTCCACTTGGGTAGATAGTACCAGCAGAAGGTGGCAGAGATAGGACCGTTGGAATATGGCGTGCCGGTGACGGGTTCGGTATAGTAGACGTATCCCGACCTCTCCCTCCCCCCTCCCACGCAAGCCTCCGGTACCCCCCGGGGGCCTGCGTGTGCCCGTCCCACCCGCGAGACGAACAGACATGCGCCTATTGTAACACGCCCCCGGCGCGCGTCCCCACACCACGCCGGGGCTGATGCTACCTCGCTGCCCTCACGCACGCCGCGCTTCACGCTCAGGGCGGCGATCCGGCGTCATCGCCACATCGTTCACGAGCGCCAGGTCGCCCACACGGATCTCGACCCGGTCGCCGGGCTGGAGCGTAAACGACTCGGGGGGAACGATCCCGGTGCCGGTCATGAGTAGGGCGCCGTAGGGGAAGGAGAGCGCCCGGCCGAGATAGTGGACCAACTCGGTGAAGCGGCGGCGCATCTGCGCCGCACGAGTCTCGCCGGCAAACACAACAGCGCCGGCACGCCAGATCGAGAGCCGCACCTGCAGCGCGGCGAGCTCCTCGGCCGGCGCGAGCCGGATGCCGGGGCCCAGAGCGCACGAGCGATCGTAGGTCTTGGCCTGGGGCAAGTAGAGCGGGTTCTCGCCCTCAATCGAGCGCGACGACATGTCGTTACCGGCACAGTAGCCCACGATCTCCAGCGCGCTGTTCACCACTAGCACGATCTCGGGCTCCGGCACATCCCAACTGCTGTCGTACCGGATGCCAACCACGCCCCCCGGCCCGACGACCCGGCGGCCGATCGCTTTGAAGAACAGCTCGGGACGCTCGGCATTGTAGACGCGGGCGTACACGTCCCGCGCCGACGACTCGGCCTCGCGCGCATCGCGGCTCCGCAGGTAGGTAACCCCGCTGGCCCACACCTCCTGGTCTGGCTCCACCGGGGCCAGCAGCGGCTCGGTGGCGACCTCGCCAACCGGCGCCTGGTGAAGCTGCCGGACCATCTCGGCAAGCGGCGCGGCGAGCAACTCGGCGAGCGTGAGCGAGACGGGCAGATAGCGCCCGTCGAGCGCCCAGCGTGGCCCGGCGGGCGTCTGGTGACGGGTCAGGTAGCCAGCCAACGGGGTGCCAGTCATCGGGTCCTCCTCAGGCAAGGGTACAGGGAACCGGGTACAAGAGACAGGGCCGCAGCAGCCGCAAGCCCTGGATGCACCCAGACTGTCAAGCGGCCTGAAACCTTGCCTTCGAGCCATAGCTTCAGGCTGCGCGCTGGATGGTAGCACATCGCGACCTTCCCCCGAATGGGAGTGCTCTTGGAAGTCCCCTGGCGGAGCAAGCTGCTGGCCCTCACCCCCACTTGCGCGGGGGCAGGCGCTTGCGCGGGGGCAGGGGCCTGCCCCCTCTCCCACACGCGGGAGAAGAGGTGGGGCTGCGCGCACCACGGGCAGGTGTCCACCCATCACGGGCGCTGATGGCACAATCGTTGCACTAGCACCCGGCGCCTGGTGTTGTGTACGCCAGGCGCCGGACACCATCGGCACCCGGCAGCGCCTTGCCAGGCCATAGAAAAACTGCTAGGCTTCTCGTATGAGTGGCTATGATGCAGTCGTGGTTGGCGCCGGGCCCAACGGCCTGGTCGCTGCGTGTGTGCTTGCCAGGGCTGGCCGGCGGGTGCTGCTCGTAGAGGCCCGCGACACAGTTGGCGGCGGAGTCTCCTCGGCGCCGCTCAGCCTGCCCGGCTTCACCCATGATCTCGGCTCGGCGGTGCATCCATTTGGCGTTGCTTCGCCGATCCTCCGCTCGCTCGGGCTAGAGCGCTACGGCCTACGCTGGGTGCAGCCACCCACACCGGTCGCCCACCCGCTCGATGGCGGTCGCGCCACAACGCTGGAGCGCTCGGTGGGGGCAACAGCGGCCGGGCTGGGCCGTGATGGCCCCGCCTACTGGCGGCTCATGGCGCCCCTCGTGCGCTGGTGGGGCCGCATCCAGCCCTTCGTGCTCGACCCGCTGCGCCCCCCGCCCTACCCCATCGCCGCGGTCCGCTTCGGGCTCCGGGCGATCTGGCCGGTCACGCTGCTCGCCCGGGCGCTCTTCCGCGAAGAGGCCGCCCCCGCGCTGCTCGCCGGCATCGGCGCTCACTCCTTCCTGCCGCTGGAAGCGCCCCTGAGTGCCGCCCCAACCATCGTGCTCGGCGCCCTCGGCCACGTGGTCGGCTGGCCCATCCCCCAGGGCGGCGCCCAGGCGATCGCCGATGCCCTGGCAGCGTGCCTGCGGCACCACGGCGGCGAGATCCGCACCGGCTGGCCCGTTGCCCATATCGACGAGCTCCCCCCTGCGGCGGCCTACCTCTTCGACCTGACCCCCAGGCAACTGCTCGCCATCGCCGGGGAGCGCCTGCCCCCGGGCTACCGCAGGCGGCTGTCCCGCTTCCGGCTCGGGCCCGGGGTCTTCAAGCTCGACTACGCGCTCGCTGGCCCGGTGCCCTGGGCCAACCCCGCCTGCGCCCGCGCTGCTACGGTCCACCTCGGCGGTACGCTGGCGGAGATCGCCGCCTCGGAGCGGGCACCGGCCCAGGGACAGCATCCCACGCGCCCCTACGTGCTCCTGGCTCAGCCAACCCTCTTTGATCCGACCCGCGCGCCAGAGGGCCGGCATACGCTCTGGGCTTACTGCCACGTGCCAAACGGCTCAACAGCCGACATGACGGCCCTGGTTGAGGCGCAGATCGAACGATTCGCGCCTGGCTTCCGCGAGCGTGTGCTCGCCCGCCACGCCATGGACTGCGCGGCCATGGAGGCCTGGAACACCAACCTGATCGGCGGGGATATTAGCGGTGGCCTGCCCGACTGGCGCCAACTGCTCGCCCGGCCAGTACTGAGCCTACGCCCCCACCGAACACCAGCGCCCGGCATCTATCTTTGCTCGTCTGCCACCCCACCCGGCCCCGGGGTTCACGGCATGTGCGGGGCCCACGCCGCGCGCCTGGCGCTGGCCGATACCCGGGCCGGGCAGGTGCGCGATCAGCGTGCGCCACGCTGGGTGTGAGCCGGCCGATCGGCCCGTGGGGCGCTGTGATGCCGACGCGTCTGGGCGCGAGTGGGTACTAGAAACGGTAATTATTATAGATAGCCTATACCTGCCATTATTGGACAGGTGCTTTGGCGGTCGTACCGACAGCGAAGGGCAACAATCAGCTGAGGCCCAGCGCGGCAGCCCCGCTGGTCTGCCGAGCCCATTGCTCGATGAGCCGCGCCAGGTTCGCCTGCGGCCGTGGCCGCAGTCATGCGTCCGATGGTCTCGTAGTGTGCAGCCGCCGTGCTGATGAGATAACGCGCCCGAGCCGCGTCGCCTCGGAGCGCGGCGATTAGCCCGGGATTGTGCATCAAGGAGGCTCGCCGAACAGGAAGCCGAGCGTCTGACTCTGGCCCAGCAGCACCTCATGATGCTTCTGGGCAGTGTCGAGGTTGCCCAACTCATAGGCGATTTGGCCGAGCAATTGGTGGGCGCCGAACAAGCCCGTCGCGTTGCCGCCGGCCTTGGCGCGGGCCAGAGCCTGGCCGAGTAGCATCCAGGTGGCGGCGCGTTTGCCGCCGCGCCGGGCCTCAGCGCCCGCAGCCAGCGCGTGGGCAAGCAACGGGTCGTCCGAACGGGGGGGTAGCGCTTCCATCCACGAAATCCCTTGGACTTCCCGAACGCTCAGGTGCGAGGGCTCTAGCCGTGCCAATGCCTGCTGGCGGGCAAGGCTGACGATGGCCGGAACGCGGTCGAATATCCAGAAGGCCAGCGGCAGGCCCAGCCAGAAGGAGACGCCGCGCAGCCGCCAGTCTATCAGCAGGAAATCGAGAGGCAGACCGGCATGAGTGTGCTATAATCCCGCCGCACTCGACCCTCGTGCTGCGCGCCCACCCGGCGCCCAGGAGCAAGCCCGTGCCCGATGCACTGATACTGCTGAGTGGCGGACTCGACTCCGTCACCGCTCTCGCCTGGGCGCTGAGCGAGCGCATCACCGTGCTCGGCGCCCTATCCTTCGAGTACGGACAGCGCCACGCCCGCGAGATCGCGGCGGCCGAGGCTGTCGCCGCCTACTACCGCGTACCCCACCAGACTCTCACCCTCGCGCCGATCCGCGGCTCGCGTCTCACCGGCCAGGGCGACATCCCCCAGGGGCGCGACCTCAGCGCGCTTGACGAGACAGTGGCGCCAACCTACGTCCCGAACCGCAACCTGATCCTGATCTCCTACGCCGTGGCCCATGCGCTGCTTGGCCCGGCCACGCATCTGGTCGGCGGCTGGAACGGAGCCGACGCGCTGAACTACCCGGACTGCCGCGAGCCCTTCCTCGCCGCCGCCGAGCAGACCTTGCGCCTCGCCACCGAGCGCGAGTTCACCATCGCCCGCCCGCTCATCGCCGATGACAAGGCCGCCATCGTGCGCCGGGCCATCGCACTCGGCGCACCCATCCATCTTACCTGGACCTGCTACCTCGGCGGAGAGCGCGCCTGCGGCACATGCGACGCCTGCCAACTGCGCGTCGGCGCCTTCCGCGCGGTGGGCGTCATCGACCCGATCCCTTACGCTGTTGCGATCGACTGGTCGGGATGCGCGCCATACCGCCAGCCAGAAGACCTTTAGTGAGGAGCCCCATGTCCCAGCGCACCGTCGGCATCATCACGCTCGTCGGCTACATCCTGACGATCTTCGCCGCCAACCTGGCGATCACGATGTTTGGCATCGTGCCGGTTGGCTTCGGCCTGGTGGCCCCCGCGGGGGTCTACTTTGCCGGCCTCGCCTTCTCACTCCGCGACGCCCTGCAGGAGGCCATCGGGCGCCGCTGGGTGATCGCCGCCATCATCACCGGCGCCGCAGTGTCGGCCGGGCTGAGCGCGCAGCTGGCGCTGGCGAGCGGCCTTGCCTTCCTCTTTAGCGAACTGGCCGACTTCGCAGTCTACACGCCGCTGCGCCGGAAGAGTTGGCTCGGCGCCGTGGTTGCCTCGAACACCGTGGGCATCGTGGTAGATAGCGCCCTCTTCCTCTGGCTGGCCTTTGGTTCACTGAGCTTCCTTCCTGGCCAGATCGTCGGCAAGCTCTGGATGACGGCGCTGGCCGTCGGGCTCATCCTCACCTGGCGCCGGCTTGTGGCCCGACCGGCCCAAGGGTGAGCCGATGCAGACGAAGCTGATTACTGACCGGGAGATCACCTACGACGGACGCCAGCTTTCCCCCCACTGGATCTATCGCCAGTTCGACCTGCTGGGCGATGCTGCCGTAGGATTCATCGGGCCGTGCAATGTCGATTTGAGCGAGATGGTGGACATCGAGGACGTCAAGGCCCAATCACCGATTTACAGTCCACGGATGCTCCACGTTATCGCGGAGTTCTTCGCCAACGAACTGCACACCACGGTCTACTGCCAGCGGCTGCTGATCGTCACTGCCAAGGAACTGCTGGAGCGGATGACGGAGCGCCCCATCACGCGCAAGGGCGACGACCTCTACCTCCCACGGGCCGATGGCTCGCCCGGCAAGCTCTCGGTCTCCATCGCTACGGCGAGCGCCACCTCGACCCTGATCCACACCGGCTTCAACGTCGAGACCGAGGGCACGCCTGTCCCGACGATCGGCCTCGCCGAGCTCGGAGTCGAGCCTGCCGCCTTCGGCGAGGAGCTGCTGCGGCGCTACGCCGAGGAGGTCGAGGATATCTGGCTAGCCCGCTGCAAGGTGCGCGCGGTGAACTGAGTGCCGGACGTTTGGCTGGAGCGCCCAGCGGAGTCCCGCCTCCTGTCCACGCCCCGCGCCGTGGCAAAGCTGCTACACTGGTGCCTCAACCGAGGCAGGCAGGGCGGCGAACATCGCCGCGCTGATGGCCCGGCTGCGCCCGAGCGGCGTGCACGTTCGCCCGCACCTCAAGATCGCCACGAGCCCCGAGATCGCCCGCATCCTCACAGCGGCGGGGCGTGTGTCTTCTGCGTGGCCGAACTGGGCAAGGCCGAGGTGATGGCCGCGGCGGGTATCGACGACCTGCTGATTACCAGCGAGCTCGCCGGCGCACCGAAGCTGGGCAGGCTCGCGGCGCTGCACGCGACCCACCCGCGCGTGCGGGTCGTGGTTGATAGCCTTGGAGGGCGCCAGGATGTTCAGCAACGGCCTCGCCGGCGCGAGCACGCCGCTAGAGGTGCTGATCGAGTTGGACGTGGCGCAGCGCTGCTGCGGGGTTGCGCCTGGCGAGCCGGCCCACGCGCTGACCTGGAAAGTGGCACACCTGCTGCGGCTGCGCCTGTTGGGCCTGTAGGGCTACGAGGGCCATCTCTAGCATATCGCTGACCCCGATGAGCAGGCGCACTGGGTACACGAGGCGATGTTCTTACTTACGAGCACAGCCAGTTGCTACGGGCCGACGGCCACACCATCGAGACCGTGACGACGGGCGGCACGGGCACCTGCAAGCGCTGCGCCACGCACCCCGGTATCAACGAGGTGCAGCCCGGCTCGTTCGTCTTCCTTGACCGAGCCTACCGCGACGCGCTGGGCGATAGGGGCGGCTACGCCAACGCGCTCACCGTCCTCGCAACGGTAATCAGCCGATGGGCGCAGGGGCGCGCCGTGATCGACGCTGGGCTCAAGGCGCTCTCGACCGACATGGGCAACGCCAAGCCGGTCGGCCTGCCGGGAGTGCGCTACCGGCCGGGCGGCGACGAGCACGGCATCCTGGAGTGGGAGGGAAGGGCGCAGCCCGCGCTCGCCTTGGGCGCCCTGGTCGCGCTCATCCCCGGACACATCGACACCACCGTCAATCTCCATGAGCTCTACCACGTCCACCGGGGCGGCGTGGCTGTGGCGGCCTGGCCCATCTCAGCTCGCGGGAAGATACAGTAGCGCTGAGGCTGCCGTTGGGACTCGAGCGGGCCTCAGCGAGTCGTCAGCCGATCCCGATGATGCCCAGCAGCCAGAAGATGAGCGCATTGATAATCGACAGGAGGATTGAGCCGAGCGGTGCGCTCCAGAAACCGTTGCGGAGCCGAAAGCCCCTCACGAGCGCCGCAGAGAGCCAGAAGAGCAGGGCGTTGACGACGAGCGTGAAGAGGCCCAGGGTGAGGAAGGTGAGCGGGAAGGTCAGGAAGCGCAGGATCGGCCCCAGAACGGCGTTGACCAGACCGATCACGAGGGCGGCCACAAGGGCAATGCCGAAGCTCTGCACCGTGATGCCCAGGTCGAGCCGGGTGATCAGCAGTAGGCTGAGCGTGGTGACAAATCAGGTGAGCAGCAGGTTGACCATCGATGTGCTCCTGTGCTATGAGGAGAAGCGGCCCCAGAGACCTGGATGGTCACTCACGGGACGACTAGCCGAACTGGCGGGGTTTGCCCTCGGTGCGAATAGGTCCGCCCATATAGATCAGGTTGTCTCGCGAGGGTCTGTCGGGCACCCTGACTGCAAGAGGGCAACCAGATCGCGAAGGACTCTCCTGTCACGCACACGGCGCTTGTCGTGCGTGGCGTAATCCGGATCCTCAGCCTCCTCGAACAACTCGTCCATGGTCCAGCGGACGGTCTCCAATGTGGCAGCAGGGGACCCGCTCTTTGCGGCGAACTCCTCACTGCGCCGGCGTATGATCGTCTCGGTCTTGGCGAGCAAGCTCCGCCCGCTGTGGGCCGAGCCGGGCGCCACTGTGCCCCGGCACGCCTGCGGCGCGCCAGTCCGCCAGCAGGGCCATCAACCCCGGGATATCTTTCGCCATGCGTCGCCCCTCGCCGCAGATGCCCCAGAGCATGTTGTTGAGGTAGCGGAAGTCGTCGCTGATGCCGAAGCAGGGCTTGCCATAGGCGAACATATAGCCCAACTCGGCGCTGGTGCCGGAGTCCTGGTCCGGCCCAGTGAGTAGCGCCACGCACAGGTCGCAGCTATCGAGCGCCGTGATATCGTCGCGGAAGACCTTCGCCTGCGACGCCGGGCTCTGCAGATCGATCAGGCCGGCGTCGCGGTGCGGCAGAAAGGTGGCGTAGCCCGCGCTCTCCAAGGACTCGGCGATGCGCTCGAGGTACCAGCGCTCGTGGGTGTTGAACAGCGGCCCGGCGACGTAGACCCGGGGCATGGCTCCTCCTGGCACGATCGAAGGAAGGGCTGAGGGTTGAAGCCCTGGCGCCCGGCACCAGTCCGGAGAGTATAGCACGGAAGTGTGCTATAGTGGCCGCAGGCGTGAACAGGCCGTGGCGCTTGACACGCCGACACGAGGCTAATGCACAGTTCCCTTCAGCCCTCCGCCCTTAACCATGCGCCTCCTGATCCTCAAGTGCTCCGCCCGCAAACGCGGCGACGCCGAGCCGCTCCCCGCTGTGGAGCGCTACGACGGCCCGCTCTGGCGCGTGCTGCGCAGCTACCAGCACGAGCAGCCGATCTTCGCCGCCGACCTCGACGTCTACGGCCTCTCCGCCGAGTACGGCCTCATCCCTGGCGCCACGCCCATCCCCGACTACGAGCGCACGATGGCCCCCGAGCGCGCCGACGAGCTGCGCCCCCAGATACTCGCGGCATTCCAGGGGCTGATGGGTCGCGGCTACGAGCAACTCTGCCTCGGGGTGAGCGACCGCTACCTGCGCGCGATGGCGGGCTGGGAGGCGTACGTGCCGGAGGGAGTGGGTGTGACGCTCACCGATGGCATGATGGGCGAGAAGCTCGGCCAGCTCAGGGCCTGGCTGGAGGGGCGGGCCTGGGTGCCACCCTCAGCATCGCGCCCCGAGCGCATCGTCGCGCCGGAGACGCCACGTGGCGAGGTCGTACTCTCGGGCGTCCAGCTGCGGCTCTCCCGCGAGGAGGTGCTGGAGCGGGCGCGGGCGGCGCTCGTCTCCGACGGCGCAGGCGCCGGCCGCTACCGCGACTGGTACGTGGTGGTCGACGGCCGCCCGGTCTCCGCCAAGTGGCTAGCGGGCGTGATTAGCGGTCTGCCGACCACGAAGTTTGACGCCGCCAACGCCCGCCGCGCGCTGCTCGCGCTGGGCGTGGATGTGGAGCGCGCCGTGGAGGGGCTCCCCGCTGCGATCTCGCGCCGCTGACACGTTTGACCGCTGGAGAGGCCGGACGCCGCCTGGCCACGCACCCCTGACGGACGCTGCACCTACTCGGGCCGGTCGAGCGCGAGTCGCTGGCGCTGGTCGTCTACCTTGTCTACAAGCTCGACCGCGTGCGGGCGAGCGACTTCTCGGCGCCGACGATCCACATCGCCCGAGTGCCGGAGCGAGAGAGTCAGCGGCGCGTGATGGCGATCCCCGGCATCAGGCCCGCCGACTTCCCTCACGGCAAGCCGACGCTGGGCGCGCTGGCGGGCACGCGCCGCAGGCGGCCGGAGGTCTGGGTGAGGATCGAGGGCCATCTCGCGGGCGCGTGGACAACACTGACCCATCTTTCGTGCTCCCGTTCGACGCCTTCGTGCAACTGCCGCAGCCGGTTGTGTCCGACCGCAACCAAGCGGCCCACATCACGCCGGCGCCCCGCGAGCGTTATGGCAAGCTCTTCGGCGAGGTCTGCCGGGCCGGCCCCTCGCCGTGGGCGTACTCGACGCGTTGCTGCTGGCCTGAACGGTGGGCGGCCCACTGCCGTAGCAGCGCGCGAGGGTGGTGAAGGCAACCTTGGGCTCCCAGGCCATGTCCGGGTAAGTCTCGCCAAGCCGATCCTCGTACGCCTTCACGATACTGTACGAGCCCATGTCCAGGTCCTCGTGCGGGCTGGGGCGGTGGGACAGCTGGTACTGGACGAAGGTGAAGACGAAGGCGCTGTCCACCCCTTCCGTGGCGAAGATCATGAGCAACGCGCGAATGTAGTCCGCCTGCTCGTCCTCATCGCGGGTGTAGTCGCCGTTCAACCGCAGCGGCCTGATCGCCTCATGGTCCCACTCAATGACCTCCCCGCCTCGGGCGCCTTTATCCGCCGCGCCGCGGTAGGTGGCCGAGCCAAACTCGGTGATCGCCACCGGCTTGCCCTGCGCGACGAGCGAGTGCAAGGCGGCGGCGTAGCGCTCGGCGACCTCGGCTGAGCGGTACATATCCACCGAGATGATGTCGAAGGGCGCCCAGTCAACACCCTCGAACGGGATCGCCGCGTAGGTGAGCCTCCCGCCGAACCGCTCGCGGACAACCGCCACCGCCTTGCCAAGAAAGCTGTTGATCCGGGCCGGAACATCTGCGATCAGCGCGCGCAGGCGCTGCGATTCCGCCAGCAGCTCTAAGCGCTCGCCGATGGTATCGCCGGGCAGAAAGCCCTTGTTCAACAGGCTGAGCTCGGCGCCGGTGAGCAGCACAACCTCGGCTCCCTGCCGGCGCAGCCGCTCGGCGCGTTCGGCGCAGTCGGCCAGGAGCGCAAGCATCTCCGCCTCCGTCAGATTGCAGGTGAAGGGCGAGAGCCAGACCTCCAGCCCGGCCTCAGCGGCAATGCGGGCGGCAATGTCGAGTCGCTCTGGGTCGCCGCCGGTGATACGCACCGCGTTGCAGTGCAGGTCGTCTCGGATGATCTGCAGCTCGCGCCTGACGACCGCGAGGTCGAACGGCTCGCGGCTGCTTACACCTTTGTTGATGAAGCCCGTGTCGTAGTTGATGCCTTTGCCTCGCATTGGTCGTGTCCTTCACGCTACTATACTGCGGCTGCGCACTATGGCTCGAGCATGCGCAGCAGGATGCCCGGCTCAGGGCAGAGCCGCTGAAACTGCTCGGGGTGGTGCAGGCCAAATCTGGTCAGGCCCTCAAGGGTTGCCACAATCGCGATAACCAGCTGATCGGGATCGTCCATGGCCACCTCTCCGCTCGCTTGCCCCAGGACAATCAGTTGTCGAAGCTCGTGGAGGAAGCGCTCGCGGTGCTGGCGGATCAGCTCGGCGAGATCGTAGGGCGCCTTATCGGAGCCGAGGAGCTGGTCGAGCAGTTGGAAGAGCTCCAGGTGATCACGCCGGTGCTCCACCAGCCGTGTGAGCAGCAGCCTAAGGCGCGCTCCCGGCGTCAGGGGAAGCTCAGCCGAGGGCAGTGCGGTCGCGAGCACCGCCTGCTCCAGCGCCTGCTCCACCAGCTGGCGGTAGATCTGCTCCTTGCTTGTGAAGTAACGGTAGGCCAACCCCTGGCTGACACCCGCGGCTTGGGCGACATCGGCCATGGTTGCCGCCCGCCCCTTGCGAGCAAAGGCCTGCCTCGCGCCCTCAAGAATGGTGGCGCGAGCTGCTTCGGGCGAGCGCTGCGCCTCGCCAGCTGTACGCTGCATGGCGGCATCCTCATAGTGAATGAACGATTCATTCACTATAGTACCCTCTACCCAAAGGGTTGTCAATCCCGAAACCGGCCCACGAGCGTGCGCCCTCATTGTAGCCATAGCACGCACTGCGACGATCGCTCGGTAGGCGCCAATTGCCTTGCGCACGGCATGGCGGCGTACGCCACGCGGCGCTACCCAACCCCGCCGAGGTCCGCGCCCTCGCCACCTTGCCGGCTGTACCGCCCCCGCTCGGGCGCGACGCAGTGCTCGGCCACCGGGCAGCCATCACACACGGGCCGCTCGACGGAGCACAAGCAGCGCCCATGGGCCATCGCGTTGATGTGGAAGCCCAGCCGCTCGCCCTGGGTCAGCGCCATCTCGATGGCCAGGTGAACCTTGCGCCCAAGCGCCGGCGTCTCGAGCAGGATAAGGCCGAGGCGCACAGCCACCCGGTAGGTGTGAGTGGCCACGGGGCAGATGTTCCGCCCGAAGCTGTAGGCGATGACGCACGTGGCCGCCTTGTAGCCGATGCCCGGCAGCGTGGTGGCGATGATGCACGTGGCCGCCTTGTAGCCGATGCCGGCAGTGTGGTGAGGTAACGGCGCAGGTCCCCCGCGGCCCACGCCCGCATGAAGTCGAGGTCGAATCTGCCCCAGTCGCACCGCAGCCGGCACAGGAACTCCTGGATCAGCCACGTCTTCGGCGGCGCCAGCCCGCCGCCGGCGATCGCCGCCTCGACCTGCTCAACCGGCGGCACCAGCACCGCGTCCCAGGTGCGCAGCGCCGTGCGCAGGGCGGCGTAGCTACGCTGGCAGTTGGTCTCGGTCGTCATCGTCGAGAGCAGGATGTAGATCAGCTCATCCGCCGGGTCGGCGTGGTTGCCGAGGTCTGGCTGACCGTAGGCCTCATCCAGGGCACGGCAGATCGCCGCGGCGAGAATGAGCGGTAGCACCGCTCATAGACTGAGGGTGAACTGCGCGGCGCCCTGCCCGTCGTCCGGGAGCGGGGGCGGGAGCTCCTGCGCCTCGCCGCGCAGCTGGCGGTAGAGCTGCCAGGTGTTGTGGAAGCCACGCCGCCTGTTGCGGTTGTTGCCGCGGAAGATCACCACCTCGACGCCAATGCGGATGCAGATCTCACAGGGGCAGTAGGTCCAGGGCCGCTGGGCGAGTGTCCTGTAGTAGTCGCGACGAATGCTCTTGCTGATCTCGCCAAAGAGCGCGGCGTAGGCGAGCACCGCGCCCAGCGTCTCGTCTAGGCCAATCTCCTCGGCGTCGTAGGCGCGCAGGGCGCCCAGGGCCGCCCGCTCAAGACGCAGAGCCGTCGCCTCATCGACACCCTTCTTCTTGGCGAGGGCTCGCGCCTCCGGGACGCGGATGGCCGTATAGGCGCTGTTGCCGAGGAAGTAGTTGCGCCGGCCATCCATCCAGGCCCGCCGCAGCCTCGATGCGCTGTCGAAGCTGGTCACGCCAAGCTGCGCGAAGGTGCCGATCTGCTCCGGGCGGTTGACGCCGAAGAGGTGCAGCTGCGTGCCCGGCCGCAGCTCCGCCTGGATCGCGGCAAGCACCGCGACCACGTCCGCAGTCTGGCTCCGCACCAGCCCCCCGGCGGCGATGTGGGTGTAGCCCATCTGTATGAGCGCCCTGGCGGCCCGAGCGTAAGAGGCTGGGTTCCATCCCTGGGCGACGCCCATCGGGGTGAAGGTATAGCCGCCGGCGCGGTGCTGCACGAGGAAATCCTCGGCGTTCTGGAGAGTGATGTCCCACCGGCGCTGTCTCTCGTCCTCCAGCTCGGCAAAGATCAGGTGGTCGATCGAGACGCCAATGTCGAAGCCGAGTCGCTGGTAGTACTCGAGGATCTCGTCGGTCCGGTAGGGTGGCTCCTCGGCCTGCCAGTAGCTGAAAGCACCGCAGTCGCCGATCACCGGGTGGTCGGCCGGCAGCCTCAGGTAACGGTGCACCGACCCGGCATCGAGGATCGCGTCGCCCTTCGCCGGGCTGTCGTCGATCACGGCGCGCGAGAGCAGCACCCCGTCGTAGGGCGGCTCGGGGTAGAGCTCGTGGGCGTAGCGATCGTCCCGGTATGGGTTGCGGCCGTGCGAGTGCTCATCGGTGAGAAAATTGTAGCCGGGGTCTACACGGTCGTCCCAGTCGGGGATAAAGTAGCGGATCGTCATAGCTCAACTGGCCTCGTCCTGATCAGCGCCTTGGTCGTCGCGCAGGAGGTAGTCGGTGGTCACGCCGAACAGGTCGGCCAGCCGCAGCAGGAGCTCGGCACGCGGTAGCTTCTTGCCGCTCTCGATCTCACTGATGAACCCCTTCGAGCTCTCGCTGAGCCCGAGGGCCTGCGCCAACTCGCTCTGGCTGAGGCCGTCTCGCTCGCGCAGGTAGCGCACCTTCTTGCCTAGCCGGCTGATCACAGCCCCCCCTTGCGGGCGGCGCCCCAAGCGGGTATAAAGTTCTTTATGTGAGAACGAACCAACAGGCTGCCGAGCTTGCACTCATCGGCCTGCGGCTGGGCTGCTGTGGCCCAGCTGTCTCTGCGGCAATCGCTCATGCGGTTGACGTGCCGGCATGAAGTACTTCGTCTCGTGGACCCACAGCGACCCGGTCTACCAGCAGTATCTGCCGGAGGTTCGAGCCCTGGTCAGCCCGCCGAACGTCAGCCAGACCTGGCATGCCGGCGACTGGCCCTGCCCGCCGGAGGAGCTGATCGTCGACAGCGGGGCGTTCCAGCACCACCGGGCCGGGCGCGGCTCCTCTCCCGAAGAGGCGCTCCGGCAGCAGCTGCGGATCTTGGAGGGCCTGGGGGCACCGGCGGCGATCTGCCACCTGGACGTCCTGATGATCGGCGTGCGCAGCCCCGAGGAGGCGGCGCGCCGCTCCGCGCAGAGCCTCGCCCACGCGCACTGGCTCATCACCTACCTGGAGTCTGGCGGTCTGAGGGATCATGTCGAGCCTATTGGCGTCATTCAGGGCCACACTGTTGAGCAGGTCTTCTACGTCGCGCAGGCGCTCGCCGATATGGGATATGAACGATTCGCCCTGGGCTCCCTGGCCGCCAAGGTGGCGGGGGCCCGCGACGAGGTGCTGCGCCGCGTGGAGGCAGCCCTCGAGGCGGTCGGCCCTCGACTCCACATCCTGGGCGTCAGCTCGGTGGCCGTGCTCGCCTCGCTGGCCCGCCTCGGCGTCGACTCCGCCGACTCAGGCACGCCGATCAAGGAGGCGGCGAGCGGCGGCCTGATCTACAGTGACCCCTTCAGGCGCTACAAGCTGCCAAGCCCGCACTTCCGCGAGTGGCGGCGGAGCTATGGGCTCGCCGAGATCCTCGAGGAGCCGCTCCCCTGCAACTGCCCCGTCTGCCGCGAGAGCCCGGGGGCGATGATGGAGCAGCAGGGCAAGGCGGCCGTGAACCTGCGAGCCGTTCACAACTACTATCACCTCCGACGTTGCCTCCACGAGGCCCGGGCCCCATAGTCCCGAGTGTGCGACGTCGACTGGTACGGTCGCTAGCTCTGCCCCCGCTGAGCCCCGGCCAAGCCGTGCGGCGAGGCGCGAAGCTGGGCGCGACGCTCCTGGACAAGGGCGATGGCCGCGCCAGTATACTCCACCAGCCTGAGCAGGTCAACGCCACCGGCGACCAGCGCCGTCGCCGGAGCGCGGAGGCCGGAAGGCGCCCTGATGCGCAATTCCTGCTGCGTCAGCCGCCACACCTCCTCGGCGGCCTCGTCGCCGACAGCCTCCGCCCTCAGCGCGCCGAGCTCGGCCTCCAGGCGCCGCGCGAGGTCGTTCAGGAAGGCGAGGCGCCCCTGCACCTCGGCATAGGCCCGCCCCACTCGGTCCAACTCCTCCAGCGCCGCGACATCCCTCAGCGTGCCGGTAATGGCCTCCGTCAACGCGCGTTCATCCATCGCCCAGCTCCCCGTAGATCGCGCGGACGCTCCGCAGCAGCGCCCGGTAGGCGGCCGTCCCTGTGATCGATTTGCCTACCGCCCTGTAGCGAGCCCTGGCGGCGCGCAACAACTCGGCTTGGATCGCACCTACAGCGCCGACGGCGGCCCAGTACGGGCTCTCCAGCGCCGGCCGAGCGGCGTGCCGGAAGCGCTGATAGGCCCACACATCGCGCTCGCCGGCCTCGCGGGCCGCGCCGAGCGCCGCCGCGACAGTATCGCGGAGCGCGTGCAACTCCTCAGGCGTAATCCCCGCCAGGAGCTCAACGGCCGCGTCCCAGCCCTCGCGCCAGACGGCCCCCACCTCGCCGCAGCGCCAGCGTAGGGCGCCAAGCTGCCGGCGGAGCTCGGCGAGGTCCAGGCCTAGCTGGGCGTCGAGGTGGCGGGCCCGGGCCGTGAGATCGCTGACGTCGCGCCGCAGCCAGGTAGCCACGTCGGCCCGGCGAAGGGCGATAGCGTAGCGCTGGAGCGGGACGAGCAGGCCGTAGAGGCGCTCCCCGGTCGGGCGCACGCGGAACGGCGCCGAGCGGAGCGACGCGAGGGGTAGCTCAGAAAGGGTGGCCACCGCCCGGTCCGGGTCGAAGTCTGCGAGCGCGCGGTCCAGCCGCGCCCGGTCGAGGAGGGTGTCGCGCAACGTGAACGAGCCGATATAGAGCCGCCGGAAGGTCTCGCGGCAGGCCATCAACTCGGCGCCGGCTGTGTGACAGGACCAGTGGTCTGTCTCTGACCAGGGCGAGCGTGCGGCGTAGGAAGCTACGGCGTCGGGGTCGGCCCGCAGGTCGGGCGGGCCGGATACCGGCTCGCCCCGCAGCGCCGAGAGCAGACGCCAGGCGGCGAGGATCAGGTGCTCCGCTGTGAGGCCTCCAAGCTGCTCGGCGAGGAGCCCGCGGATATGAGCCTGGTAGGCGTCGAAGTGGCGGCCCGCCCACTCAAGCGTGAGCGCGAGATTCTGGCAGATCTGCCCGAGCTCCGCGCCGCTGAGCGCCAGGTAGGCGAGCTCCTCGAGGATGCCCCGCTCCTCAGGGTAGCCGCGCACCACCACCTTGGGCGACGCATGGCTCACCGGCTGGTCGCCGCTGCCCCTGGCCAGAGCGACCGGGATCCGCTCGTCGCCTCGGGCGTAGATCAGCTCGGCCCGGCTCACCGAGAGCGAGTCGGGGCTCGCCAGCACCCGCGGGTCGCCCAGCGCGAAGAGCGCGCGCTCGACCCCCCGCTTGAGCGTCTCGCGGCTCGGGTAGAGGCCCCCGCGGTCGAGCCAGCCCTGGAGCTCCCGCAGTTCCTGCTGCCAGTCTGGTGCGGAGGGAACGGACGCGCCGACCGAGGGGGCAACGTAGGCCCGGGCCACACGGATCACCCCGTCGCTTTGCAGTTCGGGTGGCACGGGGACGCCCCATACCTCTGCGATTCGCCGGTCAAGCGTCACCGAGTCATCACTGATATGGCCGTACCAGCGGAGCAGGCTGCGCAGCGACGGTTCGGGAACATCGTCCGGCCTGAAGAGAGCCGGGGGAGAAACCAGGTAGGCGGAGCGATCGAGGGCTACGGGCGGCAACTCGGCCGAGAGCAGCGCGGCGCCGAGCACGTGCTCGAGGAAGAGGCGCGGGGTCTGGCGCGGGCTGCCCTCCTCGTGGAGCGCGGTCAGGGCGCGGTGGAGCGCGGTCTCAGTGAAGGGGTAGAGGCCGTCGCCGAAGGCGCCGTCGCAGGCGGAGACCTCCGGTGGCAGGGAGCGATCACCCCGGATGGCGGAGAGATAGCCGCGGGTCAGGTCGATCAGATCGTCGTCGAGGCCGTAGGCGCGACCCTGGTCGTCGGTGAGCACGAGGCGGGCGCGCAGGCGGTGGTGGATGTGGGTCAGGTCGCCGGCGAGGGTGACGCCCGCCATCTGCGTCCGCTCGAAGCCGGTCGTCGCGCCGATCACCGCGTCGAAGTGCCCGCTCGTCAGGTCCAGGAGGTAGTCGAGGAGCCGGTCGCCGAGGATGCGGAAGGCGGTGATGTCCTCTAGCAGCAGCAGCGGACGAACGCCGCTGGCCAAGGCCGCCTCGGAGATCTGGCGCAGGGTCTCGCGCAGGTCGCCGAGCCAGAGTGCCTGTTCCATCGCCTGGGCGACGAGGCGCCGCAGGGCGGGCCAGCCCACAGCGAGGGCGTAGGAATCCAGCGACGGCTTCGGCCCGAGGATTTCGAAGCCCGCGAGCAACTCGTGGCGCGTGTCCCCTCTCGCCGCCGCGGCGAGGTGCTCCGCGATGGCGGCGCGCGTGGCTTGACTGTCGAGGAGCGCCTCCCATGCCCCTGTCGGCGACAGGGCGGGGTCGCCCTGCTCGTAGAGCAGCACGGTCGCCGTCAGGGCGATATGCCGGGCCTGGGTCGCCACCGGCGTGCGGCGCAGCACAGGCGTGCCGGCAACGCCGAGGGCGCGGCGCAGGAGGGCGGCCACGTGGGCGGCGCTGGTCATGCTGCGGGGCACGTAGATGGCGAGGCGCCGGGCGGGGTCGGCCCGGTATTCGAGCCACTGGCACAGCTCGCTCTTGCCCGCGCCGGCCTCGCCGATGACGAGGAAGAGCCGGTTGTCAGCCTCCAGCGGCCCACCGGCGATCAGCGCGTAGACATCCTCCTCGCCGATGAAGCCGCCTCCCAGCTCGGCCTCCTTGCAGAAGTCCACGCGGATCCGCCGGAACGGGCGGTGCGTCCGCATGAAGAGCTCGCGGGCCTTCTGGCGGCTCTCCGTCGTGAGCACCGAGCGGACGGCCTCGACGTCCCAGGCGACAGGGTACGGCATTTGTTAGGCCCCTTTAGCTCACTTCCACGAGCAGCGCCAGGTCGCTCACGCGGCGCTCGCCGAGCAGCAGGGAGCGGGCGGCGTCCGCGCTGTGGGAGAGGCGGAGCCTCTCCACGCGTTCCAGGGCCAGGAGCGTCTGCGCGAGGCCGCGGTGGACGCGCCTGCGGGCGGTGAAGCAGGCGAAGAGGTCCGCGTCGATGCGGCGTAGGGCAGCATCGAGCGAACTGTCGCTCCCGAGCTTCAGCGTCGCCCAGGTGAGTGCGGCAAGCGTGAGCTCGAGCGATGGGACGACGAGCAGTTCGGCTGAACGCTCGATGCACCGGATGAGGCCGAGGTAGCTCGCAAGGTGCGCCCAGAGCGTCACCTTCTCGCCGGTCCAGGCGAAGAGGTCACGGTACGGCCCGCGCTCGAGTTGGTCGCGGAGCGTCGCCACGGTTGTCGTGAGGGCGTCGTTGGCGACAAGCGACTGGTGGACGAGGCTGATCGCGCGCTGGCGCTCCTCGGGGTGGGCGCGGAGATGATGGAGGAGCAGGAGCGGGAAGGGGGCGCCGGGGAGCAGCGGCGAGGCGGTGTAGCGCCGCTGCCGGCCGCGCGCCTCGACCAGCCCGGCGAGGCTGAGGAAGCTGAGCGCCTCGCGCAGCGGCGCGTCCGCGAGCTCGAACGGCGACGAGCCTGCGGCGCTGGGGCAGAAGTGTAGGCGGAGATCCTCGGCGCTCAACTCCGGGCGCGCCGCGATGTGCGCATATACCTGGGCGAGCTCGGGGCCGCGCAGGGTGATGTGGCTGATCAGCAGCCGACCGGAGGGCGTGGCACTCATCTACGCTCCTGTTCACGGATAGAGAACAGTATAGCATAGCCAGAGAGCCGCCGAAACAATGCGCTGCCTCGGCTAACAGCCATCCCCGCGGTTGCTGGGCTCCGCTACGCCACCCGCCCCGATCAACTGGCGGGTGAGCGCCCCGCCCTCCACAACCAACTCGTGCAACGCCTCATGCAGGTGCTAGTCCTCCACGACGAGATCCGCCCGCCTATCCGCGGCGAACAGCGCCGCCTTGCGCAGCAACTCGCTGATGAAGGCCGCACGCACGCCCTCCGTCTGGTCGAGCAGGCGATCGGTGTCGGCAAGCTGCAGCGCGAGCCCCTAGGCGTACAGCTCTATCAGCCGCTGCCTACACTCGCGGTCAGGCAGGGGCAGTTGGGTGGAGGTCTGGCCGAAGTGGGTGCAGAGCCGCTGGAGGAAGATTAGCGCATCAGGCGCTGGTGCCTGGCGCACCACATGGTCCATGAAGCCCTTGAACGAGGCGATAAACTCGCTCTGGGATACAGGCTGCTCGCTCGACATCAGCACGCTTCCTGTGTGCTCTGCCCCCGAGAACCTTGGGTAAGCGCAACCGCGCCAGCGCGCGGCACAGGCAGTGCGCTGTGGGATAGCAACATCTGGAAACAAACATCCGGCGTGGACTACTGGCCGCAGGCACGACTCAGTCCCGGCTTGATCTCGCCGATAAAGAGTGTCGGCGAGATCAGGGCCCGAGTGCCGGGCAGCCCTCGACAGACTACAGTGGCACACCACAGCCTAGCGCCGCGCAGCACGGGCCGATCGGCGCAACTCCGCATAGGCGGCTGGGAGATCGCGCACCACCACATAATCGCGGAGCAGCACTCCACCTCCGGCAAGTGGATGGCTGAACCCCGAGGCATGAAGGTCAAGCAGAGCAGGGTAAACACCGATCAAGATCTGCTGACCACTCCACTGAACAGACAGGGGCGCCTCGTCCTGATTTCGCTCGACCTCCCATCCCTCCAGTTCGAGGAAGCGCTGTAGCGGGGCTAGGATGCGGCGCTGAACCTCGAACGGCGGGACCATTGGAACCTCTCCGAACATCAGGTGGCGCAGAACCTGGGTAGCAAGGCGCCGGTCCAAGGAGCCATGCCAAAAGCGATTGCCGTAATGTCGCAGACAGCGTGTGCAGGAGCGCTCACACTGGCGCGGACAACCCTCCACGAGCTCTAGGGCTGCCTGCAGGATGGTACCTACATCGGCGCCCGCCTCGGCTGCATACCCCGCCCCGCCTGATGCTGTGTCGAAGAGGTAAAGGTCGAAACTCGCTACTCCATCGCTTCCATTCGTCACCGGCAGCAGACGGTGGCCTCCGCTCAGTTCAGCGGGATCAACGTCGAGCACTCTGCTCGCGGCTAAGGCAAGCGCCTCTGACGTCGTGCGCAGCGCGTCGTGCAGCCATGGGTCGCCCGGACTGTAGCCGAATGGCTGCCGCAGTGTTGCGCGCAGGAGCAGTAGGTCACTACGGAAGTCTGTGCCGAGGTAGAGCGGCCCAGGGTGAAGCGGCCCGCGACACTGCGCTCGACCGTGGTGTGCAGGTGTGAGGTAGGGGCGATCGTGCGCGCCAACTCGTGGGGCGTTGGCCGTGGGCCACGCGGCCCCGCAGGACTCACAGACCACGAACCCCTCACTGCCTGGCCCCCTGTTGACAGTGACGAAGCGCCGGTTTTCCGCGTACGCGTAGCGTATGTTCGGCCACGCGCCCAGACGCCACTCCAACTCGTCCTGCGCCACCGGGAGGGGCAACTGGGCGCCCGTGGCATAGCTGATCTCCTGGTCACGGTCGCGGTCACCTACGGGTCGGCCGCCCTCCGGTGAGAAACCGGGTGGGTTAAGCAACTCGCTCGATTGCAACTCGGCACGACATACCGGGCAGCACTCGGCGCTATTCAGCGGCTCCAGCCGGACGTACGTACACTCTGGACAGTAGACGTACGCAGGCAGCGAACTCGCGAACAACCCCCGCGCAGGGGCATCGTAGCCTTGTCCCTCAACGAAGATGCCGCCGACCCGGTAGGTCTCCTTGTTCACTACCAGGAGCCGCCCGGGAGCGTACTCGCTCAGGGCCTGGGACTTGCTCTGCTGGGGGCGCTCCTTGACTCGCACATTCTCGCCGTCGCGCTCGAAGATATAGAACGTCGCGAGATCGGTGGGGAAGGCATAGCTCGGCAGCATCCCGGCGTCGAACATTGCGTCGAGCAGCCCACTCTCTGCCGCTTCGGTATTGACTCCTGCCCCTGTGTTACCGGTGATTCTTGGAGAACCGGATGAGCTAAGACGCTGTAGATCCTCGATCAGCGCTATTGCGGTGGACGCCACAAAGGCGCGCTTGGCGTCTGCCCCCCCGGAAACGACTTCATCTGGCAGCCAGGCAGCAGTTGCCTGAGCAATACTGCCCTCGGGGTTCTGGACGCGAGTGCCGATCCAGTTTTGGAAGGCCCTGAAGGAGAGTGACCCATCTCCCTTGAAAAATTCCTCCCTGGTACCAAGTGCGGTGAACAGGCTACGACGCTCTCGCTCAAGCCGCTCGCGCTCCCCCGGATCAAGCCGCTCGATCTGCTCGTGAAAGAACGTCTGGAGCAAGTAGGCGCAGATATGCCGCCGGGCAAGGGCCTGCCGGTCAATGCTGAGCATCGGCCGGCGCGGGTCACCCGCGATCATACCCTCTGGGTGATGATAGTAATAGTGGTCGTGAGGCCCGCCGTCCGCATATGTCACCACGGTTGAGATCGCCGAGCCGCGCCGGCCCGCCCGGCCCGCGCGCTGCTGGTAGTTCTCACGCTGTGGCGGCACATTCCGCATCCCGATTGCGACGAGTGAGCCAATATCGATGCCCACCTCCATGGTCGTTGTGCAGCTCAGTACATCAACAGGGGGCTTGTCTTTGCCGATCGCGATATCTTGAAAACGGAGCTCGTACTCCTCAGTAGTCGCGTAGACGCGACCTGCGTCACGATGTGAGAGCTGCGCCGTATGCTCCTCCGCGGTAAGGTGGGCTGGGCGTCCGCCGCGCAGAACATCCCGCAGCGGCGCGCGGTAGTAATCGTAGCGCGCGGCGGTGGTCGGCTCGTCCGGCGGGCAGGGATCAAGCTGCTGCCCTCCACAGACGGCGCAGCGCCCAAGGAGCGGGACGCGCTGGAGGTTGCCACACGCGGCGCAGCGCAGCCACGTGTCGTCGAACTTGAGTTCCAGCACAAGAGCGGTGGGTCGCAGATACGCCAAACCGCTGTCATCCCGCTCAGTCATCACATCGTAGAGCACAACCCGTAGCCGCTTCAGCTGATCGTCGCTCAGACTCGCCCCGTCCTTCAGCACCTTCTCGAGATCTCTGAGCGTAGCCCCATCTTTCGGCGGCCTAGCAAAGGCCAACACTCGCTCACGCACGCGGGGCGGTATACCCTTATCAAACGCCCCCCGCTCCAGCAAGGTCTCCGCCCAGAACGTAGTAATCACTTCGATCTGATTGCGCACAGTCTCGGGGAAAGCTTCGAGCTCGCGCAGCATCCGTCGGATCATAGCGCGGGAGGGACGGGCAACCATAGCGCCGAGTCTGTAGACTGCATAGAACGGGTTTGCGAGCTGATCTAGCAGATGCTGGCGGTAGTGCATAGGCGGATCAGAGAACGGCGCATCCCCTTCGCTGAGCGCTGTCTCCAGATCCGCATCGTGGTAGCGCTCGAACTCGTCTATGTGTTGCAGGAGCTGTCGCTGCGAGTCGAACTCCCGGTCAAAGAAGTGCAACCGCAGATCGTGGCAGACGGAGACGAAAGCGGCATAGAGTCGGGGGCCGAGCGTTGGCTCCTCATTGAGATCCCTGAGTCGCTGTACAGCGAGCGCGAGTGCCTGGCGGAAGGTATCGAACTCAACCTCGCGTGGCAGATCACGGGCAAGCCTTGCCGCCTTCTGGCGCCCGTCCGCAAAGAGCAACACTTTCCTGCCACCATTTGGGAACTTCTCGCTGAACGGCCGGCTGGGCGGCTGAGAGATGAACTGCTCGTGGACGAGATTGGCGAACGGGCGCTCGCCGCGGGTGGCCAGATCCAGCAACTTCTCGGGCGTCTTCCGCAGGCACACCGGGCATTGCGTGAAAGGGTACACTGCGCCTATCCATGGCGCCTCATCGTCTTCGGCTGCACGTGCCTTCGGCATCGGCCGCCATAGCTGGCGGTAGCGCTCCGGCTCCGTAGGCGGAACGAGCTCAACCCGGCCCGTTGTTACATCAATCCAGATTGGCTCAACCAGGCCATCTTGTTCCTGCTTGCGGTGCGGGCGTTCTACGATCAGCCAACTCTCCTCAAGTGGACGGGCCGTACGTTCAACGCGCCCTCCCGCCTCGTGCCAGTAGAAGTTCGGCCGGTCGCCTTCGCCGAACACCCGTAGGAAGACGGCGCCGCAATCGCGGTGCGCCAGCAACTCGTAGACACGAGCGCCGCACTCACAGTGGGTGCGGGGCTCAGTGTAGAGCCTGCCGAGTAGCGCTGGGCCCGAGGTGGGGCTAAGCCGGGCCGAACAGCACTGGTTGACGCAGGCCCAGAGGGAGGGCAGGCCGCGGAAGAGCATGTGGACGCGAGTCTGGAGCAGCGACCGCTGGCCGTTGTGGGCGTAGGTGCCAAGCGTCAGGAGCGCCTCGGTCGCCCGACCGGCAGTGTCGGGCGTCACACCCGGGAAGAGCCTACCGGCTAGCTCTGGGAGTCCGATGGCGCGGCCCGTTGTCTCGGCGATCAACAACTCCAGCGGCCCAAACCCGTAGAGTTGATCATAGACGTATCCCTGGAGCGCTTGTCCGGCATCGTCGCTTTGGCAGGCAGGGTGGGCGGGCCAGCCCAGATTACGCCCAAGAGCCTCCACCGCGGCAGCGGCCTCGTCAGGCGCAAGGGCGTGTCGCGCCAGAGCAGCCAGATCGAAACCGGCGAGCGCCATCGCCTGATCCATGCTGCCGGGAGCCCCTGCTGGTCGCGGCTCTCGGTAGCCACACACCAGATGGAACGACCGCCCACCGCTCGCAGGGGAACCGGTCAACGCCTCGGCGAAGGCGACTGCATCCCTCTCGACCGTCGTGTCCGGCCCGAGACTCGCACTGGTGAGGATGCAGCGCAACCGCTCGCGTGGGATCTCCAGGCGCGCTTGGAGCCGCCTGACGAGATAAGACACTTCGGCGCCGGCCGTCCCCCGATAAAGATGCGCCTCGTCGACCACGAGGATGAGGCTGTTGGCCGGATCGCTCGCCAGCCATCTCCGCGTCTGCTCGAAGATGCCCCGCTCGATCGGCCGCACGAGCATGTACTCGAGCATCGAGTAGTTAGTGACGAGGATATCGGGGCAGGAGAGCTGCATCTCGTGGCGCGTCAGGAGCTCGCGGTCGCCAGCCTGGGTGTGCAGCCGCTTCTCCCATACGCCGCCCGGTGCGCCGAAAAACCCGCGCAGATCCTTGGCCGGCCAGCGCCCCCGTGACTTGAGCTCGACCATAAGGCGGCTGCTGTCCGAGCCCGGCCCCTCACGCTGGGCGGCATCCTCCAGATCAAGGTAATAGCTGAGGAGTTGCTTGAGGTGCAGACTGTCCTTCTTCGAGTCGCGAGGGCCGGGATACGGGGTGCGACTTGTGTACATCCCGAAGCGGGGGTGCCGCCCGTAACGACTGCGGAAGAGGCCACTGAGCCGCTCGTCGCCGAACAGCCGCCGCAGGCGTGCGATCTGGTCGCTGACCAGAGCGTTCATCGGATAGAGCAGCAGCGCGCGGAAACCTGGCTGCCGGAATGAAGCTGGCCGAGACGACGCCTCCTCTACTAAGCTCCCGAGGATTGGGAGGAGGAATGTCTCGGTTTTGCCTGAGCCGGTGCCCGTCGAAACGATAAGATCTCGCCGATCGCTGAAAAATGCCTCGAGCGCCTCTGCCTGGTGTCGATACGGACGGGGGAAAATCCCGACTCCTGGCTCCCAGGCCGAGAGCTCTGCAAGTATGGCGCTAACCTCACTGGGGAGATGCAGCTGGCCATAGGGCGCACCAAGCTCGTAGGAGGGGGTGGTTTCGAGGAAGGGCTCACGCGCTATCGACCCTCGCTCAGCAAGGAGTGCACGCCGCTCCTCCACCACTCCCTGGTCGCGGAGGTGGTAGGCGGCCTCGATGTAGCGCTGTAGGCGCGAGCGTAGAGAGTCGGCGATCTGCTGAACCCCTGCCCGAACACTGGTTGTTGGCTCAGTAGTCATACGGTTCCCTCTGGTAGCTCATGGACTTCTATCGAGATGCCGAGATCCCGCAGCGCCTTCTCCGCCCTCGGCGCATAGCTGGAGGGGATAACCCAACAACGCGGGTAATACTTCCCATCAACGGGAGTCTGTTCCCGACCGAGCGCCAGGAGCAGCCGGTGCTCGGCGCGTGGGAGCGCACTCTGGAGCTTGAACGTCCAGCAGTCACGCTGGCGAGTGCCAGTGACCCTGACGGGGTTGTGAGCAAGCAGATCGAGAGCGTACTGAAGACGTCGCACATCGCCGTCACCGAGAAGCGGCGGCCCCGCAGCGATGGCCCGACCTCCCACCAACTGCACGATGTAGTGCGCCCTTACGCCGCGACGGGTGCGCATCCGGGCAAGATAGCACCCATCCGCAAGCTTGGCCGTTGGCAGCTTCCAACGATCAAACTGTGTTGCCGCCGGATGCGCGGCCGCTGGAGCGTAGACCTCGATGTCAATCTCTCCCGCAGGTGTAAGTGCCGAGCGATCGAGGACGGCGCTGCCCCAGACATCCAGGCTTTCCGTCGGAGCCCGAAGCCACTCGCGCTCCGGCACCTCATCAACGGCCAGATCGATCTCGCCGGGTGGGAGGCGGAGCAGCCGGGCTACCCCGATCCGCTCGACAGCTGCGCCTACCTGCGTCGGCAGATCTCGCGAAGGGGGACCACCGAGTAGCAGCCACCGGCTGATCGCGGGGACATGGACGATCCGCGGCGGCGTGGGGCTCCAGCGACCATTGGGCAGCGCAGCCACATCGCCGATAACCTCCATCTCCTGGAGCATATTTCGCAACTGCTGGCTCAGCCTCTCGTCGTCTTCGCCAAGTTTCTCCTGCCAGGGAAGCAAGGTTCGTGCAGCGGCATTGATGAGCCGCGTGATGTAGACAGGTTTGGCAGTTGCGCCCCAGTACGACCAGAGCGCCGCGCGTAGGGCCTCTGCGCAGAGAGCAGGGCAGGGCGGGACTGAAGTAGAGAGGCCAGCGAGGCCAAGGGCCCGCAGGACTGCCATACGCGCGTCATCACCAGAAAGTTGCTGCGTCGCCACACTCATGCAATCACCTGTCGCACACCATCAAGATCCGCCTCGCTGAGACGCACCTCTGCAAGCTCAAGAGCCTCCGTCAGTGCTTCGATCTGGCCTGTGGCGAGTGCATAGGGTAGGAGCACTCCGCGTACTGCCAGGCGCCTCGCCTCTGACGACTTGAGCCAGTGGCTGCTTGAGACGTATGCGCGCGCAAAGGCGTGGGCAATAGGTGCGGGAAGGCGGAGGCCATCGGATTTGATCTCGTCCAGAGCCTCAAGACCGGATTCGAGATCGCTCATGGCGAGTGAGCGCCATGAGGCCCACTTCAGCGATGATGCGCTTGTTAGCGGAGGAGAGACCCGCCCCTTAAGCTTCGTGGACGCCGGGGCTTCCCCTGTGCTGATAAGGATCGCGTGCGACCACAGTGCCGGCGGCAGTGGCACCGTTGCCCCTCCTTCAACGAGCGTCCCCGCGAGCAAGACGTTCCGCGGCCAGACCAGCCGGGCGGTAACGGCGTAGGGGTCTGCCGGAGCTAGCGCCGACGGGTGGAAGAGGTGCAGCGCACGCTGGCGATGCTTGTCCCAGGCGGCGCTGTAGCACGCCAGGATTGGCAAGAGATAGGCCTCAGCGGCTGACCGATTGACGCCGTCGAGCACTGCGAGGAAGAGCTTTTCGCGCTGTTCGGGCTGGCCGGCGTAGAGCAGCAGGTCAAGCAGGCCGCTGGGATGCAGTACCAGGCGCTGCGAGTTGACATCGAACTTGGCGAGCAAGTCTGCGGGCTCGAGGGCTGCGGGCGAAACTGTGACAGATAGGAAACGCCCACCAGCCGCAACACTCGCGTAGCCCTCCAGGATATCAAGGGCGCCAGGCCCTGCGAGCAACGGTACCGTGCCGCCGACGAGCGCGCTGTGGAGAGCAGCGCCGACAGATGGGGCATCGCCTGCTGCTACTGATGCCTGCTTGGCGGCGTTCACCAAGTCCTTCTGATCCTCGGCTTGTGCCTCACCGCTCAAGAGAGCAGTGGAGGGCGGCCTAAGCTGTGAGGCTCCGGCCGAGTGTGTCGCACCAGCAACTCCCTGAGCCGCGAGCACCGCGCGGAAGATGGCGATCTGCGCGAGCGTCTCGGCCGGGCGCCGACTAAGCTCTGCGAGGCGCTCACTCATAGCGGCGTCCATAAGCCCCAGATCAGTCTCAAGCTGCTGCCTTCGTTCTGTGAGCGCGTTGTCGAGTGCCTCGAGCTCTTGGCGCCGACGCGCGAGCTCTGCATCTACTGCTGCCCGTGCGTGTTGGTCTGCTTCGTGCATTCGTTTCTCTGCCGCCTCTAGGGCTTGCCGAAGGCCAGCTAGCGTCTCGGTGAGCCGCTCCTGCTCCGCCTTCGTGGCCTCGAGCTCCGCCCTGGCCCGCGCGATCGCCTCGGCCTCAGCCTGCATCTTCGCTGCGGCGCGGCCCTCTCGCTCGGCAGCTTCAAGGCGCTGCCTGACCTGGGGAAGAGTGAGAATCTCCTGCTCAAAGGCGGCAGTGTCCTTGGCCAACTCGCCGAGCTCTTCCACGAAGCTACGGGCTCGTCGAACCCGCTGTGCGAGAAGCTCATTGTCATCAGAGGGAAGCGCCTCTACAACTTGCTTGATAACCCGCTTCGTCAATTCCAGAGGCTGCGCGATCGCGGGCTGCTCGCGCGCCCACTCCAGAACGCGCTTGAGGTTGAGCGCGTCGTCTGCCCAGTCGACCTCGCCTAACTTGATCTCAGGTCGGATCTTATGACGCAGCAAAGCTCGGTGGCGATCGCCAATCTTAAGGGTGAACAGGTCTGCGCTTGCGACAGGCGCTACACACGGTATTGGAAGGGCCTGAATGTGAGGGTCGATGAACCAGCGCTCACCCCTCGAGACGAGGCGCACAGGCCCCACCCAGGAATCGCCATCGACTACGATGTAGACGTGCCTTGTCGGGACAAATGCGAGCAATAGGCCCTTAGCGAGGGCTCGCTGCACCCTTTCTATGCCACTTACTTGCAGCTTAATCACCTCAACAGGAGACTCTGGTTGCCGGTTGAAGTCGATTCGATAGCGGTCTCCGCGAGGGCTAGAGAGGTCAAAGCTGTCGTGGAAGCCATACTCAAACATCCATATAGAGCGCTCTGGAGCCTCATCAGGCGCATTGATCCAGGTTACACAACCTCGATTCGGGAATTCCCGAGTCGGCTGCTCGATGGCCACCCAGCGCTGACTATCCTCGTCGAGCCGATGGGTTGGACGGAGCAAGGCGACTTTTCGCCCGTTTGTGATGAACCGCTCAAACACATACCCGAGAAGAAAGTCCCTATCCATGGCGCGTTCCGTTCATCTTCAAGATGTCGCGGGCCACGGCTCGCAGGGTCGGCAGCAACGTGACGGGGAGAGTCCGTACGCCGCGCAGTGACTCACAGCCAACCTGGCGGGCAATATGACTGAGGGCTTGCTGCAAAGAAGCGGGGAGGAGAATGGAGGCCTCAATGCGGCTGCGTACGGGCAGCGCTGCTGCCAGCCAGCGGACACGGCGGAGGGTCGTAGGCGATAGAGGAGAGGAGATCGTGAGCGCCTCAGCGCGGGCCGGCGCTATCAGGGAGAGCCGCCCAAACGGGCCAGCGTCGATCTCGATGGCAAGGGCGAGATTGCGATGGCTCGCTTCGCGCAGGGTCTCGGCGATCTGCGGGCCCGCCTCATCGGCGGGAAGTTCCCGCTGTCGCACCGAGCAGTCCCCAAGCCGGAGCATCAGAGTCACCGGCGCGGGGCAGAGCACCTCGGCGTATGGCGCATCCGTCGACGCATTGGCTGGCCGTGGTAGCTCGTACTGAGCCCCGCCCAGCCCCTTGAAGGAAGCGCTGTTACCACCCCAGGTCACCTCCAGCGTGAGGGCTGCCGGCGCCGTCTGCCTGACACTCTCTGCGCCGGGCTTAACCAGAAGCCGGAGCGGTGTGACGGCTACTTCTTTTATGCTAAGCGTGAGCGCGCCTGTCTGCTCGATCCGAGTGGTGTAGAAACTGGTCTCGAGGCCTTCTTGCGGCTGCAGCGGCGCCAGCGCGAGCACAACCTCCTCACCTGCAGCGATAATCGCTTGTCCCTCCGCTGAGAATCCGCGTGGAGGTGTCACAAGGCTGAGCCGGAAGCGCGCCTCAGCTAGCTGTAGACCTGCCCGGGCAAACCACGAGCGCATCTGTTCGTCAGGCCGCCCAGGTACTTCTATCGACCAGGCATGCCACTGGTCTACCCGGCCCAGGTAGTCGGGGGACAGTTGCGGTGGTGGGAGGAGCCGCTTCGAACTGGTTGTAAGATGCTCATGTACGATCACTATGTAGGCGTTTCCAGGCTCCAACAGATTGCTCGTCGGTATTCGCTCGCTGGTATCGCCCCCGAAAATAGTGACCCCGTCCCCAAGGCCCAGAGGAGGCACAAGCCATGACATTACGGACCACGCTTTGGGCCAGGTTCCCTCTGCACTAATGGCGTAGGGCTCCCGCTGTGGGGACACTGTGATCGTCGCTCCACCACGGCCAGGATAGAGCTGCATAGCTGAGACCGAAGACGTCCCATTGACCGTGATCCGCCAACTAGCAAGTTCCCTTACCAAGTTATTACTTGCCTCCACCCAAGAAGACGGGAGTTCGGATAAATGCACAGCAAGTGCCCAGGCATGCTCATTCTCAAGGAAGATCAGCTTTGCCCCAGATCGTGGTGCGGTATGAGGCGTGTCTCGCTCAACTATAACTCTCGGTAATTTACCCAGTGGGAATAACCCCTTTGTATAGACGAGTTTTTCCTTGATCAACTCTTTCAGCAGGGCTGGTGAAAATTCTACCTTTTCTTGGCCGATTTCAGCCCGTATTCGCCGGAGAGCCTCTGGGGTGACCTGTAGCGTGCTGATCCGACCACTTCCGGACATGGCACCCCTGATGTAGTAGCCATCCTGACTATTGTATTTATGTAGCTTTGGCATATGAATGGAACTACGAGGTGAATTAGTCCGTGCGAATTCTACTGGGCGATACTGTGGGGATCATTGCCCCTCTCTCGCAGCCAAAATCTCCCTTACCACGCCGCTCTTGCCGCGGCACTTCGGCCAGATGATCCGTCCGCTGACATCCCCGGCCCGCTGCAGGTCGCGGACGATGTTTGTCAGGTCGTGGCCCGTATAGCCAGTGATGACGGCCACCAGGTCGCGGTCGACCACGCGCTCGCGCACCTTCGTCCGGTCCATGTGGTCCTCGCTGGATGGTGCAACCTCGAGGAAGTCCGTCAGCCCGTGGTGCTCGCGCAGCTCGCGCTCGACCTCGCGGCGCGTCGCGACATGCCCGCCCACGATCGTCAGGCTCACTCCGGCGAGGCTGACCGCTGCGCTCTCCTCGACCACCTGAACTGGCACAGCGAGGCTGCGCCCCGCGAGGGCCTGGCGCTCCGCCTCGATCGTCTGCGCTAGCTCATCAGCCACGTCGCGGCTGAGGAAATGCAGCGCGCGCCGCAGATCGGCGACGTAGGCCGACATCGGCCGGCCCTGGCGAAGCGACTCGTTCAGTTCGTCCGCTGCGATAGACTGGTACTCCAGGGCTAGCAGGTCAGCCAGGCCCGGCACATCGGGGGTGAGGCGTTCGAGGCTCTCTAGGAGATCAAACTGCTCCTCGCGGCTAATGGCACCTTCGCGACGGAGATTGCGCAGCAGCTTGAACGCCGCGTCAAGGCCCGACAGGTCGCCGGTCTCCCCGAGGTACTCCAGCCAGTCGGCGAGCGACTCGCGCAGGAGCTCAGGCCGCTCGGCGGCCCGCCGCAACTCGACGCGCTTCCTGAGCACCTCCTCGGCGTCGGGGCGCTCGCGGAGCCGGCGTCCCGCCCGCTCGACGTAGCGGTCCAGATACTCGGCCTCCTCCTCGCCGCTTAGCAGGCCGTACCCCGCTCCGGCAGCGATCTCTGCCATCACCCGGCAATCTTCTGCGGTCAGCGCGTTGGGGATCGCCTCGAAAGCCAGTTGGTATGGCTCCGCCGCCCGCTCCAGATCTTGCGCCGCCGCGAGCACCCGCGCATAGGCCAGCGCGATCTCAGCCCTGCGCTCGCCCGCGTCCCAGGCGCGCTCAAGAAGCGGCCGGCCCTGTACCGGCTCCCCGAGGGCGACCAGCGCAACCCCGCGCAGCCCTGCGAGGCGCGGGGTCAACTCGCCCCGCCTGCCTAGCGCGTCCAGAGCCTCACGCGGCCGGCCCGCCGAGAGCAGCAGCGCCGCCACCCGATCCACGACGTCGTCCGCCGCCCGCTCGGAGCGATATAGGGCAAGGGCCCGATCCACGTCGCCCAGGGCTGCGTAGGCATCGGCCAGGGCGATCCGCACTACCCCCGCAGAGGGGTACTGCGCGCGCAGCGCCTCGAGCGGCACCAGGCGCTCCGCCGGGGTCACTTGGATAAGCGCCGCGAGACGCTCCGTAATGGTCGTGGGGGCCTCGCTCGCTTGCGACTGTGGGTCGCCGTCGGCCTGCCGCAGCCGCTCGCGCACAGCGTCGGCCTGCTGCAGCCGCTCCAACTCGGGCAGGAAGGCGAGGGCGAGCTCACGACCCGCCGCCGTGACCGACGCGTCCCCCAACCGTCGTGCCTCGGCCTGGTGAGCGTCGAGCAGTTGGGTCACCAGCAACTCCGAGGCGGGGAGCGCCATCACCTCCGGGCGGCGCTGCGCGCACAGGGCCACAATGCTCTCGTGCTGCTCGCGCCGGGCGTAGCGGGCGATCTGCGCCCGCAGCCGGCTCGCTGGCGGGAGGCTAGCCAGCAGCGCCTCCTTCTCCTCGCCATCGGTGTCATCGCCGGCCTGCACGGCCATCACGGCGGCTGCATGGCTGACCGGGCGCGCCTCGCTCTCGCGGACGACTCTCACCGCCTCGCGGAAGCGCTGCTCCCACATGCTCCTCGTGCCTGCGGCGGGCCGCCGGCTTGGGGCAGCGCTCGCCCCAGGTGCAGGGGGGCGTTGGCCGGTCCTCACGCCACCCGGAGGAGCGGCCGGCTGCTCTGCGGGGAGTGGCGTAGCGCCATCGGATGCCTTCGCCGGGGCGCGTGCTGGAGCCGCCAGCCCGGCTAGCCGCAGCGCCTCGCCCCACCGCCGCTCCAGGTCCGCCTGTGTGGCGGGGACGAGGATCGTGAAGGGGTACGCGCCGCGCCTGCTCGGGAGGAGCGGCGACATGCGGCCGCGGAACATCGCGCGAAGGGCGCGGTGCAGGGCCTGGGCCTCGGCGGTAGTGCAGCGCAGCCGGAGCCCCACCTGCTCCTCCCAGCCCTCACTCGGGTCGATCTCGCGCTCGATGGTCATGGCAGCGGCACCCCCTGCTCGTAGTGCTCGACGCACTGCCGGCGCAGCCCGGCGATAGAGTGGGCGTCGTGGACATAGCGGTAGATCTCGGCGTTCTGGTGCATACCGCCGTCGGTCAGATTCAGGGAGCCACTGATCGCCCCGTAGTGTCCAACATAGGCCTTGGCATGCAGCCGTCCGTAGACCCGCACGTCGATCCGCGAGCTCAGCTCGCGCAGAGCGCGCAGGGGCGCGTGGTAGCGCGTATCCTCGCCCACCGTGATTCGCACCCGACCGCCGTTCGCGGCGACCTGGCGCAGCACGTCGAAGAGATGCAACTCCTCGTGCCTGGTCGAGACCAACTCGCCGAAGGTGACGTGGTAGGGCCGCTCGATGGCGAAGTTGGTCACCCAGGGCGAGAGCACCCAAAGCTCGTAGTCGGCCACGGCTTGCGATCCCAGGAGTTCGTTGAGTAGGAAGTTGTACAGGATGGCCTTGCCGCTCGGCTGGCGCGTGGATCGCTGTGCCATACGCTCCTCAGAGGATGGGCCTGATGGTCAGGTCGACCATCGGCGGCGCGGCGGAGTCATCCGGGAACACGGTCGCGACATCGGTGATCATTGGGTAGACCATGCCGTGGTCGGTGTCGATGCCGGAGTCGGTCAGGTAGCTCACGGCGGAACAGAGGGCGTCGAGCTCGCCCGCAGACGCTCGCAGGTAGAGCGAGCGGGCTCCTCGCTCCAGCAGCTCTCTGATGCGCCTCTGCAGCGTTGCCACATCGCCTCCGGCCGCAAGGGTCAGGGTGTGTCCCGCGCGGGCCTCGTCGAGCCACGCGGCCAGCAGTGGTCGGCTGAGCAGCATCCAGCCCATCCCCGGCGACTCCTGGCCACCTCGGTCGTTCAGGCACGAGGGGCAGCTGCAGCGGCATGAGCTGAGCAGGCGCCGGTCCACGGCGATCTCGAACGCATCACGAGCCGCGTCGGCGGCGCCATGCTCGGCGCGGTAGATCTCCAGCAGGAGCGAGAGCGTGGGGTACGCCGAGGCCCCCGGCCCGGTGACCTCCTGGTAGAGCAGCCCCCGCGCCTCGGCGAAGGACGGCTCGCGGCCCAGGCGCTCCGCGCAGGCCGGCAGGAATATCGTGTTGATCTCGCGGTAGAGCCGCCAGTTGCTCACCGAGGCGGCGCTTGAGCGCTCCAGGTAGTCCGGGATGAAGATGCGCAGCAGCGCCTTGGCGTGGTCCGGACGCACGATAATGCCTAGGCATCGGCGGACCTCGCTGAGCAGGGCCTCGATCGCGCCCTGGCGCTCCGTCGCTCTGCGGGCCGTACGCACCGCCCCGGCGAGCCGGTCGCACGCCTCCAGCCACTCCTCCGGCTGAGCGAGGACATGGCGCAGCATGGCCTCCTCCTGGGCGGTCGGGCAGCGCGTCATGCGCTGGGCCAGGGTGGCCCAGAAGCGGTCGGGCTCACGCCGCAGCACCTCGTGGGTCGCGCGCATCACTCCGATCCCGCCCACGCCGATCTCGTAGAGCCAGACGCGGTTGGTCGCCCGGTCGCCGAAGTCCACGTGGAGCTTGGTGTAGGCGCCGACGTAGCGCAGCGCCTCGACGCCGGCCAACTCCTGGGCCGTCTGCTTAAGGGCCTGGGAGATGCCGTACTTGAAGGTGTCGCGCAGGTAAGCCTGGTAGGTCGGGCCGCCTGCGGCCACGTCGGCGTAGATGTCCGCGAAGCTGCCCAGCACCTCGGGGCGGTCGGCCAGGGCCAGGGCCGCCTCGGCCTTACGCTTCGAGAGGCGGTAGATGTCGCCCACCGCAGCGCGTACCGCGGCCGCCACTGGCTCGCCGCCCGCGCCGACCCACGCGGCCACGGCGGCCGGCGTGGCGCCCTCGGTGACGCGGCGCGTGTCGGCGATGGTGAGCAGCGCGTCGGCGATGTGGCCAGCCGCGAAGACGTTCGCGCCGTGCTCGACGGTCAGGGTGGTGATCACCGCGTGCCGGGCTGAGGTGTAGCGCAGCTGCGCCGCCACCGGCGGGGCGAGGCGCAGCCGCTCCAGCCCTGGGTCGGCGAGGTCGAGCGCCAGGCCCTCGGTGCTCATCTGGTAGCCCAGAGCACACGGCTCGCCGTAGTCGGGGTCATCGGTGAAGCCCAAGCTCCCCTCGATCATGTCCGACCGGCGCTCGTGGAAGACGAGGCAGTACTGGCTGCCCAGGGTGAGCAGGCGCACGTCGATGGGGTGGCGGTTCTCCGGCTCGTCGCTGTAGAGCAGCACCTGGCGTGTGAGCCGCTCGCCGAGGGCGTCGGCAGCGAGCGAGGGGTGGCCAGGCAGCAGGCGGAAGGCCGGCGGCAGATCCTCGCTCTCGGCGCGGATCTCGGTGGCGCCGATGGGGAAGCCCGAGGTGGAGTGGGCGAGCTGGATCTCGTGCTGGCCGGCCTCGTCCCAGCGAGCGTGATGCTGGAGCTTGCCGGTGCTGGGGTCGCAGTACCAGAAGGATGAGTTGTGATCCTTGCTGAACGGGACGGGTTTGATCTCTGACGGGCGGAAGATACGCAGCGAGCGGGTTTGCTCGGGGTCGATGCCGGCCAAACGTAGGGCGCGGTCCGGCAGCGCCGTCACGCTGGCCTTCTCCTCGAGCGCCTCGCCCTTGTAGTAGTCGCCGACCAGCAGGCGCGGTACCCCATCTTCGCTCACGATGGGCGGCACCCACGCCGAGCCGAAGCTGCCGCGGAAGGAGACGTTGCCCGGCACCGTCGCGGCCAGAGCCAGGCTAATGCTCTCGGTGGTGGGTCGCTGGCTGTAGGTGACCCGCACCTCGGGCAGGTTGATGTCCGAGAAGAGGTTCTCCGGCAGGCGGTCGCGCAGCAGATCGCGCCCGCTCACGCCGTACTGCGGGGGATCGGCGCTGGCATAAGCCGCTTCGAGCCCTCGTACCAGCCTGAGGTAGTGGTTGAGCAGCACGCCGTCAGGCCCGGCGAGCAACTCCGCCGCAGCCCGCCCATCGAGCGAGAAGGCGCGGCCGACGTAGTCCTTGAGCGCGAGGAGAGTCGCGGGGTCCTCGCCCCTGGCCTTGAGCAGAGCGAGGGCCTGGTCGTTCAGCGACTCCAGATCGAAGCCGGCACCGGCCAAGGCCGCGGCCCGCGCCATCCAGTCCATCACGGCGTAGAAGCCGTGGATGCGCTGGAGGAAGCGGTTCTGGGTGTTCAGCGGCAGCTTGCGGAAGGTGGGGTCGGTGAGCAGATGCTGGTTGCGGTAGAGGAAGATCTCGGCCGACGAGTAGGGGCTGAGGACGGTGATCACGATCGGTCGCGTTCCCACCTGGCGTCCGCCGCGGCCCTTGCGCTGCACGAAGCTGGCGATGTTGGAGGGCGCGCCGTACTGGATGACGCACATCAGGGCGTCGTCGTCGTAGCCCACCTCCAAAGCGCTCGTGGTGATGATCAGGTCGTCGCTGGGACTGATCGGCTGGTCGCGGTCGCTCGCCGACTTGCGCCGGATGTTCAGCGGCTCCTGGCGGGCCTTACCGTCCTGGCTCAGCACCCACCAGCACTCCCCCGCCTGGAAGAGCAGGCAGTCGGGGTTGGGGCCGTGGCGGTGCTCACAGCCGCAGTCGGGGATCGGGTCGGCCCCGAGCAGCTTCGGGAAGAGTTGGCGGTTGTGGGGCGGCTGGCGGTAGGCGTAGAGCGGGACGTGACGGATGTCGCGGGCGGCCATCGGGGTGCCGGCGCGCTCGTACTCAGCGGTCTTGTCGCGCTGCCAGGGGCGCGCCCGCTCAGCATCCTCGATCTGGTAGAGCCAGCGGCCCACCACGTCGAGGGACTGGACGAAGCCGAAGGAGCGGTAGCGCTCAATGTCGCCGCCGGGCTCGGGCTGCGGCATCGTGTGGAGGGCCGCCATCGTGGTCTGGATCAGCGTCGAGATGGTGGCGACGTCCTCGCTCTCAGTGGCCCGCACGAAGATGAATCGCTCGGCGCCGATGACCTGCATCTCGTCATCGTTCGGGCGCACCTCGGCGACCTGATCCGGCGCGATGCCGGTCAGTTCGGACACGAACTGCACCGGCTGCGCGATGGTGGCGCTCAGGCCGACGAAGACCACGCGGTCGCGCTCCCGGCGGGCAACCTTGGCCTCGCGGACGCGGGCCATCAGGCGGCGGAGCAGCAGGGCCACCTGGGTGCCGGCCGTCGAGGACTGGAGGTGGATCTCATCCAGCATCACCACCGACGGCGCGCAGAAGCGCTCGGTGCCGAACAGGTACTGGTGGCGACTGCTGAGCAGGCGCCGGTTGAGCGACTCGGTGGTGGCGACGAGGATGTCGGGCGGCTCGGCCTCCATCACCCCCTCGCGCACGTACTTGATGAAGGGGTAGCGCGCGCCGCAGCGCGGGCAGCGGAGGGTAAGCGGGTCGTCGGGGCGTGCGATCAGGCGCACCTCGCCCGCGGGGCAGGCGTGGCCCTCCGTGCCGACGCAGCTGGCGAAGGGCGCGCGGAAGCCCCTGACCTCCTCATCGTAGACCCAGCCGCGCATCCGGGCGAGCTTCTCGCGCGCCTCTTTTGAGGTGAGCGCCTTCTGCAGCTCGCTGCGCCGGTACATCGCCGCACCGCTCTCGATTCCGATCGTGAGCTGGGGCAGGCCGGCGGTAGCGAGGGCGCCGTTGAGGTGGTAGAGCACCTCGATGAAATCGGCCAACTGGTTCTCGGAGAGGGCCACGCGGGGGTAGATGCAGATCGCCTTGACGCCGACCTGCCGGCGCAGGCAGCGCTCGAGGAGCGCCCGCACAAGCACCGGCAGGAAGAAGGCGTAGGTCTTCCCGGCGCCGGTGCCGGCGGTGACCACGACACCGCGGAAGCCGCCGCCCCGCTCGTCAAGCTCTACCGCCCTGAGGATGGCCTCGAAGGCGCGGCGCTGGAAGCCGCTCATCAGGCGGAGCTTGGGCAGGGCGCGCTCGATCACCTCCACGAGCAGCGCGGCCGCCTGTCGCCGCTGGTCGGTGGAGGCCAGAGCCTCGGCGAGAATGTTTGGCGAGGGCTGGTCACGGCGGGGCACCAGGCGCGACATGACGGTGAGAGTCGTGTCAGCCACGAGGCGCTTGCTCGTGCTGAGGCGGTGGGCGCCCTTGTTGTTGGGCTGCCAGACGATGCGCTGACGAACCAGGTTGATCAGGCGGACCATCTCGGCGATCCGGCTGCGGAGCACCCAGGCTTCTGGAGTGGCGGCCGGGTCATCGTCGAGGCGGAGGATATCGAGGCGCTCGCCGAGGCGCAGGAGCGCGGCGCGAAGCAGGAACTCGCGGTCGGCCTCGGCGACAAACTCGATATTCAGAGGGCGGAAGCCCGCAATGACCTCGGCGCCGGTCATCGTCACCTCGTAGACGCCGTAGGCGATCTGCTCGGCCTCGCGCTGCTCGATGAAGGTCAGCACGTCGTCGGCGAGCATGCGGATCATCTTGTCATCGGTGCTCATAGCTCTCGCCTTTCGTTCTCAATTCGAGAACGATATGCGTGTGCGTGTTCGGGCGTTGATCCGGTTGCCGACTCACATATGGTTCTCAGAAGGAGAACCAAAAAGGCCCCTCTCAACTGAGCGAGACCTGGGGAAACGCAGATGTCGATCGTAATACCAGAACATGATAGACTTCAAATTATTTGCCTCAAAAGCATGAAAGTAGCACGCCACCGTACTTCTTTTGTCGGTAGCTTGAAGTATAGCATCCATTCATCTCCAATAGAGAACCGGGAAGTGAAAACTTTATGACAACCTTACGGAGGAGATTGGGCGCAAATGCGGACGGCTAGGCCTGGCCTCTGGTAAGCGTCGAGCAGCGAACCATACTTCCCTGCTGGAAGCGAGAGCCTGTGACGCGCACCTCGAGGAGGTGCTCAAGGTGTCGTAGCCGGCAGGTACGCGGACAAGCACGCCCTGTCAGCTATTTTCCTGAGCATGAGAGCTGCGCCTGAGCCAATTCCTTGAGCCAGTATCACCCGTCACGTTTGCGACGCGCTTGCGACTGGACGCCGCCTTGTACGACCCGGCGCTGCCGCCGACAGGCTGGCGTGTTTAGCCGCGCAAGAAGGGCGCGCGGCAGCCCCCGTTGGAACCCCAGAGCAGTGACCCGGCCACGAGTTGGCAGAGCACGACGGTGCGCTGGTACGGCGGTACGACACGCAGGGTGCGGCGAGCATCGGCAACGGTGGTCTGGTAGCACAGCCGCTTGCCGCTAGTCGCCTTCCATTGGGTGCTCGTCTGCGGGTCGGAGGGTAAGTTCGAGGCGAAGGCGCCGCTGAGCACCGACCCGGATGCAAGCCCATCTCAGACTCTGGGGTGGTTCGTTCAGCGCTGGCAGCTGGAGGTAACGTTCGAGGAATTGCGGGCGCATTTGGGCATCGAAACCCAGCGCCAGTGGCCTTCATGCGCCAGCAGTTCTGGCCGGTGACCATTTCTTGGATATCGCTCTCGGGATGCTGACGTGGTCAGCATCCCGAGGGTGTTACTCGCCCGACTGGCTAATACTCCTGCCTACGCCGCGTTAGCGGCGCACATGGAAAAAGTCGAGCTAATCTGGCGCCTGAATATTATTATTCCGCTGTCCAAACATTTCGGGCCTCAGCACCGACACGCACCCTGGCTAGCCGCCGATCAGGTGCTTCTGCACCTTGCCCAGAGCGTTGCGCGGCAGAGCCTCGCAGAAGATCACGCGGCGAGGCTTCTTATAGGCCGCCAGACGCTCCCGGCAGTAGGCAATGACCTCGTCGGCCGTGAGCGAAACGCCAGGCGCGGGCACGATCGCCGCCACCACCCGCTCGCCAAAGTCGGGGTCGGGCTCACCGAAAACGGCCACCTCGGCCACGCCGGGGAGCGTCGCAAGCACCTCTTCCAGCTCGCGCGGGTAGATATTGTAGCCGCCGCTGATGATCAGCTCCCGGGCCCGGCCCACGATCGTGTAGTAACCGTCGGCGCTGCGCACCCCCAGGTCGCCGGTGTTGAACCAGCCGCCTGTGTCGAATGCCTCGGCGGTGGCGTCGTCGCGACGCCAGTAACCCTTAAAGACGTGGGGGCCGCGCACCTGGATCTCACCCACCTCGCCGTCGGGGAGTGGCGCGCGGGTGCGCACATCCACGATCCGCGCCTCCTGGCCGGGAAAGGGCATGCCCACCGTTCCCGGGCGCCGCTCACCCTCCAGGGGGTTGGTCAGATTCATCACCGTCTCGGTCATGCCATAGCGCTCGAGGATGGGCTGGCCGAACAGCTCGGCAAACTCGGCGAAGGTCTGGGGACTGAGGGGCGCGGAGCCGGAGACATACAGACGGATGGGCGGCGGGCGCTGGCCGCGCCGGCGGGCCTCGGCGATGAGGCGCCCGTACATCGTCGGCACGCCGAAAAACATCGTCGGGGTGCCTGCCAGCAACTCATCGAACACCTCGCTCGCCTCAAACCCTGGCCGCAGATTAACCTGCGCGCCGCTGTACAGGGTGCCGTGGATTCCCACCCCCAGGCCGTGGATGTGGAAGAGCGGCAGGGTGAGCAGCAGGCGATCCCCTTCCGTCCACCCCCATGCCTGCGTAACGGCGGCGCTATTGGCCGCCAGGTTGGCGTGGGTAAGCATCGCGCCCTTGGCGCGGCCAGTGGTGCCCGAGGTGTACCCGATCAGGGCGAGATCGTTCGGGTCGATCGCCCCCGGATCCATGTGGGGCGCGCTCCCGGCCCGTAACTCCGCCAGCGACACCGCGCCCGCAGCGGGCGCGCCGGCCTGCACCAGCACCTCCAGCTCGGGCAACCCTGGACGCACCCGCTCCAGCTCCTCGCGGCGGGCCCCGTCGGTGACGCACAGGCGCGCGCCGCTGTCGCCGAGGATGTGGCGCAGCTCCACCTGGCGGTACTGGGTATTTACGAGCACCACGGTGGCACCGGCAAGCTGGGCACCCAGATAGGCGACCAGGAACTCCACACTGTTGGCCAGGAAGAGCGCCGCCCGGTCGCCCCGGCGCAGACCCAGCTCCCGCAGCCCGCCGGCAACTCGTGCGGCCTCCTCGGCGAGCGTACCGTAACTCACCGTAGTACCGGATGCGTACACGCAGGGGCGCCCCGGGTTGGCCCTGGCCCGGTCAAAGAGAGCGTGGATGATAGAGCGCGGAGGGTGCATCATCTACGCCGCCCGATCCACACGGTTGAGAAAATCCCGCACGGCCTCATCGGCGCTGATCGCGCCGCTCAGGAGCCGCTCCTGGTAGGCCGGGAAGAAGTCGAACAGGAACGACCGGCCCGTATGGAGCTCGCGCAGCATGATCCGACCGAAGGAGCCGACCGCCTCCAGCATACCGCTCTCCACAAAGGCCCGCGCGGTGACGCCAACATCGTAGGGCACCCGCACAATACGGGCGCTCCACCCGCTACGCCCCCGCGTAAGCCGGACGTAGGCCGGGCGCGTATCACCATCGAAGGGCAGGCCCACCGAGCCCGCATTGACCACGAGCGTCCCGTCGAGGCGGCGAACGAAGGGCATGTGGGTATGGCCTACGCAAAAGACTGCCGCGCCCGGATCGATCTGCGCGCGCAGCTCATCGTTGGGGCTGTGGGCGACGATCCCATCGCGATTGTGGCGCACCGAGGCATGGTAGACTACCAGGGCCTCACCGTCGATATCGAGCACAAGCTGCTCGGGGAGCGCCGCGATCGGATCGATCTGATCGGCAAGCTGCCGGTGGGTCCAGGCGATAATCCGGCTCAGCTCAAAGCGCGGGCCACTCGTCGGGAAGTCGGAGCGGCGGTGCTCACGCTCGTACGTGAGCACGTAGCCCTCGTGGTTACCACGGATCACATGCCAGCCGCGCTCCGCGCGCATGCGCAGCACCAGATCGAGGCAGGCACGCGAAAGTGGCCCGCGGTTCACGGTATCGCCGGCGACGATCACCATGTCCGGGGCCCAGGTGTCGAGATCTTCGATCAGGGCGTGCAGCGCTGCGAGGTTTCCGTGAATGTCGGCAAGAACGGCGATCTTCATAGCTGCCATGAGTATAGAGCGCAACGGGCCAGGGGTCAATCCACCCGGCGATGGAAGGTAAAGTCGCGCGCATGAGTGAGCAGACAACCACGGCGAACCAGGCCCCCCAGGTGCGGGCGAGCTTCGCCACTATGGCCCCATGGCTCTTTGTGCTCCTCTGGAGCACTGGTTTTATCGGCGCCCGCTACGGCCTGCCCTACATCGAGCCCTTCACGTTCCTGGCCATCCGCTTTGCGATCGCCGCAGCCCTGCTCGCGGGGATCGCCGTAACCCTGCGCTCCCCCTGGCCCCGACGCGCCCAGGTGCGCCACGCCGCCGTCACCGGGCTGCTGCTCCACGCCGGCTACCTGGGCGGGGTCTTCTTCGCCGTCGACCGGGGGATGTCGGCGGGTATGAGCGCTCTGATCGTCAGCCTGCAGCCGGTGCTCACGGCAGTGATCGGCCAGGCCACCCTGGGCGAAGGGGTGAGCAGGCGCCAGTGGGCCGGGCTAGCCCTGGGCCTTGTTGGCGTGATCCTTGTCGTGGGCGAGAAGCTGCTACAGCCGGGCGCGGGCAACGCGGGCGTAAGCGCCGCCACCCTGACCGCCGCCATGATCGCCCTCGCCTGCACCACCGTAGGCACTCTGTACCAGAAGCGTCACGGCGGTGGCATCCCCCTCCTGGGAGGCACCGCGATCCAGTATGTGGCGGCGGGCAGCGTTGTGTTGCTGCTCAGCCTGACCGTCGAGACACGCGCGATCATCTGGGCGCCACAGCTGTTCTTCGCCATGGCATGGCTGGTGCTGGTGCTCTCCCTGGGCGCCATTCTCCTGCTGATGCTGCTCCTCCGGCTCAACTCGGCCGCCAGCGTAGCCAGCCTCTTCTACCTCGTGCCACCCGCCACTGCCATCGAGGCCTATCTGCTCTTCGGCGAACGGCTGGGCCCCCTCGCGCTGCTTGGCCTCGCCCTCGCCTCGCTCGGCGTGGCCCTGGTGGTGGTGCCACGGCCATAGCCCCTCGATCGCGCCGTGAGATCCGCCCGGTCTTTGACCGGAGCTGGCCTCGGGGGTACACTCAACTTGTGACAGTTATCACAAGACAGGAGCGCCCCCTATGCAACCCTCCAACCACCGGCTTGACCAGCTCGACACGCGCCTGACGAGCTGGATGGCGCGACACAGCATCACCCTGCTCCGCGTGGGCCTGGGGATCATCTTCCTCTGGTTCGGCGTCCTGAAGTTTTTTCCGGGGCTGAGCCCGGCCCAGGATCTCGCCACGCGCACCATCGCAGCCCTCACGCTGGGCATCGTCGGGCCCGCGATCAGCATCCCCGTTCTCGCCACGTGGGAGTGCGCCATCGGCATCGGGCTCATCACGGGCCGCCAGATGCGGCTCACCCTCCTCCTTCTCGCCGCACAGATGCTCGGCACGCTTACTCCGCTCGCACTCTTCCCCACGGAGACCTTCACCCTCGTGCCGCTCGCCCCCACCCTGGAGGGCCAGTACATCATCAAGAACATCGTGCTCGTCGCCGGCGCCCTGGTGATCGGCGCAACTGTGCGCGGCGGACATCTGGTACCCACCGCCGAGGAGGAGCCCCTCACCCACACGGCTCACGTGGAGCATTGCGCGGAAGGATAAGCGCTCAGCGGAGTGCTGGAGCGCGTCAGAACGCCATCCAGTTCCGCCGCGCTGGTTCTCGGTTCTTGCGCTAACCCGGCGGCCCGATCATCCGCCAGCGCACCGGCGACGACAGCACCAGCGAGGTAGTAACCCGCCCGTAGGGAATCAACCGATCGACCAGCTGCTCCAGATGGGCGGTCGAGACAGCCACCACGGTGAGGATGTAGCTATCCTCACCCGTCACGCGGTGGCACTCGAGCACCTCATGCATACTCGCGATCAGCCCCGCCACCTGGGGCGCCTCGCTGGAGATCCCGCTCAGCCGGATGAGAGCCGTAATCGGCCAGCCCACCCGCTCCCAGCGCACCGCCGCGTGGTAGCCGCTGATCACCCCCGCCTCCTCCAGCCGCCGCACACGCTCCGCCACCGCCGGCGCCGAGAGCCCCACCGCTCGCCCCAGCTCACTGTAGGAGCTGCGGGCGTTCTCCTGCAGCAGGGCAAGCAGCTTCCACCCCACCGCGTCCAGCAAACGCCCAGAATCAAAAGTCATGGCCACTCATTCCCTTTGATACTAAAGTATATACAGCCTAGATCGTGATGGGAGCCTCTGTCAAACCGTAGCCAGGCTTTTTATAATGCGGCTACGCGGGTAGCCCCTGGCTGGCCCGTGTAGCCGCTGTTCCTGAAGCTTCGGCGCGCGCTGCCCGCCGCCTGGAGCACTCCCGTTATCACCCGTACAAGGAGGTATGAGCGATGACGACCCTCAGCGCCCCCCCCACCATGCCCGCCTACACCGAGGAGGATCACCGCGTCTGGGCCACCCTCTACGCCCGGCAGATGCCCCACGCCGCCGAGCGGGCCTGTTCGCTCTTCCTCGCCGGCTTCCCCAGGCTACAGCTCGACCCGCTGCGCCTGCCTGACCCGGCCGTTGTGAGCGAGCGGCTCTTTGCCCTGAGCGGCTGGACGCTCGGCGACGCCCAGAACGCCTACCTCGGCCCCACCGAGTGGTTCGAGCATATCGCCGAGCGACGCTTCCCCGTCACGAACTACATTCGTAGGATGGACGAGCTCGAGTTCACGCCGCTCCCCGACCTGTTTCACGAATACTTCGGCCACCTGGCCTTCTTTACCGACCGCCACTTTGGCGACATCGCCCAGGCCTTCGGGCCGCTGTACCTGGCCGCCAATGAACGCCAGCAACTCGAGATCGCCCGCCTCTGGTGGTTCACCACCGAGTTTGGCCTGATCCGCGAGGGCGGGGAGCTCAAGGCCTTTGGCGCTGGCCTGCTTTCTTCGCCCGGTGAGCTCCGGAAGGCCTTCGCGCCCGACACGCCCCGCATCCCCTTCGACATTCGCGCTGCCGCCGAGATGCCCTCGGCCGTCTACGAGATGCACAACACCTACTTCATCATCGACAGCCTCGATCATCTCTACTCGATCATCTGCGATTACGCGCGCATGGAGGGGCTCCCGCAACCGGTACTGGGGTAACCAGGGCCTGGCCGAGCAGCCCCCACCGCCTGGCACCCCACGCTCGTAGCCACCCTCATCGTTGGGTTCCGGGACGGCAGACCCGGGTTCGATCGGCGGTGTGCCGCATCCAGATGGGCTGCGTTCCCGTGCCCCCGCACAAGCGAAGGGCCTGCCCCCGCCGCCGTGAACCACGGTTTCGACGACACGTTCTCTCCGCCCGTATCCCCCTTCGGGGCGGCCACGAGGGCCGCCCTCCCCGTTGGAGTGCCGTTGGGGTGCCATCGCAACGATGCGGTATAATAGGTTCGCAATCGCCTTTCTGACCAGGTGCAGCGAGCCCCCATGCCCCAGACGCTCATGGAGCCGCCCGAGGCGCTCCAGCCCTACGCGCAAGTGCTCCACGTGGGCAGCACCGAGCTTCACTGCTTTGTCGCCGGCCCCACCAACGCCCCGACCATCCTGCTCATCCACGGTCTCGGCGACGAAGGCGATACGTGGCGGTGCGTGCTGCCCGCGCTCACGGGCCGCTATCGTGTCATCGCGCCCGACCTTCCAGGCTTCGGGCGGAGCCCCCTCGCCCAACGCCCGATCACCGTGGCCACCTACGCCCGGACCCTCGTCGCCCTCATGGGCACTCTTGGCATCGCCCGCGCCACCCTCGTGGGCCACTCCGGTGGCGCGATGGTGGCCCAGCGCATCGCCCTCGGCGCCCCCGAGCGCGTGGAGCGCCTGCTCCTGGTTGGCGGCTGCCTGCCCATCACTCGCCACCTGCCGCCGCCAGGCCCGCTCTGGGCCTTTCTCACCCCCGGGCTCGGCGAGCTCGCCTACACCAGCCTGCGCCGCTCCCAGGACGCGGCCTTCGCGACGCTCCGCCCCTACTACGCCGACATCGATGCCCTCCCCGAGGAGGAGCGCGCCTTTCTCCGCCAGCGCGTCTGGGCCCGCGTCTGGAGCGACAGCCAGCAAGCCGCCTTCCTCTCATGGCTGCGCTGGATCGTGATCGACGGCGCGACGCGCGCCGATACCTACCGCAAGCTCCTCGCGGCCTCGCGCGTGCCCACCGCTCTCGTCTGGGGCGAGGCCGACCTGCTCGCCCCGCCCACGGTTGGCCAGGCGATGGCCAGCCTCATCCCCGGGGCAACCACTCACGTGCTCCCCGCTACGGGCCACAACCTCCACCACGAGCGCCCAGACGCGCTCCTCGAGCTGATTGGCTGAGGCGGCACCTTCGGTTGGCACCGCGTAGGGGCGCCGCGCGGCACCCACGCTGGCGCGCGAACGACGCTGGCCCGTGTTCATAGCCGCAGCGTTCTTTGTAACTCAGAGTGCTATAATCAGGGATGAACACCCAGCGAAATGGGTCCAACAGTCAGAGGAGACCCACGTTATGTCCAATAGCTTTGGCGCCCGCTCGACGCTCACCGTCGGCGGGCGTGAGTACGAGATCTTCCGCCTTGACGCCCTGGCCAGCCAGGGCATCAACCTCGCCCGCCTGCCCTTCTCCCTGCGCATTCTGCTCGAGAACCTGCTCCGCAACGAGAATGGCCGCACCGTCACCGCCGACGATGTGCTCGCTCTCGCCAACTGGCAGCCCGGAGCCGAGCCCGACCGGGAGGTTGCCTTTACTCCCGCTCGCGTGATCCTGCAGGACTTCACTGGCGTGCCCTGCGTAGTGGATCTGGCGGCCATGCGTGACGCGATGGCCATCATGGGCGGCGACCCGGCGTTGATCAACCCGTTGCAGCCGGTAGAACTGGTGATCGACCACTCGGTACAGGTCGATGCCTTCGGCTCCGAGGCGGCCCTACTGATCAACCGCGACCTGGAGTTCGAGCGCAACAAGGAACGCTACGCCTTCCTGCGCTGGGGCCAGACAGCCTTCCAGAACTTTAAGGTGGTCCCCCCTGGCAACGGCATCGTCCACCAGGTCAACCTCGAATACCTGGCCCGGGTCGTCTTCACCAGCGACGAGAATCCTCGCGCCACCGGCCCCGTACAGGCCTATCCCGACACACTCGTCGGCACCGACAGCCACACGACGATGATCAACGGGCTCGGCGTACTCGGCTGGGGTGTGGGCGGCATCGAGGCCGAGGCGGCCATGCTTGGCCAGCCCGTCTCCATGCTCATCCCCCAGGTGGTCGGCTTTAAGCTCACTGGCTCCCTGCCCGAGGGCGCCACCGCCACCGACCTCGTGCTCACCGTTACCGAAATGCTGCGCAAGAAGGGTGTGGTGGGCAAGTTCGTGGAGTTCTTCGGCCCCGGTCTCGCTGCCCTACCCCTCGCCGACCGCGCCACCATTGCCAATATGGCCCCGGAGTATGGCGCTACCTGCGGGATCTTCCCCGTCGATGCCGAGACGCTGCGCTACCTGCGCTTCTCCGGCCGCAGCGAGGAGCGGGTGGCCCTCGTTGAGGCCTACTTCAAGGCGCAGGGCCTCTTCCACGACGAGCGAACTCCCGCCGCCGAGTACTCCGACACCCTGGAGCTGGATCTCGCAACCGTGCAGCCGTCGGTGGCCGGCCCCAAGCGCCCGCAGGACCGGATCGTGCTCGGGAAGGTTGGCCCTGCCTTCGAGGCCGCTCTGCCCGGTATTCTCGGGGTGAAGGCCGCGGAGCCACAGCCGGCTAACGGCAAGCACGCCTCCGTGCCGATCACCATCGACGGGAGTGAGGCCGAACTGCACCACGGCTCGGTCGTGATCGCCGCGATCACCAGCTGTACCAACACCTCCAACCCTTCGGTGATGCTCGGCGCCGGGCTGCTAGCCAGGAAGACGGTGGAAAAGGGCCTCACAACAAAGCCCTGGGTCAAAACCTCCCTCGCCCCCGGCTCGAAAGTCGTGACGGAGTATCTCGACAAGGCCGGCCTCACCCCGTACCTGGATGCGCTGCGCTTTAACACGGTCGGCTACGGCTGCACCACCTGTATCGGCAACTCTGGCCCGCTGCCCGCCGAGATCTCACAGGCCGTTGAGCAGGGCAGCCTGGTGGTGGCTTCGGTGCTCTCCGGCAACCGCAACTTTGAGGGCCGCGTGCAGAGCGAGGTGAAGGCCAACTTCCTTATGAGCCCGCCTCTGGTGGTGGCCTACGCCCTCGCTGGCCGCGTCGACATCGACCTGACCAGCGAGCCCCTCGGCGTGGGCAGCGATGGGCAGCCCGTCTACCTGCGCGATATCTGGCCGAGCCAGGCCGAGGTACGCGCGGCCATCGAGCAGGCGATCGAGTCGGAGATGTTCCGCCGGAGCTATGCGACGGTGTTCGTGGGTGATGAGCGCTGGGAGGGCCTCGACGTACCCATCGGCGATCGCTTCGCCTGGGATCCGCAGAGCACATATGTGCGCCGCCCCCCCTACTTCGACAATATGCCCGAAGATCCGCCCGCGCGGGTACCCGAGATTGTTGGCGCGCGTGTGCTCGCCCTGCTCGGCGACAGCATCACCACCGACCATATCAGCCCCGCTGGGAGCATTAAGGCCAACTCGCCCGCCGGCCGCTACCTGATCGAGCACGGCGTGGACCCGAAGGACTTCAATAGTTACGGCTCCCGCCGCGGCAACGACGAGGTGATGGTGCGCGGCACCTTCGCCAATGTGCGCCTGCGCAACCGGCTCGCCCCCGGTACCGAGGGCGGCTTCGCGCCCTACCTGCCCACCGGCGAGATCTTACCGCTCTACGATGCGGCCATGCGCTATAAGGCCGACGGCACCCCGCTGCTGATCATCGCTGGTAAGGAGTATGGCTCAGGCTCCAGCCGCGATTGGGCCGCCAAAGGCCCTTACCTCCAGGGTATCAAGGCGGTGATCGCCGAGAGCTATGAGCGCATCCACCGCTCCAACCTGGTGGGCATGGGCGTGCTGCCACTGCAGTTCATGCCGGGCCAGAGCGCCGAGAGCCTCGGCCTTTCTGGCACCGAGGTCTTCGACATCCACGGGCTCCAGGAGGCGATCGCCTCCGGCTTCACTGGCGGCCGTGAGCTCACCGTGCGCGCCACCGGCTCCGACGATAGGGTGACCGAGTTCACCGTGATCGCCCGCATCGACACACCGCAGGAGATCCAGTACTACATCCACGGCGGGATCCTGCAGTACGTGCTGCGCCAGCTGCTCGCCGAGAGCAAGCAGCCCGCATAGCGAACCCGCACGCACCCGACTTACAAGGACCGGGCGAGCCTGCTGGCCGCCCGGTCCTTGTGTGTGCATGCCCACACCAGACGCCCGCCAGAGGTACGACGCCCCTGGCCGGCCCAGACGCCCCGGTGGGGCGTCTGGACGGGTGCCGGTTTTCCTCGCCGTGCCTCCCCGCTGATAGACAGTATTACGCCGGGCTTGCTGTGGGTGTTCGTGCAGGGCTGAGATCCCGAAGCCGCTCTAATGTCGTGCCAAGGGCCTGTATTTTTAGCGCCAGCGCCAGCTCTTCTTAAGCAGATTCGAGTTTATTATTAAGAGAATGTAAAGCAGCGAGCCATCAACTCCCCTATAATGCCTCTATTACCAGACAGGCAAGCCGGCACGACTACGACTCAGAAGCTTCTCCCCACAGGTGAGGAGATAGATCGTCGTGTGCTTTGTTAAGCCTTCGCGCTGGCGAGTTGTGCCGCAAGCACTACACGACCTCAGCCTACGAGTAGCGCGCCAAAGGCGAGACAGTTCCCGGAACGTTTGCGCCATCTACAGAGGGCTTGAGCCCTTCAGGGGGCCATCTCTTTTCGGTTCGCGATTCTTGTTTCAGGGAAGCACTACCATGCAGCTCACGCAGCGCCAGAAGGACGAGCAACTGGTAGGCCGCTTCAGGATCGTTGCCCTGGAGCTCCAGCGGCGCTACACCCAGGCGCGCGGGCCCATTCTCATCGGCGGCGTGCTGTCCCTCCTCATCATCGGCGCGATCGTCGTCCTGGGGCTCACCCGCCAGATCGCCTTTTCCACGCTGGTGCGTGATATCTTCGCCTTAACGGGGCGCCCTGTCTACCTCGGCCTGCTCTCCAACCTCGGGATCCTGGCCTGGACGGTTGGGGCAGTCTCCTGGTTAATGGGCGCGGCGATGCTGCGAGGCCGGCCAGCTCAGGCTGAGCTGTTCAGACTCACGCTGGTGCTTGGACTCCTGACCACACTCATGGTGCTCGACGACGGGCTGATGATCCACGAGTACCTGTTCCCCCGGTTCACTGGTCTACCCGAGCAACTCTTCCTCGCGATCTACCCGCTGGGCCTCGTCGTGGCCACAGTGGCGGGTGGCCGTTCAGTAGTGCGCACACCCTATCCGATCGGCCTTATCGCCGGGTCGCTGCTGGCAGGGTCGCTACTCGTCGACTGGATCCTGCCAGTGTCCGATGTGCAGCTGCTGGTGGAGGACGGGATGAAGTTCGCCGGGATCGTCTTCTGGGCGGTCTACGCCTGCTCCACGGCCCTACAGCTCGCGGAGCAGCCAACTCGCCCACGAAGCTAAGACCACCCGAGCCTGGTGGCCGCGCCATGTCCGGCGTTCGCCCCACCGCGCTCCCGCTTCCCCACCAGACGTTGTGGCTCGGTGAGAGCCCCGCTGCTGCGGTGCCGCCATGGCGATCCGGAGGAGAGGCTCGCCCGGAGCGGCACCGCACAAAATGACCCGAGCCGCCGCAACGATCCTGGGTGCGGCGGCGCTTTAGCCTTCCAGCAAGAGGGCTTCCGGATCCTCGATCAGCTCCTTGACGCGCACGAGGAATCGGACAGCGGTGGAGCCGTCGATCAGGCGGTGGTCGTAAGAGAGGGCCAGGTACATCATCGGGCGCACCACGATCTGGCCGCCCACCACCACCGGCCGATCCTCGATCTTGTGCATGCCGAGGATGCCCACCTGGGGCGCGTTGAGAATCGGCGTAGACATGAGCGAGCCGTAGACGCCGCCATTGGTGATCGTGAAGGTGCCGCCGCTGAGCTCAGCGATGCTCAGGGTGCCCTCACGGGCCTTTCTGGCCAACTCGCCGATCTCGCGCTCGATCTGGGCGAAGCTCTTCTTGTCGGCATCGCGCACGACGGGCACCACCAGGCCCTCTTCCACACCCACGGCCACACCGATGTCGTAGTAGCCCTTGATCACCACCTCGTCGCCCTGGATCTCGGCGTTGACCATCGGGAAGGCCTTGAGCGCGCCGACGACGGCCTTAGTAAAGAAGGACATAAAGCCAAGGCCCACGCCGTGGCGCTCCTTGAAGCTGTCCTTCCGGCGCTTGCGGACCTCCATCACCGCAGTCATGTCCACCTCGTTGAAGGTGGTAAGCATGGCGGCAGTGTGCTGGGCCTCCACCAGCCGCCTGGCGATCGTCAGGCGGCGCCGGCTGAGGCGCTGCCGCTCCTCTGGCCGACCGTCCGCGCCTGTCTGGGCGGGCCGAGCCGGGGCGGGGGC
>SFCB01000241.1 GCA_004367505.1 Chloroflexi bacterium OHK40 | reverse complement strand
CAGGAAGCCTTCGCCAGCATTGTTCGACAGCTTGCCGCATAGCGGTGGTTAAAAGTGCAAGGATAGTGGAATCTTTTGGCCGCCAACGGCGGTATAGATTACAGGACGATGAACCCCACCTGGCTAGAGGAGGAACCCGCGATGAGTGACCGTGTTCTTTCGACCAGCACCGCCCGCGAGGCGATCAACGCCTTCCAGCGCATCGTCACCGGCCCGCTGCTCCAGCAGATCGGTGAATTGAATGCCCAGGGCCAGATCCTCTCCGACCCCAACAACTGGGATGGGCGCCGGGCTGCCGAGTTTCGAGCTTATTGGGCAGAGACTCACCAGAAGCTACTGGGTGTCCAGCAGGCTCTCGAGGATCTGCGACGCCAGGTCCACCAGATTAACCAGAATATTATGCAGGCCGGCGGCAATCTGTGATGCGCACAGCCTGACCGTGCAGCCGGCGGCCAGAGGTTGAGCCATGAGCACTACGATCGGGGGCGTTCCCGAGGCGCTGGCGGCCTACGCCCGGGCTGCCCATGACAGCGCCATACGCCTGGAGCAGGTTGCCCGCCAGGTAGATGCAGTGGGCGAGCGCCTCGCCGCCCGCTGCATCGAGTACCCCGTCCCCGATCTGGCCAGGCTTGCCGGGCGCCTCACTGCTGCGGCACAGCACAAGGGCGATCTGGGTGAACTGGCGGCGCGCACCGCGGCAGGCCTGCGCCTTGCGGATGCGTGCTGCGCCGTGGGCGCGCTGCTACCCGCGATGCACAGCCTCAAGCGTGGCGCGCCAGCCCCGGGGCTAGAAAGCTCCAGAGAGGAGGCGCTGCGGTCCTACGCACTTTGGCTCATCGCCGTGCTCCTCGTAGCCGCAGCCGGCGTCAAACCGATCGGCAGTGGAGCCCAGCCCCCAGAGGGGCCACCCGCTATGCCCAGGCAGCGGCCCGCGCCCCCGCCACCTCCTCGCCGGCCAGCGCGTTTCGGCCAGGAGCTATCCCACGGGCCTGAGGTATCTCAAGCGGAGGATCTCCGGTCCTACGCACTTTGGCTCATCGCCGTGCTCCTCGTGGCCGCAGCCGGCGTCAAACAGACCGGCAGTGGAGCCCAGCCGCCGGGGAGCCCATCCAACATGCCCGAGTCGCGGCCCGCCCCCTCCCCACCACCCTGCCAGCCACGATTCGGCCGGCGACCACGGGGCCGCTCTGTGCCACGGAGGCAGCCCAATGCCACGCCATGATGAACCAAACTGGGAGGACGTGCGCTGGGACCAGCGCGCCGCCGAAGAGGCAGCCGGTATGCTCCGCCGAGCTGCGGCCGAGGTAGAGCAGTTGCTCGCCCAGGAGACGCGCCACGCGGAGGCTGTGCTGGCCGAGTGGCGCGGCGCGGCGCGCCTGCGCTTTGAGCAGGGCCAGGCTGCCCTGCGTTATGAACTGCACGCCCTGGCCGCCGTCTGTCGCGGCGCCGCCGAGCAGATCGGGCGCGCCAGTGAGCAGGCCCGCACCGAGCAGCGCCGCCGCGAGCGCGAGCGTGAGGAGTGGGAGCGCCGCAGGAGGCTCTAGTGGCACAGTGTAGCTTCAACCGGCCACCGCGCGTGCGCCCCCGTTGGCACGCCGAGCGCGTGGAGCTCCCCGAGACGCCCAGCCTGCCCGCGCCCGAGCGCCGGGACTGGGCCAGCCTCATGCTTCCTCTGGCGAGTGCTGGCGTCTTTGCGGGCGCGGCCGCCCTGAACGGGGGCAGCCCACTCGCTGCGGCCATACCCAGCGCCTCGATCGCGCTGCTCGGCATCGCGGCAAGCCTGATCAGCCAGCGCGGCGCGGCCCGGCGCGCCGCCGCCGAGTACGCCGAGCGGCGCGCCCTCTTCGAAGATCGACTCGAGGCCCAGCGCGCCCGCCTGCGCCGCCTCCACGAGCAGGAGCGCAGCGCCCGGCGATTCCTCGCGCCCGACCCGCTCGAGCTCTTTGTGATCGCGGGGGCTGCCGGGGGAACGTCCGGCCCCGAGCCCCGCCTGTGGGAGCGGCGCCCGGACGACGATGACTGGCTCGATCTGCGCGTAGGAGTGGGCAGCTTGCCCGCGGCTAGCCAGGCCCGGGTGCCAGATCCTCAGCGCGACGGCGCCGTGGACCGAAGGCTCTTCCGCACGGCGGCCGAGTATGCCACCTTGCGGCAGGTGCCGATCTGCATCCCACTTGGCCGGTCTGGCTCGCTCGGGATCGCTGGCCCTCGGGCCGACACTCACGCCCTCACCCGGGCCCTGATCTGGCAGGCCGCCGTGCTCCACGGCCCAGGCGACCTGCGCCTGGCCCTGCTGTATGCGCCTGGGGCTGCCCAATCGTGGGCCTGGGCAGGCTGGCTGCCTCACTGCACTCCCCTGGACGACGATCCATCGCCAGCTGAGCGCATGCTCGGAGGCGAGCCCGAGCGGGCCGGGCGCCTCGCCAGCGCCCTACTCGACACCCTCAGCCAGCGCCGCGAGCAGACCCGGCGCGATTCGCCTGACGGGACCGCCCGGCCCCACCTGCTGCTGATTGTCGATGGCCCCGAGTTGCTCCAGAGCTACCCGGCCATTACCGAACTGATCGACTACGGTGGTCCGCTCGGCATCTCTGTCGTTGTGCTTGCCCCAAGCTGGCAGGCGCTCCCCGAGGGCTGCGCTGCGATGGTTGAGCTGGACGAATACGGCGCCCGCTGGGGAACCGCAGGCGGTGACTGGTGCGATGATCGCTTCACGCCCGACCGTGCCGAGCTCGATCTCAGCGACCGCCTGGCCCGCCGCCTGGCCAGCGTGCGCCTTGTTGAGCGCGGCGGCGCCCAGGAGTTGCCTCGCAGCGTGCGCCTGCTGGACCTGCTCGGCATCCAGAACCCCGCCGAGCTTGAGCAGCCTTGCTGGTGGGCCGAGCCTCCCCGGGGGGCGTGGCGGCCAGACGTGCCCATTGGGGCCGGAGCAGGTGGAACGCCGGTCTACCTCGACCTGAACGAGCACCATCATGGCCCCCACGGCATCATCGCCGGGGCGACGGGCGCGGGCAAGAGCGTGCTTCTGCAGAGTATCCTGGCCTCTCTGGCCGTCACCCACGCACCCGAGCGCCTTCAGTTCCTGCTGATCGACTTTAAGGGCGGGGCCACCCTGCGCATGTTTGCTCCGCTGCCCCACACCGCCGGGCTCGTGACCGACCTGGAGGGCCGCCTGGCCGCCCGGGCAATGACGGCGATCACCAGCGAACTGCGCCGGCGCAAGGCGCTCCTCAACACGGCGGCAACTACCAGTGGCACGAAGGTCGAACACATCGCCGATTACCGCGCCCAGGCCGCAGCCCACGAGCAGGCACCATTGCCCAACCTGCTGATCGTGGTCGATGAGTTCGACGAACTGGCCCGTAGTCAGCCCGAGTTCGTGGCCGAACTGGTGCGGGTGGTCAAGCAAGGCCGCTCCCTCGGTGTCCACCTGCTGATCGCCACGCAACAACCGGCCCGCGCCGTCACCGATGAGATCCGCAGCCAGCTTAGCTACTTCATCGCCCTGCGCCTCGGCGGCGCCGACGATAGCCGCGAGATGCTGCGCAAGCCCGATGCGGCCTTCCTGCCCGCCAGCGCGCCCGGCCGGGCCTATATGCGCTCAGGCGATCGCGTGGAACTCATCCAGGTGGCCCACGTGACCCAGGCTTACCGGCCAGGGGCAAACAGCCGTACTCCCAGGGTCAGCTTCCTCCAGGGCGACCGTGAGCAGCCGGTACCTTCCCCAACACCGGCCACCCGGACGACCACAACCGATCTCGACGTGCTCGTGGCAGCTCTCTGCGATGCACAGGCGCGCCGCGAACGCCCCCACCCACGCTGGGAGGCCCGGCCAATCTGGCAGCCACCTCTGCCGGCGTACCTCTCGCTCGCGACGGTGGATCCGGAGGGGGCAGCCCACCTCTGGGACCCGGCGGCAGGATCCGGGAGCTGGCTCCGCCAGCCCATCGGCCTGCTGGACATCCCTCAGCAGAGCCGGCAGGCTCCTTTCAGCCTGGGGCTCACCGACGGCCACCTCGCCGTGGTCGGCGCGCCTGGCAGCGGCAAGACGACCCTGCTGCGAACGCTCGTACTTGGCCTTGCCCGCCGGCACTCCCCACGCGACCTGTGGTGCTATCTCGTCGATGCTAGCGGGCAGGAACTCAGCCCACTGGCGGGACTCCCGCATGTGGGCGCCCACATCCTGGCTACAGAGCACGAGCGCGTGCGCCGCCTGCTGCACCTCCTCAACACACTGATCCGCACGCGCCAGGAGCAACTGCGGGCCGCAGACGCCGCCGACCTGGCGGCACTCCGCGCGCAAACCGGCCAGCCTGCCCCGGCGGTCCTAGTGGTAATCGATAAGCTCGCCGTGCTGCGCGAAGAGCTTCGCGACCGCTACAGCGACAGTGAATTGACCGATGAACTTGCCCGGATCGCGGGGCTCGGCCGTTCCTGCGGCGTCTACCTCGTGGTTAGCGCCGACAGGGCCACCGAGATCGGCCACCGGCTGCTCACCGCGCTCGATCAGCGGGTGGCCTTGCGCCAGGCCGAGCTCTACGATTATGCAGAACTGCTCGGCGTGCGGGTAAGCGCCCCGCTCCCAGCAGGCACACCCGGGCGCGCCCTCGTGGCCCGTGGCGACGACGGGGCCCTGGAGATGCAGGTGGCGCTGCCGACACTGACGGGGGCTGAGCACACCAGCGCAGAGGAGGCCGTAGTAGCCATGCTTGAGGATAGCGGACCGGTGGCGCTGCGCCGCCGCGCCGCCGCCCTCACTGCCCAATGGCAGAATCACTCCGCCGCCCTATGCACCACGCCGCCACCGATCCGGCTGTTACCCGAACGGGTATGCCTCACCGAACTTGTGGGCGCGCCGGCCCCTGGCAACGCTGGCGCGCTGCTTGCCCCGATCGGGCGCGAGCACATGGGCCTGAGTGCCGCATGGCTCCGCCTCGGCCACGAGACGCCCCATGCGCTGGTGGTTGGTCCACGCCGCAGCGGAAAGACTGGGGTGCTCCTCTGCGCCGCGCGCGCGCTCGTGGCGCGCTACGATCCACGTGAGCTACAGCTCGCGGTGATCGATGGGCCGCGCGGAGGCCTTGCGACGCTGGGCAACCTGCCCCATCTCACCCACATGGTGACAGATGAGGCGAGCGCCACGGCCCTTGGTGCCGCCCTCGCCGCCGAGCGCGCCCCTGGTGCGGCAATGCGCCGGGTCATTCTCATCGACGACTACACCCTGTGCCGCGAGCGGATGCGCGGCCAGTTCACCCAGAGCTACGGCGCGCCGAACCTCTTTGCCATGCTCTGCGAGATCGCTCAACTCGGTGGACAACGCGGCGAGCACGTGATTCTGGCCACCGCGAGCAGCTACGCCGACGATGAACTGCTCCGCGCCCTGGACGCCGGGCGCGCCGGGCTGATCCTCTGGCCCGGGCGTTATGATCCGGGCACCCGGATTCTCGGCGTTTCCCTCCCGCTTTCCGATCAGCGGTGGGCCGAGCAGCCGCCCGGGCGGGCACTGCTCGTCGGCGACGAAGATCCGCAGATTGTCCAGGTCGCGCGCACGGAGGAGCCGTAAATGCACCAGCGCCGCGACAACACGCTCGCCGTTACACTGCACTGGGTTCATGCCGGAGCCGAATGCACGGCCACTATCGTGTGCGAGGACGGCCCGCCGGCCCAACTCATCCCGCTGCTGCTGGCAGGCGCCGGGCTCCCTGAAGCCAGCTCCCTTGAACGGGATTACACGCTGCGGCTGGGAACGGCCAGTGGTCGACGGCTCTCCCCTGAACCCTCCCTGAGCCAGCAGGGCGTTGGCAGCGGGGGCCACCTCTGGCTTACGCCGCGCTCGGGCACCGTGGGGCAGCGTTGCCTGATCGGGTTGCCCGATGGGAGCGAGCTCGCACTTCCCCGGCGCGGCGCGGCGCTCACGCGCGCCTGGCTGCTTCAGGCCCTCGCGCTGCTCAACCCCGAAGCGCATCAGCACGAGCTCGCACTCCTTGAGCGCCGAGCCTCCAGCTTCCGCTTCGTCTCGAATCGCCCCCACTGCACGATCCTACCGGACAGCCGGGGAACCTGGATCGTCCACACCGATCGCCCCGATCTCCTGACACTGCTCAACGGCGTGGAGCTCGCCGCCAATACGCCGCACCCGCTCAGCCACAACGACGAACTGATCCTCGGCGACGGTGGACTTCCCCTCTCCATCACCCTCTTTGGCGAACCCTGTGGCGGCTGAGGCCCTTTCTGCCGGATCACGCATGGCGGCTAGGGTTCCGGCACACCCCTCAACCACACCATCCCGGTCGGGTGGTGTGACGTACCACCTGGCACGCACGCACGCATCCCCCGGCTTGCGTCCAACGCCACACTCGTGGCCATCCGGTACACACGGGCAGGTCCCCCACCTGCGCGAGTTCAGAGGCTCGCCGCCGCGCGGCAGGCTGTGCCTTCCGATGCGGGCACTAGCCCTGGCTCACGACTCCAGGCAGCCAGAGCTCCACTCAGCGGGCCTGGAACACGACGGCAGCCCGCTGCTCGGGCGCCCCGCTCACATACACGGTTGTCGTCGCGCCCTGTACGTCCCCGGACGGCGTCCAGAAGAGCACCACGCTCCATGTCGAGGCCCCGAGCCCGCAGCGCCCCGCGTAGCCGTTCTGGTCGGTCTGGTTCTGGTAGTTGTGCTGGCCATTGTTGATCCCGAGCACCGCTCCGCCTACTGGCCCCTGCGGCCCCAGAACCTGCACGTCGATGCACGAGGCGAACTGCCCACTCGCACCGCTGCCGTCGAAGCTGCGCCGCTGTACGACGCCAAAGCTCGGCGGAACTGGCGTTCGGGTTGGCACCGTTGGCCGGGCAACTGTGGGGGCGGGCTGCGGGGTGGGCGGCGCTAGCACCGGCGCGGAAGGTTGCTCGACAGGGGCCGTGAGCGCCGCGAGCCGGCCAAGTAACTCCTGCTCCTGCACGCGAAGGGTCGCCGTGAGCCCGGGCTCGCCCGCTGCCAGGGGGCGAGCGAGCAGCACGAGATCGAGGGCGGCGCGCAGTTCCGCCGGCGTGGCCGGGGCAGCGAGCACCCCGCTCACAAGGGCGCTCCGCGCCCGAGCCAGCAGCCGGGCGGAATCAGCATCACGGCTCGCCAGGGGTCCCAGCAAGTCGATCGCCCTGGCGTGCTCGCCCTGATCGAGCGCGGCCCCTGCCAGCATCAGCGCGGGCTCGACCGTCGGCGATGGTACAGGCGGCGCCAACGCTGGCGCACCGCATCCACCCAGAAGGGCCACGAGCGCTGCGACTGGCAAAAAGTGAAGTCTCCGCATCAGACCGTGCTCCTCCTTGACCGAGTTCTGTCCCACCCTTCCAGGCCGTCGCGGCGCGGGGAGGGGTGGCCCTGGCCTGCCTCCGGCAAACAGCGCAACCGCGCCTGGAGCGCTGCCATGTCGGGGAGGGCCGCGAGGCGATCCGCCGGATCGGGCATGGTTGCGTCGGCGATCAGCCTGGCAAGCTCCGGCGAGACCAGCGCGCGGGCTGTCAGGGCGCGTAGAAGCATCCCCATCCCGTAGATATCGACGGCAGGTGTGGGTGGGGCCGGGCAGGGCGCAACTCGCTCGGGCGGCATGTGTCCCTCGGCGCCGTAGATCGCCCACCGTCGCGGCGCGAGCGGCACCTCGGCCGCGCCCAGGTCGATCAGTACCGCGTGAGGTGGCTCGGTGTAGCCCGCGCGGAGCACGATGTTCGCCGCGCGCACGTCGTGGTGAACGATGCCGCGCCGGTGCAGGTGCCCCAGCGCATCGGCAACCTGCTGTAGCACTGCCATGGCCCGGGGCAGCGCCAGCACACCTCGATGGCGCAGCACACGCTCCAGGGTGACCCCGGGCTCGTAGGCCAGGGCAAGGTAGAGCCGGCGCGCCGCCCCGGCCCCTGGTGCGGTGAACCCCAGATCGCAACCCGCGCTCCCGTAGCGCTGCCCAAAAAGGCTGGTAAGGTGTGGATGCCCGGCGCCGGGAGACGCAAGGTGCCCGTGCTCATCGTGCAGGCTCGCTTCCATTCCGGGCCAGGCAAGCTTCAGCGCGGCGAGCCGCAGCCGGCATGCCAGGGCAAGGTCGATCAACCCGGCGCGCCACCACGCCCACAGCCAGGCCCGAGTGGCGTGCCAGCGTACCGCTCTGCCTCCGTGTGGTCGGGCGAGCCACACCTCCCCCTGCCCCCCGTGGCCAATCCGGCCGATCAGTTCGAAGGGACCGATCCGTCGCCCCGGGCTGATCATCACTCGCCCCCGCTACGAAGCTCCAGCCGTACCGTTCGCCCGAGGAGGACGGGCACTCCCGGGGCCAGCGGCTCGGGCACGCCGGGCCGCAACGGCCGCGCCTCCTCTCCGATGAAGGTGCCATTGGTGCTCTCCAGGTCGGTGATCTCCAGCTGATCCCCAACGCGGGTCAGGCGCGCGTGAAGCCCCGAGACCCACTCGCTATCGATGCTGATCTCACAGGCCGGATCGCGCCCGACCAGGGACTGCCGCCGGGCGAGCGGGTAGACGCCCCGCCGCGCTCCGTCCCACACGATGACCCTGAGCTCCTGGCCTGGATGCTGGCCGCTGGCCCGTCGGGCCGTCGTCACGTCAACCGCCTGCTTCCTCCGCGCCGTCTCGCTTCGGGCGACCATAGCCGCCCCGGGCCGGCGGACGCGCCACCAGGCGAGCCCCAGCGCGGCAACGAACCCCACCGCGAGTACGGCGCCCATCGCGCTCGGTAGCGCCACCCCGGGCACCGCGAAGTCGAGCGTCGCAGGCGCACCGCACCCGCTCACCGTCAGACGGTGGGGACCGCGTGTCAGCTCACCGATCTTTGCCCGCAGCCGAAGCGGGCCTTCCGGTGTGAGCAGCGCGGCAACCCGGCGCTCCAACTCCGCCGCCAGCGCGGGCAGGTCGTGAAGGTCGGTGGTGTGGAAGGGGATGTAGGCGGCCCCAAGGTTGGAAGCGATCGCGACGAGCGAGCCGCCATCGGCAGAGGCACCCGTGGCATCGGCGCCCAGCCCTACGATGGCCACGCTAAGCGTGGGGGCGAGCTCGGCGCGCAATGCAGCGGTGTCGATCGCGAGGCCCGGCACACCCGCAGCGAAGGCCACCAGCGCCTGCTCCCGGGTTGGGGTCGCAGCGAGCAGCGCCGCACCAAGCCGTAACCCCTCGGCGAGCGCGTAGGGCCCGGCGGGCTCCTCGGCCGGCGGTATGGCAAGGGCGGCCACGGCGGCGAGCGCGGCCGCGCGATCCACCGTGGGCGGTAGCACCGTCCGGGCTACCCGGTCAAAGCTCACGACCGCAACCGGGGTGCCGGCTGGCGCCCGCTCCAGGAGCATCCTCGCGCCAAGAGCCGCGTCGGCCAACCGCGTGCTGTGTGGCGTCCCAGCGGCGCCCATCGCGGGGCTCACGTCTACCACCAGCACGAGGGCCTGAGCAGCGCCGGCAAGCACGGTAGCCGGCACCGGGGGCCTGTCGTCCAATATGACGCTCAGCGGCCCGGACACCCTGCCGGAGCAGGTGAGCTCAACCGTCAGGTGACCATCCCCAGCCTCGACGAGGCGTATGGGCGCCTGGGCGGAGAGCGGGCCAGGGGTCAGCAACACCAGGCTGATAACGAGCACGGCGGCGCGGAACAGGGCCAGCATCGGTGAACCTCCCCGATCGAGATGGCTCTACCTCATGTACCGCCGTACTGGCCAGAACGATGCGCCCACCATACGATTCGATTGCTCATTCACCCCACTGGCGTAATCCCTGCCGACTCAATCGAGAGAGGGCGGCGGTCTTGCCGGAATCCACCCCGGACCCGCCCATGGTAGAATGGCGTGTTTCGATCGACAGGAGCGCCACCGGTGAGCGGCATCGAGCGGCCCGGCGATACGACTTCGCGCGCGCGGCTCCACCCCGAGGATGCGGATCTCTCGCGGCTCCTCCAGGAGCAACCTCTGGTGGCTACAGCGGCCCTCTACGACCGCTACGGCCCGATCGTCTTCAGCGTGGCGCTACGTATGGTGGGCGATAGGGGCGCCGCTGAGGAGATCGTGCAGGATGTGTTTGTGGGATGCTGGCGCAATGCCACCCGCTATCGCCCTGAGCGGGGGAGCCTGGTCACCTGGCTGCTGGCCATCACCCATCACCGCGCGATCGACGAACTGCGTAGCCGCCGCCAGCAGGCTCGCGCCCGCGAGAGCAGCCTGGAACGCGCGCTGGTCCACCTCACCCCGAACGACCCGGAGATCGAAATCAGCCTGCTCCGGCGCGAAGTGCGCGCCGCTCTCGCCGAGCTCCCGCCCGCCCAGCGCGAAGTGATCGAGTTGCTCTATTTCGGCGGCCTAACCCGCCAGGAGGCCGCCGATCAACTTCGCGCCCCCCTTGGTACCGTCCATACCCGGCTACGGCTTGGCATGGCCAAGCTTCGCGTCGCCCTGGCCCACCTGCTCGCCGACCCTGACATCTGATGCCTGGAGCGCTTTGCGCTGAGCATATCGGACTCCGGGCCAGGTTCATTCCGGAGCCATGCGCCCGGCGCGACCGTCAGGCGCCAGCCGAAGCCCGGCACAAGGGTGTAGCACCATGGACCCCGACAAAACCTCCCCCGACTGCGCCGCAATCGAGCCGCTGCTGGCAGCCTACGCCCTCGGCGAGTACGACCCCGCGACCCGCAGTCAGATCGACGCCCACATCGAGCGCTGCGCCACCTGCCGACGCACCCTGGAGGCCTACATTCGCGTTGCCCAGCTGCTGCCCCTTGGCGTCGCCGAGGCCGCCCCCAGCCCACAACTCCGGCGCGCGGTGATCGATGCCGTAGAGCGCGCCGCCAACGAACGGGATCATGCCCGCCCCCTACGGCCCGGTGCCGCGTCCACGCTCTGGAGGCCGCGCCTTGCCATCCTGATCGCGCTGATCGGCCTGCTCGCCTGGAATCTCGCGCTTCACGCCACGCTGGCACGCGAGCAGGCCAACCGGCTCCAGGACCGCCAGATCCTCGCTATGCTGCTCGACTCCGCCGAGCTCAGGCAGATCCCGCTCAGCGCCGACGTGCCCGGAGCCAGTGGCACACTGCTTATCGACTATGCCGGCCGCGTGGCGGCGCTGCGTGTCGAGGGCATGCCCGCCCTCTCAGCCGACCGCGTCTATCAGCTGTGGCTCGTCCGTGGCGATACGCGCGTGAGCGGCGGAACCTTCCGGGTAGACGAGCAGGGTAGCGGCACACTACTCGTGCTCGCCCCCGAGCCCCTCGCGCGCTATCAGGCTGTCGGTATCACCACGGAGCCCCTCGGCGGCAGCCCTGGCCCCACCAGCCCCCGCGTCATCGGCGTCAGGCTGTAGCCGCCTGGCGAGGCGTGGGCCGGTGGGCCGTGTGGCGCGCCAACGATTGAAGCAGCCGTCGCGATGGGCTCCTCGCACTCACCAGGGCGAGAGCCCCGTGATGTTGAAGCGACCGGTGCTGACGAGATAGTAGAGCGTCGGCCCGTAGTTGATCGCCACAAGTAGCAGGGCCGTCACCACCCAGGGCGTGAAGCGGTCCAGCGCCGCCGGTACATCCTCCGGGCCAGAGACCGCCCGGCTGAAGGGCACCTCCTGGTCTGGCTCGGGCCTGCCCCGGGTGATCGTCATCAGCATATTCAGATAGTAACAGATCGCGCTGGCGAACATCAGCAACCCGCCCACGAGGGTAAAGGGCAGAAGCGCCTGCCACTCGGGCTGAATGTAGGGCGCGGCGCCGATCATCGTTCGGCGCGGCATCCCGAGCAGGCCGAGCATATGCATAAAGTGGGAGAAGGTGACCATCCCGATCAGCCAGAGCCAGGCCTGGGCAAGCGCGAGCCCCCTGCTCCACAGCGCCCGTCCGGTGATCAGCGGCACCAGCCAGTAGGTGATCCCCATAAAGGTGAGCGCTACCGCCGATCCCACCGTCAGGTGGAAGTGCCCCGAGATCCAGGCCGTATTGTGCACCACCAGGTTCAGGTTGTACGAGGCGTTGATCACGCCACCGGCCCCACCGAAGGCGAAGAGCAGCATCGCGAAGACCTGCGTGGTAAAGGCCGGCTCATTCCAGGGCAGCGCGAAGATCCAGGCCAGCCACCCCTTACCGCCCCGGGCTCGCCCGCTGTTCTCCAGCGAGGCGACCACGTTGAAGAACGTCAGCAGGCTCGGGAAGAAGACGCCCACCGTAAAGATGAAGTGGACCAGCTTCCAGATCTCCGAGATGCCCGGGTCGGTGTACTGGTGGTGGATCCCGATCGGCACCGAGAGCACCAGAAAGAGCACAAAGGCCACTCGCGCCATCGGCTCGCTGAAGAGCCGCCCCCCCGCCAGGCGCGGCACCATGGTGTACCAGGAGATGTAGGCCGGAAGCAGCCAGAAGTAGACGATCGGGTGGCCCGTAAACCAGAAGAGCGTGCGCGCCAGGATCACATCGGTGCCTGGCACCAGGCCGAAGGCCCAGGGGATCAGCAGGAAGAGCATCTCGGTGGCGATACCGAACGTCGCGATCGTCCACATCGTCATGGTGATGATCGACATGAAGGCCGCCAGTGGGATCTTCGCGCCCGGATTGGCCGCCCGCCAGGCCCGGTAGGTGAGCGCCAGGTTCACGAGCAACAGCCAGGTGCTCGCCACCACCAGCGTGAGGCCCAGGTAGTAGAAGCCATCGGCCTTGAGCGGTGGGTAGAAGGTGAAGAGCACGGTGGCCCGGTTGAGCAGGATCGGTACCGCCGCCACCAGCAGGCCCGCGAGCATCAGCCAGAAGGTGACCCATGCCAGCCGCCCGCTCGCCAGGGGCCGATCGAAGGACATGGCGGCGATCAGCGTCAGAAAGCCAATGATGTAGAAGGTGGTGAAGACGAGCACATTGAGCACGCCGTGCAGCGTGAGACCCTGGTAGTAACCACCTGGCAATACCGGCTTCACCGCCCGGTAGAGGTCGATGCCGTTGTATTCAAGGACCTGCAGCACGCCCATCAGGCCGCCAATGGCCAGGGCGAGGAAAGCGACCAGAATGTTCAGCCCGGCGAGCCGCTTCTCGGTGGCGAAGCGGTCGGCCACCTGTTCGCGTACGGCTCCGCGCGGTCGAGCGATCACTGCCATCTCAGAGCTCACTTTCTTCGGGGCCGGGTCGCAGGCCTTCCGAAACTCTCGAGCACCCGCCCGCCTGTCTCTGCCCGATTGCCACCCGCTTCAGCGCACGATCACCTTGCCCGACATGGCGTGATGCCCCCCACCACAGTACTCGTGGCAGACGATCAGGTACTCGCCGGGGCGGGTGAAGGTGAAGCGCATCTTCGAGATCTGTCCCGGGACGACCATCATGTTCACCGGCGTGCCCACAATCTTGAAGCCGTGGATCACGTCCCGGCTAGTGAGTACGAAGGTCACCTCCGAACCAACCGGCACCTCGATCTCATTCGGCGTGAACATAAACACCTGGGCCACCATCGCCGCTTCGTACTTGCCCGGTGCCAACTCCCGCAGCCCCGGCTCGTCAAACGGCTCCGTCGCCGCGATCGCCTTTGGCTCGATCCGCCCCGCGATGTCCGGCACCCGGATCCCAACGGCGAAGGCGGTAATCAGCACGGCGACGATCACCGAGATCGGGATGGCGACGCTCGGAAGGATCCAGGCCACCTCGAAGAGGTAGCCCATGTACTTCTCATGCTTCATGGTCGGGGAATCCCTCCATTGCTCAATAGTTGCAGGTAGACCTGCATCCACAGGGCGGTAACGAGGGCCAGGTAGCCGATGGTGATCAGGAGAGCGCCGCGTGGCGGCTCGTGGGGCTCGTGCTCTTCGTCGCCGGGCGCCGGAGTCGTGGGGTCGTCCGGCCGGTTACCACTCCAGGCCATGTTCATCTCCTTTTCAGTGCGCCAGCCCTGCCAGGTCCAACAGCCCTCAGCTTCCGTATAGTGATCCCTCACAACCGGGGTGCCCGGGCGCTAGTCGGGGTAGCACAGAAAGAGGTGCGAAGCTTCATACACCTGCCGCATGACGCCACTACTGCCAAGCTCCTGCTCTAGCAGGCCGAGATCGCGCCGGATGCGCGCCTGATCCAGCGCCGCCGCGTCGTAGCGTGCCCGCAGCACGCCGTTCCCGTCCACCAGGATCAGTCGCTGGTCGTGCTCGATCGCGCCGGACTCGTCGGGCTCGCCGTAATAAATCCCGAGCTCGCCACCGATGAGCGCCTTCAGGGCGCCTGGCTCGCCCGTGGCAAACCGCCAGTTGCTCCGCTCGGCCCCCAGTTGTGCCGCCATGGTCTGCAGTGCCACCGGCGTATCTCGCGCCGGGTCAAAGCTCACGGTCAGCAGCAGGACACTGCGGCCAAGCCGTCCGTCGGCCCGCAGTTGCTCCCGCAGCGCGGCCATGCCCGCCCGCTGCGCCGCGCAGGTGTCGCCGCAGCCGCCATAGGTGAGATTGATCAGCACCGAGCGCCCGGCCAGGTCGCTGCTGCTGAGCGGCAGCCCGTACTGATCGATCAGCGTGAAGGCGGGGAGCGGGCGAATGCGGGGGAGCACCTTCACCGGCCGCGCGATCGCGAACCAGAGCACAAGGGCCAGCAGCGCGAGCCCGAGGCACAGCGCCGCCAGTAGCAGCCACCGTGTCCGCGCCCCGAGTTGCGGAGTGGCAAGGGGGCCCGGCAGGCGCTCAGCAGTCAGCAGAGGCTTCATAAGTGGTGGCCCTGGTGCGAACTGACCGGGACGCGGCGCGCTGCGCCCGTACGAGATACCAAAGCGGCCTTGTGGTTCCAGCGCGCTCGCGCGGTGTGTTCTCGTGCGAGTATAGTTTGTGACGTGTCGCACGGGGGTGAAGCCGCGACAACGAGCGATGGCCATGCATTAACCGCCGCGACGCTGAGCGCCGCGGCGGTTCTGACGCAGGGGCCTTGTGCGACGGTGGCGGCTACTCGCCCTTCACCGTCGCCCAGAGATCACTAAAGACTTCGCTTCCCGGGCCGCGCTCGATCGGCTGTGCAAGCGGCTCCGAGCCACCAATCAGCATCGTACGCCCCTTCACCCGTCCGCACCTCGCCCATCCGGCGGGTCGGCGGGGCTGTCTTCGACGCCGAACCCTGGCCGCGCGTACCAGATCGCGCGCAGCCCCTCCCAATCTTCAGCCAGCATAGCGTAGCGCTCGTGGTCGCGCCAGGCGCCGGCGATGAACAGGTAGCGTCGCGAGTAGCCCTCGCGCGTGAAGCCAAGGCGCTGCACGAGGGCGAGCGAGGCGGTGTTGCCAGGCTGGATGTTCGCCTCCACACGATGCAGCCGCAGTGGGCCGAAGGCGTGGTCCAGCGCATGGGCCAGCGCCTCGCGCATGTAGCCCTGGCCTGCGTAGGGTTGGCCGATGTAGTAGCCGAGATAGGCACTTTGGAGCGGGCCGTAGAAGATCTGGCTGAAGGTGATGGCGCCCATCACCACGCCATCTGCTGCGCGACACACGAGCAACCCGGCGGTGTCGGTGCGGGCGCAGCGCTCCAGGTAGGCCGCGTACTGCTCCGGCGTTGTCGGCGGCGTCGTCCAGGGGTGGTGCAGGGCCACGCTCTCCCGGTTCAGCGCCAGCAGCGCCGCACCGTCGTCGGGCGTTGGCGCCCGCAGCCTCACTCGCCCGCCCTGCTGACTACCCACGTTGCGCCTCCTCAGCCCCGGTGCCACTCCTGGTGGTGCGGCACGACGGGGTTGCAGCCGGAACACTACGACCACCGCGAACGCCTGGCCCGTCTGTCGGGCTGCCATACGCGCGCGGCCCCGCTGAGCGCATGGCTCGGAACAGTTGCTCCCTCTGCGGAGGGCTGAAGCACGTCGGCACACCCTCCGGGTGCGGTGCCCCGGTTCCCGGTGCTCGTTCGTGCGTTAGTGTGGGCCGCGCGGGCGGGCGGGGCATCGGTCGGAGGTTGGAACCCGCCCTACGCTCACGCGCTACAGGGAAGCACAGCCATCGCCGTGTCGCATCGCCCGAGAATCACAACGGGCCCGGCTGCGCCAGGCCCGCGCTTCACGTTCCCTACAGGCACCTGCCTACCGGCCCGCCGGCCGCGGGGGGCGCGCCGGGGTTGGTGCCACCGGCTGCTCCTTGCGCTCCTTGCGCCGCCGTGTCTTCCCGTACGAGCCCCGCCAGATCTTCCCCCGGCGGGTGCCCTTATCGCCCTTGCCCATCACAACCCCCTTCTGCTACCATCCGTGATAGACGTAGAACGAGCGCGGCCGTGCCGCGCCCGGGTGGCTCCTCCCCGTTATTGTACCCCATGTCGCGCCTCACGCCCGCAGCCCACGCTAGCGCCTCCGTTCGCCCGAAGCTTTCTTCACTCGGCCCCCCTTCACAGGAGCCTTTCATGGACCCACGCCGCCTCTGGACAGATTCGCTCCGCGCGAGCCCACGCGGTGAGGCGATCACACGCATCCTCGCCGCCGCGCTCGCCGCCGTCGATCCCGCCGCGGCCGTGCGGCGCTTCCTCCGCCGCGACGGTGAGCTCCTCGCTCTGGGCGAGCACACGCTCGCCCTGCGCCACGTCGACCGGGTGATCGTGGTGGGCGCCGGGAAGGCCGGCGCGCCAATGGCTCGCGCCGCCGCCGAGGCCCTCGGCGATCGGCTCAGCGCCGGCCTCGTCGTCGTCAAGGACGGGCACCTTGAGCAGCCGGGCAAGGGAGCGGACGGCACGCTGCGCCTCGTCGAGGCTGGCCACCCCGTGCCCGATGCTCGCGGTGTCGCTGCCGCCCACGCGATCACGGCGCTCCTCCAGGGGCTCACCCCGCGCGATCTCGTGATTGCCCTGATCTCCGGCGGCGGCTCGGCCCTGCTCACCGCTCCGGTCCCCGGCGTGAGCCTCGGCGACCTTCAGACGCTTACCGGCGCGCTGCTCGCCTCGGGCGCCAGCATCACCGAGATCAACGTCCTGCGCAAGCACCTCGACACCCTGAAGGGCGGTGGCCTCGCTCGCCTGGCCCACCCCGCCACCCTGGTCACTCTGATCCTCTCCGATGTCGTCGGCAGTCCCCTGGACAGTATCGCATCTGGCCCCACCGTACCGGACCGTAGTACGTTCGCCGATGCCCAGGACATTCTTCAGCGCTACCGTCTCCTCGACGCGATCCCGACCCCTATCCTCACCCACCTGCGCAGCGGGCTCGTCGGCACCATTCCGGAGACACCCAAACCCGGCGATCCCCTCTTCGCCAGCGTGACAAACTTGCTCATCGGCAGCAATGAGATCGCCGCTGCCGCCGCCCTCGCCGCCGCCGCCGCCGAGGGCTTTCGCCCCCTCCTGCTCACGACGTCCCTGGAGGGCGAGGCCCGTGAGGCAGGCCGTTTTCTCGCCGCTGTGCTGCGCGAGGTGGCCACCTCCGGCCAGCCCGTCCCACGGCCGGCGTGCATCATCGCCGGCGGCGAGACGACCGTCACCCTGAGGGGCGCGGGCCGTGGTGGGCGTAACCAGGAACTCGCCCTCGCCGCCGCCCCCGGCCTGTCCGGTCTGCCCGACCTGGCCCTCGTGGCGCTGGCAACCGATGGCGGCGATGGCCCCACCGACGCGGCGGGCGCAGTCGCCACCGGTGAGACGATCGCGCGCGCACAGGCGCTCGGGCTCGACCCGCTCGCTCACCTCGCGGCCAATGATGCCTACCCCTTCTTCGCGGCCCTCGGCGATCTGCTGCTCCCAGGCCCGACCGCGACTAATGTGAACGATCTGGCCTTCCTCTTCGCCTGGTAACCTACAGCCTCAGGTGCCTGGCCGTCCAGGCGTTTCTGTGGCGTGCTGCTGCGTCCCGGCATCCAGTGCCCGGGTTCCGGGCTCAAGAGCCAGCACCGGCTCGATCGCGGCCCGGTCAAGTAGCACGCCAAGCACTCGCCCGTCGGGCGCCGTAAAAGTCGGGCTGCGCACCTCGATCGGCTCGACCGAGGCCGGCAGCACCAGGGTCACCGTGCGCCAGGTTGGCCCCAGTTCGACCTCGGTACACGCTCCACCTCTGCAGATCTGCACCGGCACCGTCCGGATGTCCGGGTGGGGTGCCGCCGCTCGCAGCCGCAACACCGCCTGCCCATCGACACCAGGGCGCAGCAGGCCCCGCCCGTCGGTCCAGCGCGCGCTGGCGCCCTGCTGGTCCTCGGCCAGGTGCACCCCGGCTACGTAGCCGTAATCGAGGCCACCACCTATGTCGAGCTCCGTCACGGGCGCCGGGGTGAGGAAGCGGAAGCTCCAGTCGGTCAGGCGGGCCTGGTCCAGGTAGCGCCCACGGAAGGCCTGCCGGGCCTCGTCGAGCCGCCCTTGCTCGCGCCGCAGATCGCCCAGGTGCGCGCTGGCGCCCACATACGGTGGCCGGAGCTCGTGGGCGAGTTCGTACGACTGCTCAGCGGAGGCCAGATCACCCTGGCGCCGCTGCAAGGTGCCAAGGGCGATCCAGCCGTCGGGTGTCTCGCTCGCCTGGAGCGCGCTAGCGTAGGCCCCAGCCGCCTGTTCCTCGGCACCTACGGCGGCCAGCACATCCCCGATACCACGGTACACGCTCCGCGCCGCGCCGCCGCCCGCCCACGCCCACGGGTAGTAGACGAAGAGGGGAAGCAACGCCAGCCCGAGCGGCAGTAGTACGGCCAGCCACACGCGGCGCGGCACAGGCTCCCGCCGGAGCAGGCGATCGGCAGCCACCGCCGCCAGCGGGATCAGCACCATGAAGAGAAAGTGACGGTAGCGCCCCTCGGCGTGGGTGAGCAGCGTGATCCCGACGAACACCGCGCACCAGAGGGCGCAGAGCATGGCTAGCGCGTTCCGCCGCACGAGCAAGCCAGCCAGGCCGATCATGGCGCCGCACAGCACCAGCAGGTAGAGTACGTCGTCGAGCAGAAGGGCGCTCAGGAAGAGGAGTGGCGGCGGATCACTGTAGTAATTCGCGAGCAGAAAGCGGTCCTGGATCGGCTTGACCACCCAGAGCCGCTCCCACTCCGCCGGCAGTTTGCGCAAGAGGATCGCCGGGTCCTCCCGGAGCCGGGCGAGCCCGCGTTCCGTGGCCTCGGCGGCCCGCTCAGCCGGATCGGCGATGGCTTCGAGCGTCCTGTTGATCGTCGCTAGATCTTCTCGCGGCTCGTAGAAGGCCCAGAGGTTATAGGCGAAGCCGCTCTCGATCAGGATGCAGGCACTGTAGGCCCGGCAGTTGCGCAGCGTCCACGGCCCGATCATCAGTGCGGCGCACAACCCCATAACGACCGCCGGGATCAGCGCGGCGGGCATCCGCCCCCCCCCTCTGCGGGCCTCCAGCCAGATGATCCAGATCCCCGCCACCGGGAGCATCACCAGGGCGGCAGAGCGGGTGAGGCAAGCGAGCCCGAGCAGCGCACCGGCCAGCCCCGCCCACCACAGACCGCCAGACCGACTCCAGCGCGCCAACGCCAGCAGCCCGGCCGCAAAGAGCAGGCTGAAGAGCGTCTCGCTCATGTAGAGCGCGCCGAAGGTGGCGTAGGTTTGCAGCGCGGCCGCAACCGCCGCCGCGATCAACCCTGGGCGTCGCCCCGCCTCTGGCGCTAGCTCCCGCGCAAGCCGGTAGACCAGATAGATCACGCCGATGCTCAGGAGCAGGTTCGGCAGTGCGGCACGGTGCAGGTCGCCACCGGCGATCCAGAGCGAGCCCGCCAGGAAGAGCGGGTAGAGCGGAGCCCGCAGCCAGCGATAGCGGTCGTAGAACGACCAGCCTCGCCCCGCCAGCAGATCCTGCGCAACGGTGATGTACTCAACCTCGTCGTTGGCTGGCTGGTGGAGCGGCTGGGCCCAGAGCAGCAGCCGCCAGCCCAGGGCCAGCAGCAGGATCAGCAGCAGAGGCAGGTTGAGGCGGGGAACACGCCCCGCGACGTCAAAGGCGCTCACCCGGCCATGATAGCGCAAATCGTCGACTCGCCCTGCAGGGCTACGATCCACCCGACTCAGGTGGCGCGTCGCACCCCTTCACATTAAACCCTGTTTGACTCAGGTGGACGACGTTGGGTTGCGAAGGGAGCGGTAGCCCCTCCACGACTCCCCACCGATGCACCGTATCATGCCGGACGCGGTATCAGGGAATTGTAAGAACTGCTGCCCCACGCGCCAGCAGGCGATTACCTGCCACATCGCTCCCGTGCATGGCCACCTGTATGGCCACCACGTCGGCGGCCGCATCCGCGTCTACCGTCGTGCTGAAGCTATAGGCCCCACCCGATCCGGAGGCCAGATCTCCCGGCGTGAATGTCACACTGCTGGCGCTGGCCACACACGGCACGGCCACGCCCGCGCACGGGTCCCCGGCAAAGGCCAACTCAGACGGGAGCGTAACGGTGATCGTAGCGCCGTAGGCTCTACCGCCCGATGCACCGTACTCCAGGCCAACTACTACTGGCTCGCCCGCTGTCGCCACTGTCGGTGTGACGGCCAGGTTCGCTTGCAGCGCTGTCTCCGTCGGGGGGCTGGCGAACAGCGGGAGCAGCAGATCGTCGCCGAGAGCCACAAAGCTCAGGCGGTTGTGGTCGCTCGTACAGATCACCACGCGCCACCAGCCCGCGTCAGGCCAAAGGATGGTGTCTTCGGCCCAGGTGCCTTCCTGCGAAGCGCTTCCCGCACGCCCTCCGATCGTGCCACGCGGGTCGAAGGGCTCGCCGGGGCTGTAGTAGCGCAGGCTTGCCAGGGTGTCGCTGCCGCCCGGCGGCGCGTCGAGATCGAAATTGCGCAGGCTCAGGCTGGCGGTGTCGGGCGGCACGTAGAACCAGCCCGTGGTGCACAGCGACTCCCCTGGCGGCGAAATCTGGCCGACCGAACTGAGGAGCGTTGCGAACTGCACCGCCTCTGCGCTTCCGGAAGGCGTTGCGCGCACCGCCCACCAGTTCTCGTCGGCACCATCGCTCGCGGAGCGCAGCACGTAGCGGCCACACGGGGCCGGGGTTGCCAGGGTGTAGAAGGGCTCCCACCCCTCGGCGGTGGCTGTCGCACTGTACACCTGCCCGTGGAGAGAGCCGGCAGCGCCCGGAAGCGGCCCAGCGCCGGTGGGGTCTACTGCTGTGCCGGCGGCGTAGAGCTCGAAGGTCGTCTGGCCTGAGCCCGCCGAGCCGCCCGTGGCGAGCAGCGCGTCAACCGACCCGGTGTCGGTGTGGAGGGCAGGGCTCCAGAGCTCGATCGTCAAGGGCTGGCCCGTGGGCCAGCTGCAGGGCACCACCATCGCCAGGTAGGTGGAGCCAGTCCCTCCGCCCGAACCGGCGTAGCTAAAGCCGTTCTCTGGCGTGGCGAGCGGGCCACCAGTCACCAGGGTGCCGGGCGTGGCGGTGACCGGGTCGAGGCCATCCTCGACGATGGTAATCGTAGCCACGCTCGGGCTGCCGAGCGGCGCACCGCTGGCGCCGAACAGCGCAAGCCGTACGGTCTCGTATAGATCATCCTCCACAGCGTCATTATCGAGAATGGGCACAGTGAAGGTCTTTGTCACCTCGCCCGAGTTGAAGATCAGCGTCCCACTGACGCCAAGATAATCGACGCCTGGCTGCGCGGTGCCGGCCGCCGTACCACTGTCGATCGTGCTGTAGGCTACCATCACCACCGTTGCCACGGGCTCATCGAGCTGCACTACCACCTCGGCCAGACCACTGTTCTCGTCCACGAGCGTGTCGGCGCGGGCGAATCGGAAGCCGGGCTCATCATCGTTGAGAATGCGGCCCAGACCCTCTGTGACCCCGAGCGCTGCGATGTCACCGGGGGCCTCGACACTTGTGAGCCGCAGGCCGAACAGTTCATCCGGCTCGTACACCGTGTCGCCGATAACGAAGACATCGAGCGGGCGGGTGAGCGTGCCCGGAGCGAAGGTGAGCCTCCCTGTCGCCACGACGAAATCGCTGCCTGCGGTGGCGCTCAGCGGGTAGGTGGTATAGCCGACAGTCACCGTGAACGGTGAGGTACGGCTCAGCGTGACCGGAAAGCGGAACGCCCGCAGCCCGCCATCGCCCTCACCCAGTGGTGCCGCATCCGCCACCGAGACCACCAGGGGCTCATCGTCCAGGTTGGTCAGGGTCAGAAGCGGCAGGATCGGGGGCGGCTCTTGATCCGGATCGGTCGTGTACTTGGGCGCGTCGGACGCCACGATCTGCACCGTGACGGTGTAGGTCTGGTTGCCATCGCGCACGCTATCGTCCACCCCGGCAACCGTGACGGTGCGTGGCACATCCCAGGTCGCTGGCGTGAAGGTGATCGGCAAGGTCGGGCTGATCACCTGCCCTTCAGCCGGGTTGCTACTGAGCAGATTCAGGCTCACCGGCGATTCGGGCTGGCTGAGCAGCCGCAGGGTGAAGGTTACCACCCCACCGCCCTCGGTGGTGAACAGGCCCGATGGCGCCGAGAAGACGACACCGGCGAGATCGTTATCCTCGACGTCGAGGTTCAGCACGCTGGTGAGCCCAGCATAGCGCGGATCGGCGCTTGCCGTCGCGATCCGGATCGTCGATGGGGCGATCGCATTCTCGGCGATCACATCGTCCACCGCCGTCACGGTCACGGTCTGCGGGGTGCGCCACGCGAGCGGATCGCTGGTAAAGGTCAAAACGCTCGTGCTCAGCGTCACCTCATCGTCGGGCAGGAGCGTAACCGTGACCGGGCTTCGCGGGCGGCTCCGCAGCGTCACAGTGAAGGTGGCGGAATGGTTCGGGGCCGTCACCGTCTCACTGAGGGGGGTGGTGATGGAGAGCGGCCCGAGGTTGATCCCGGCCGTATCGTTGTCGATAACGGAGATCACCACATCATCGACGGCGAAGCCGCTCGTGGTATCGTCATAGTTCGGATCGGCGCTCGCCAGCACGTGGGAGACCGTCACCGGCAAGCTCTCGGCGGGCCCGTCGAAGGCATCGTCGAGCGCCGTGATAGTGATCGTTCGCGACTGTCGCCAGTCGTCTGGCCCCGTGCCAACCGTGAGCGAAACCGGCGCCACGCTGGCTACACCTGTCGGCGTGATGCTCAGCGACAGATCGACCGGCGACGTCGGCTGGCTGTCCAGGCGGAGCGTATAGGTGATCGTAGCGCCCTCAACCACCGTTGCCGGCGCGGGTGGCGTGATCGTGACGCCAGCGGTGTCATTGTCGGTGATCGAGACCGTTACATCATCGACGGGAAGGCCACTCGTGGCATCGTCGTAGTTCGGGTCGGCGCTCACCAGCGCATGGGTGATCGTGCTTGTATGGGGGAGCGTGTTCCCACGCCCATCTTCGTCGATCGCATCGTCGAGCGGTGCCACACGAACCGTCTGTGCCACGTTCCAGTCCTCGGGCTGGAAGGAAAGCGTCACCGGGCTGGTAGGCCCCCCCTGAACAACCAGTTCCTGAGGGTCGAAGTTGATTGCTACCGTCACCGGTGCCGTCGGCTGGCTATCCAGGCGCACAGCGTAGGTGGCCGCAACAGCAGGCAACGCCTCGCTGACAGCAACGGTACGCGGCTCGATGATCACCCCGGCGCTATCGTTGTCGGTGATCGCCCAGACGAGGTCGGCCACTGCAAACCCGTTGTAGAGCGGGTCGGCGCTGCTAACCACGTGGGCTACCGTGCCAGTATGTGGATCGGTGGCCGGGCGGCCCCCACGGCCACCCCGCTCATCCACGGGATCGTCGATGGCGGTGACCGTTATCGTGCGCGGCGTATTCCAACTCTCGGGCGCGATTGTCAGCGTCGCCGGGCTCACCAGCACCTGCCCATCTGGGGAACCGAGGCTCAGCGTCACCGGTGCCACCGGCTGGCTGCGAAGCACGATCGTATAGGTCTGGCTCTGGCCCGGCCCGTCGGCCTCGGTGAGTGTGAGCAGCGGTGGAGCGGTGATGATCACTCCGGCGGTATCATCATCGATGATTCGCGCCGTGAGGGGCGCCGTGGCGATCCCGTTGTAGCGCGGGTCGAGGCTGCGCACACTGTGGCGCAGCGTGCCGGTATGCGGGCTGGTCTCATCGATTGCGTCATCGATCGCCCTCAGCCGCACCTGGCGCGGGGTATTCCAGTTCGACGCCGTAAAGGTCAACTGGCTCTGCGAGAGCAGGAGCAACTGGCCATCGGGCAGCAGGTCGACCGTCACCGGATCAACCGGCTGGCTCTCCAGCACGATGCTGTAGATACCATCCTCGCCCTCTTCGAGCTCCAGCGTATCCGGGCGCAGCGTCACAGCGGCGGTATCATCATCGGTGATCGTCAGCACGAAGACGCTGGGGCTGCTGAGATCGGCGTTCCGGGGCGTCCCGAGCGTCACCACCACGCTTTCATCGTCTTCGTCCACCCAATCGGCGGTGACAGAGAAGCGCAGGCGCGCGCTGGTGCTGCCGGCCGGGATCACCAGCGCGCTAGCGCGCAAGTTGTGATCGTCCGAGGCGGCCGTGCCACCCACAACAAACGGCACCGAGACATCGATGGCGCTCGGCTCGCTCAACTCGACCGTAAGCGTCGTCGTCCCCACACTCTCGGCGACGGTCCGGGCAGCACCGGAGAAACGCACGAGCGGCGGGGCGTTGCTATCGGTGATCGTCAGCACAGCGGTGGATGGCCCGCTGAGGATGGCATTGCCAAGGACCGACAGGCTGATCTCCACCGTCTCGTTCGGCTCATCGAGCGCATCGGCGCGGATCGGGATGGTGAAGCTCTTCTCACGCTCGCCGGGCGTGAAGGTAAGCGTGCCACTGGTGGCGGTATAGTCGCTGTCAGGCGTCGCACTGCCACCTCCGGTGGCATAGGCAACCGTCACTGGCAGGAAATAGGCGTCGCTCAGGCGTAGCCTCACGGTAGCCGAGCCCTGCGTCTCACTGGCGGTAATCGCGCTGTCCACGAAACTCAGCAGGGGCGGCGTGGGCGTACTGGTAGGCAAGGGCGTACTGGTTGGCCCGGGCGTGCTGGTAGGCGCGGGCGGGCTGGTGGGCACCAGCGTGCTGGTGGGCGCTGGCGTATTGGGAGGCCTGGGTGGCGCCGTGGTAGCGGTTGGGGGCAACGGCGTGCTGGTAGGCGGCGCGCCAGAAGGCGGATCAGGCGCGGTCACCGGCGTCGTTGTGGGCCGGATCGCGGTAGCCGTGGCCGGGGCAGCGGTGCGGGATGGCGGCGGCTGTGTGGGGGCGCGGATGGGCTCGGTTGTGCGCGTAGCGGTGGCGGTGGGCGAGACAACCGGGCTGGGAGGAGGCGCCTCAGTGCTGGTCGGCGAGGGCGAAGGCACCACAGCCAGGGGCAACTGGGGCGTTGGCGTGGCGAGGCCAATCACAGCGATCGGCACCGTATCGACGGGCTGCGGGTTGCCTGGCGCAGGATCTGGCGGAGCGAGCTCCTCGGCGGCCTCGATCACCTCCGGGTTGATTGCCGGCAGCAGGGGCCCGAAGGAGCTCCAGAGATCGTAGCTCACCGGCACGCGCGCCGCGAGGTCGCCATCATAGCGGCTGATCGCGGGCGAGGCGATATTCAGCGCGATCCGCGCAATAAGTGTTACCCCGCCCAGAACGGTCACCAGGGCAAGAGCGATCAGCCAGGGCAGCGGGCGCGTCAGAAAGCGACGGTCAGGCAGCCGCAGCCAGCGGGGCATTCGACTTTTCAGGGCTCGGTGTGTCATCGGCGTAGCGAAGTGAGAAGTAGAATGTGCTGCCCTGACCAGGTGTACTCGTCACGCCGATCGTGCCGCCCTGGCGCTCGACAAGCTGCTTGCAGATCGCCAGGCCAAGGCCGATCCCGCGCTCAGCCGAGTTGATACCCTCGCTGTTCCCATCGCCGCGAATGAAGCGCTGGAAGATCTGCTCCAGCATATCGGGCGGGATGCCCCGGCCCGTATCCTGCACCTCAACGCGCACGAAACTCCCACAATCGACCGCGCGCACCGTAATTCCGCCCTCGTTCGTGTAGCGCCGCGCGTTGTCGAGCAGCTGATGCATAATCTGGCGTAGCTGGTCATAATCAGCGAGCACGGGCCGCAGTTCCTCGGAGACATCGATCGTGAGGCTGAGGCCCTTGGCCTTGATCAAGCCCTGAAGCGGGAAGACGGCCTCACCGATCGGCCTGGCCAGTTCGGTGGGCTCCAGCTCAGTCGTGACCGAGCCCGCGTCGAGGTTGGCCACCGTCACCACATTGTTGACCAGGCCAGTCATATTGTTGGCGTGCTGGCGAATCGAGTCTACAAAGGTACGCTGATCGTCCCCGAGCGGGCCAGCCAGCCCCCGGAGGAGCACGTCGGCGTTGCCGCGAATAATCGTGAGCGGCGTCTTCAACTCGTGGGAAATCGTACCGATGAAGTTCGTCTTGGCGCGATCAACCGCAACTTCGGCCGTCATATCCTGGATGAGGCAGACGTAGCCGTTACGGGTCCCGTCGGCGCCGATCACGGGAGCGATCGAGGCCTTGACGATATAGTTGCCGAGGGTGTAGAGATCCTGGGCCCGCTGCGAGCCGAACCCGGGCACGCCCTCGGTCAGCTTCTTCAAGGGGATGTCGCTGAGCTTCGCCGGCATGGGCGCATCCTCGGGGATGCCCATCAGCCGGCGCGTGGCCAGATTGATCATCTTGACCGCGCCGAGATCGTCGACCACCACGATACCGTCGGTGATACTCTCGACGATGGCGGCCCGCTGGCTGGCCTCGGCCTGCACCTGGCCGTAGAGCCGCACCAGGTACTCCGTCATCTGGTTGAAGCTACGGGCCAACTGGCCGATCTCGTTCTCGGCGGCTACGTAGGCGCGCCGCTCCGTCTCGCCGGCGCTGATGGCGATGGCCGTGCGCGCCAACTCCTCGATCGGGCGGGTGATGCGACCGGCGGTAAAGATACCCGCCAGGAACATGACACCCGCGAGCGCCAGCACCAGCAGGGCGATCGGCCAGACGGTACCGCTGATCGTCTCGAGCACCTCGACTCGCGAGAGCGCCGGGGCGAGGATGCCCACGTTCGCCCCACGGATAACCAGAGGCACGTAGGCAAACTGGTACTCCACACCATTCACGCTGACGCGGCTGAAGAGCACGTCAACAGATGGGTCCTCACTGCTCTCGTACTGGTTGAGCAGCTGCAAACTCATCGGCGGCACGGCACCTACGCCGAAGGTCGAACTGGCCACACGGCCCGCCTGGTCGTAGATCGTGATCCCCTCAGCCTGGGAGTTTCTGGCCATGTCGGCCAGCAGGCTCTCTACCCGTGTGGCTGCCACCACGCCGCCAACTACCTCATCGCCCATGCGCACCGGCGCGATCGTGGCGAAGTAGAGCGTGTTCGTGTCGGCGAACTGGACCAGGCCGGCATACTTATCGCCACGGCTATCGCTCTGGCCGCTGAGGACCCGCTGGGTGAACCATGCGTCGGCGAGTGAGAGCGGCGCGTGCACGATGTAGCGATTGTTGACGGCGTTCGGGGGGCGCTCGAAGTCCACCACCGTCGTACCGCTGCGGTCGAAGGCGATCAGCCGATCCAATTGCTGGCCGCTGCGGCTGTTCGCCACCAGAAAGAGCGGATCGAGGGCCCGGGCGAGCCCCTCGCCATCCCCCCGGGCCAGCGCATCGGCCACGGCGGGCGCGTTGGTGTCGGGGTTGGCTGGGGAGAAGGCTACCTCAAAGAGGAACTGCAGGTTCCCCTGCTCGTAGCGGATCAGCGCGTTGTTAGCGGCACGGGTAACAGCCGCCAGTTGGTGATTGAAACGGTCCTGCAGGGAGCTAAAGAGAAACTGATAGACAACAGCAGCCCCGGCCAGGGCGACAATCACCGTGAGCCCGAGGAAAGGGAGGATAATCTGGTTCCGGAGCTGGGAATTCAGCCCCTTCCATAGCCGACCCATGCGGAGCCACCTTTGACACCATTGGCGCCGCCACGTTGCGGGCCGAAGGTAGCAGCGAGCACACCTGGCGCGGTAACACCAGGTGTTTTGAGTATAAATTTCCGGCTCTGGCCGATCAAGGGGCGATTGGTTAGAAGGCGCTAACATTTTATTCAACTACGACCGACGATGCTACGGAATTACCTTGTAGCATCAGAAAGCCATGTGATCCTGTCGGCGCGTATGCTATAATCGACGGGCGAACGGCAATCCTGCGGCTCAAGGGCACTCTACGTAGCACTACAACCTGTGCCTCGGCACAGCAGTACCGGCGGCGCAGGCTGCGCCCACGGCATGGCCTGCCCGGTGTGATTCCACCAGGAACCTATGCGGCTACGTTTTCTCGGCACCGGCACGTCTATGGGCATCCCGGTGATCGGCTGCAGCTGTGCAGTCTGCACCTCGCCCAACCCGCACAACCGGCGTACCCGCACCTCCGCGCTGCTCGATACGGGCCAGGAGACAATCCTCTTCGACGCAGGCCCCGATTTCCGCACCCAGGCACTCGCCGCGGGCCTCACCAGGATCGACGCCGTTCTGCTGACCCACTCCCACTTTGACCACGTGGCCGGCCTCGACGACCTGCGCCCGCTCTGCCACTACGGGAGGTGCGTGCCAGTCTACGGAAACCCGCGCACCCTCGCCGATGTCCGCGAGCGCTTCGCCTACGCCTTCACCGACACCTCGACGGGCTCAACCCGTCCGAGCCTTGAGCTGCGTCCAGTTGCTGAGCAGTTCGCCATTGGCAGCACCACCGTGCAGGCCTTCGACATCCTCCACGGCACCTGGACAATCACGGGCTACCGGGTGGGCGGCCTGGGCTACGTGACGGACGCCAGCGCGATCCCCCCCGCCTCCTGGGATCTACTGGGTGGTCTGGACGTCCTGGTGCTCAACGCGCTGCGCTATACCGCCCACCCGACCCACTATACCGTCGCTGAAGCGCTCGAGGTGATCGCCGCGCTGCAGCCGCAGCGGGCCTTTCTGGTGCATATGACCCACGCGATCGAGCACGACGCGGCCAGCGCGCTGCTCCCCCCCGGCGTTGCATTCGCCCACGACGGGCTCGAGGTGACGGTCGAGTAGATGCGCATCGGCATCGACGCCCGCCTCAACGCGTACCGCCCGGGCGGCATCGCGCAGTACACCCGCCAGTTGCTCACCGCCCTCGCGCCGCTTGCGCCCACTGATACGCTGGTGGCTCTGCAACACGTCCGGCAGCGGCGACCGCTCGTCATTGCGCCGAACGTCGAGCGCGCCGCACTACTCACCCCACCCCACAACCGCTTCGAACGTTGGAGCCTGCCGGCCGAACTGCTCCCCCGCCGGTTGCACCTGCTCCACTGCCCCGACTTCATCGCACCACGCTGGCGACCCTGCCCCGCTGTCGTGACGATCCACGACCTGGCGTTCATCCACTTTCCCCAGATCCTCGACGCCAATGCCCGCGCCTACTATGGCCAGGTGCGGGCATCCGCCCACGCCGCCGACGCTGTGATCGCCGTCTCCGAAGCGACTCGCCGCGACATCGTAACCCTGCTGGAGCTGCCTTCCGAGCGGGTGGATGTTGTGTACGAAGCGGCGGACCCCCGCTTCCGACCGATCGCCGTGCCCCCGGGCGAGGCACGGGAGGTCAACGGGCACCGCCTGATGGCAGGCACGTTTCTGCTCTTTGTGAGCACGATCGAGCCGCGCAAAAACCTGGAGACCCTGCTCCGGGCGCTCCGGGTTTGCCGCGATCGCGCGCCCGGCGTCGACTACCAACTCGTGGTGGCGGGCGGGCGCGGATGGCTCGACGAGCCGATCTTCGCACTGGCCCGTGATTTGCGGCTCGGCGAGGCGCTGCGCTTCCTCGGCCGGGTCGAAATTGACGATCAGCTCTGGCTCTACAACGCTTGCAGGCTCTACCTGAACCCCTCCCTTTACGAGGGCTTCGGGCTGCCGGCCCTGGAGGCCCTGGCCTGCGGCGCGCCTACCGTGGTGGCCGACACGAGCAGCCTGCCGGAGGTAGTAGGTACCGCTGCCCGCACGCTGCCCGCACGCGATGTGGATGCCTGGGCGACAACCATTGCGGAGCTCTGGGCCGACGCTGGCGCCCGCGATGAACTGGCCCGCCGTGGCCCTGCGCAGGCCGCCCGCTTCTCCTGGGCCCGGGCGGCCCGGGAGACGCTCGCAATCTACCGTCGCGTCGCGCACTGAGACGATGGCCGCTCCAGCCCCCGGCCCGTGCCAGGTGTGAGCTTCGGTGCTCAGGCCTGCTGCAGCGCCGGGTGGAGCCTGGTGGCGGCCAGCCAGGCCTCAATCCCGGCGGCGGGCTGTACCCCCTGCTCGGTCACGATCCCGGCAAGCGCGCTGAGCGGTGTCCGGTCGAAGTAGAGATTGGTGATCGCCACCCCGGGCGGAGCATCGGCCCAGACCTGTTCGGCGGGCCAGTGGGCCTGAGCCGGCGGCACGTAGCCGGGAGGAAGAAACTTCTCACTGCCGCAGAGAGCGTACATTGGCACATCCGCCGCAGCGGCAGAGAGCGCGATCCCATAGGTGCCCACTTTATTCACCAGTCCCTGGCCGCTCAGGTAGTCAGCGCCAACAAGGACCAACTGCGACTGGCCGGCCAGGACCACCGCCAGCGCGTCGATCACGAGCGTGACATGAATCCCGCTGGCGGCGAGCTCGGCGGCGAGGGAGCGGCCCTCACAGGCCGGTCGGCCTTCGGCGCACACCGCGCGGAAGCGCCGGCCAGCGCGCTGGGCGTGGCGCAAGGCCGCCCGCACTGTGGTGCTGCGCCCATTCGTGAGCACCTGCCCATCTTCGGGAATCAGGCGCAGTGCCGTCTCGGCGATCGCGGCTTCGTGAACGCGCAGCCGGCGCTTGAAGTCGCTGCACGTCTCGACGACCCCATGGCGCGCCCGCTCCGGGGCATCGGCCTCGTCGAGCTTCCAGAGCACTGCATTGACGAGATTGACGAGCGGGGCCATCGTGGGATGCGCACGGATCAGGGCCCAGCCCACCTCGATCATCGACCGGCGAAGCTCATCGATCGGAGCGGCCTGCTCACTCCGGGCAAGACGCTGGATCACCTCAGCGGCTTTCTCGGCGATCTCCACCGCGCCCGAAACACTATCCTCGGCGATCGCCGCAATCGCCTGAGTCGTATATCTATCCACACCTGCCCCTGATACGCTGGTCGCGAAGCGACGGCGAGTGCCGATCAGACTCGCCGGATCCTGGCGCCGCCACTTCGCTGGTTGGGCCCAACAAGGTCACGCGATCTCCACAGACTCCGATCGGCGGCCAGGATGTGTACAGCGGGTGATCGTGGGCTGTGCTAGCGCCAGCGGTGGCGCTGGCGCCACCGCTACCTAACACCATACCATATTCTGGGCTAATGATCGCTAGAGTTGATCGAGCGCCGCTTGACGAGGGACTGAAGGGCCAGTTCGAGCTGCTCGATCGAGAACGGCTTGGGAAGGAAGAGATTGCCACTACGCTCGATCCGCGTGCGGGTAGCGGGGCTGAGCGTGTCGCCGGTAATAAAGATCACGCGCTCGGCAAGGTCAGGCGAACGCTCGCGCATCGCATTCACGAGCTCGAAGCCATTCAAGCCGGGCATCTTCACGTCGCAGAGCACCAGGTCGAAGGGTTCGCGGCCAAGCATCTCGAGTGCCGCATCACCACTGGTGACAGCCGTCGCCCGGTGGCCCATATCGTGTAGCAGGCGGCCGATCAGGCGCACCACCGGCTCCTCATCATCCACGACCAGCACGCTCAAAGCACTCTCCGGCTCCTCAGCGCCGCCGCGAGCCTCGGCGGGCGGCTCAGCGATGGGCAACTCGAGTGTGCGCACCGGCAACGTCACAAAGATGCGCGTCCCAACGCCGAGCTGGCTCTCGGCCCAGATCTGGCCATCGTGCTCCTTGATGATACCAAAACAGATCGAAAGCCCGAGGCCAGTCCCCTGGCCCACGGGCTTTGTGGTAAAAAATGGATTAAAGATCTTGGGCAGGTCCCGCTCGGGGATGCCGACGCCGGTATCGGCAACCTCCACCTGGATCATCGCAACACCGTTCTCGCCACGCACCAGGCTGCTGCGGAGGGTGAGCGTTCCGCGCCCGCCCTTCTCCACCATCGCGTGGCGCGCATTGGTGATCAGGTTGAGGAAGACCTGCTGGAGCTGATGGCTATCGGCGGTGGTGAAGGGCAGATCCGGCGCGAGCTCGGCGAGAACACCGATATTGTCGACCTTGAGTTGGTAGTTCTGGAGGGCGAGGGCGCTCGTGATCGCCTCATTCACGGAGACCATGCGGCGCTCGGGCTTATGCTCGCGGGCAAAGATCAGCAAATTCTGAACGATCTTCCCCGCCCGCTCAGCCTGGGCATAGATCTGCTCGATATCCTGGTGGGTATCGGCGGGGAGACGGGTATCGCGCAGGAGCAACTGGGCGTAACCGCTGACACTGGTAAGCGGATTGTTGAGCTCGTGAGCAACACCGGCAACAAGCTGCCCGATGGCGGAAAGCTTCTCCGACTGGATGAGTTGCTGCTCGAGACGGCGCCGGACCGTCAGATCGCGGGCAATACAATGCAGTCCGGAGACGCCAACACCATTCTGAATCACCTGGGCGGAGACTTCGAGATACACGGGCTCCTGGTCGTGGCGCACCAACTCCAGCTCGAAGGGCTCCACACTCTGCCCTGTGAGGAGCTGGCGCAGCGAGGGCAGCACACCCTGCCAGGAAGCGGGCGAACAGAGCGCCGCGAGAGGGCTCCCGATCAACTTCGCCACCGGGTACCCGGTGAGCATCTCCCCAACCCGATTCATGCTCGTAATTCGCAACTCGCGATCAAGCATGAAGATCAGATCATAGGCGTTGGCAAAGAGCCCTTTGTAGCGCTGCTCCTCCAGCTTGACCCGTTCGAAGAGGCGGGCATTCTCGATCGCGATGGCGGCATAGTCGGCGAGGGAGGCGAGCAGGTTCTGGTCCGTCTCGGTGAAGGGCCGGTCGGTGGTGCGATTATCGACGGCCAGCACGCCGATCACCTGGTTACCAACGGTGAGCGGCACCTGGAGGATCGCGCGAACGAGAAAGCCCGTCTTCACCTTGAGCGCTGTCCCGGTCCGCACCTGATCGAGCCGTACCGGCTTACCGGTGCGCACCACCTGGCCCGCGAGGGTATCATCGACGGGAATGCGCAGGCTCTGGGCGCGCTGCTCACCGAGGTTCTTAGCGGCGCGCAGATAGAGCTCATTCTGCTGAGCGTCGTGGAGCAGGAGGAATCCCTCCTCGGCCTGCGTGATGAAGACACTGGCCTCAACGATCCGCTCCAGGAGTTGCTCCTGGTTCATCAGGCCGGTAACCGACTTGCCGATCTTCGAGAGAACGGTAAGCTCCTGGACCCGCATCTGGAGCTTGGCGGTGAGCTGCTCCTTATCGCGGCGGAGGCGGCGCTCGCGCAGCGCCTGGTCGATCACTGCGCGGGCCTCGGTATCGGAGAAGGGCTTGATCAGATAGTTGCGAGCACCGAGGCGGAAAGCCTCCACCGCAATATTCTCCGAGCCGTGAGCCGTCATCAGGATGACGGGAACATCGTAGCCCTCCTGGGCGATCAGGCGCAGCAGGTCGAGGCCGCTGATATCGGGGAGCTGCAGATCGAGCAGGATCAGATCGGGCAGGTGGGCGCGGAGCCGCTGGAGCCCCTGGCGACCGGTATGCGCGACGACGGGGCTGTAGCCGAGCTCTGGCAGCACGTAGTTCGCCAGGAGCCCGGTGATCTGCTCGCTGTCGTCGATGATCAGGATTTCTTCCATAATCGCTTGCGCCCGCCTGCCGCAGATCGGGCGCCTTATACTAGCAGGGTCGCCTACCGCAGCGCGAGTTTGCTGATCGTAGATGTAAATTGTACACTGTGGCCCGTGCCGATCGCAAGCTCGGCACCCACCACCGCCGCCCCACCCGATGAGCCACCGATGCTAAGCAGTGCCGCCCCCTTTATTGCCATCCTTGGCGACATCAATGTCGATCTGAGCTTCACGCTGCCGTACTACCCGCAGGCCGGCGACGACGTGCCCACCGGCAGCCTGCGCTGGCACAGCGGTGGCGCGGGGCTGAACGTTGCGGTAGCCCTCGGGCGCCTCGGCGCCCAGGCCCGCCTGATCGCCCGCGTGGGGAACGACCCGGCCGCCGAGGTGGCGCTGCGCGCCGCACGCCGGGCCGGGATCGAGCTTACCTCCATCCAGAGCGACCCCGAGACCCCGACGGGGCTTTGCGGCGTGATGGTCAGCCCGGACGGCCAGCGAACCTTCCTCAGCTATCGGGGCGCGAACGTCCGCTGCGACCCTGCGGCCCTTACGCCGCAGCAGATTGCCGAGAGCAGCCTGCTCGTCGTGTGCGGCCACAGCCTGCTCGAAGGCCCGCAGCAGCATTGCGCCACCCGCGCGATCGACATAGCCCTGGATCACGGCGTCCCCGTCGCTCTCGACCTGTGCCTCCCGACGATCCGCGCCGCGCGCCAGCTCTTGCTCGGGTTGTTGCCAAAGCTCTGGCTTCTTACCCTGAACGAAGACGAATTGCGGGCCTTGATTCCCGGCCAGGGTGTACACGGGGCGATCGACAGCCTGATCAAGGCGGGCGCACGCCACGTAGCCGTGAAACGCGGGCCGCAGGGATGCAGTGTGGCCGAGGGCGCGGCGCGGCTGAACGTCCTGCCGCCAGCCGTACACGTTGTAGACACCAATGGCTGTGGCGATGCGTTTACGGCGGGCTACGCCTGGGCCACGCTGCGTGGCGCCGATCTGCCCGCTTCCGCGGCGCTTGCCAACCTGCTCGGCGCTCTGACAGCGACGCGGCCAGGCGCTGCCGACGCCATCCCCACCAGGGCCGAGATCGCGGCTCGCCTGGACTACTCCCTGCACCGTCTGATCGCCCCGGCATAAACATCATACGGTGTAAAGACGCCCCACAGGGGCCGCTCCCCCAGCAGGGCCGCTCCCCCAGCGGGGCCGCTCCCCCAGCGGGGCCGCTCCCCCAGCGGGGCCGCTCCCCCAGCGGGGCCGCTCCCCCAGCGGGATCGCGATCCAGCGACATCACCGTGGTGACCCACGACGGGAAACGGGCCAGATGAGCCTGACAATACGAACGCGGCCTGAGGCAAAAACGATTCAAGGAAAAGGAGAAGATTCGGTGAAACCGGCATGGAAGGCCCGCCTCGACGCGCTTCGCACGACCGATCTCGCAGCGGTGTGCGGCGCAGCCCGGCCCGTGATCGGCATGGTTCACTGCTGGCCGCTCCCCGGCGCGCCAGGGTACAGCGGCTACGGGATGGCCACGATCATCGAGCACGCCGTCCGCGATGCCACTGCCCTGGCCGAGGGCGGCTGTGACAGCCTGATCGTTGAGAATATGTGGGATATCCCTTTTCGCGCGGGGCCCCACGTGCAACCGGAGAGCATCGCCGCCCACGCGGTCGTCGCCGCGAAGGTCCATGAGGCAGTACCCGAACTGCCGATGGGCATCAATCTTGTTCACAACGGCGGCGTGGCCCTGCTAGGGATCGCGATCGCCGCCGGCGCGAGCTTCATCCGCGTCTGCATGTTCACCGGTGCCGGCGTCTGGGATGCCGGTAGTTGGGACGAGGGCTGTGCAGCGGACCTGCTGCGGCGGCGCAAGGAACTGGACGCCGAGCAGATCAAACTGTTTGCTGATGTCGATAAAAAGCATTCGGTGCGCTTCCCCGGCATCGACCTGGCAACCCATATCGAGTGGACACGCTTCTTTGGTGCCGACGCGCTGATTATCTCCGGCCGCATGACAGGCGACGCCCCCGACCTGGAGAAGGTGCGCGAGGCGCGTCGGCTCGCCGGTGATACGCCCATCCTGCTCGGAAGCGGCACCGATGAGCGCAACATCGGCCCGTTTATGGAGGTGGCCGACGGCGTGATTGTGGGGAGCAGTATCAAAGTTGATGGCGAGATCGCCAACCCGGTTGATCGAGCCCGCGTGCGCCGATTCGTTCGGGCCGCCCGGGGTCAGTGAACCATGATCAGGGGCAAGACCAGCCCGCAGTTCGTATCGCAGCACTCAGGCGCACATCGATCCGGATGGTGCAACCCTGGTACTTCATGGCGTAGACGAGGTAGTACCTGTGGCAACGCGAGTTCCCACCCTTGCACCATTGAAGGTTCTGGGTCGCCCGTGCTAGGCTACTGGCGTGAGCGAGCGCCATCCCCTCTTCACAGCCCGATCGCTCACAGCCGCTTAACAATCTGGCCGGACCGACACCCTGGAAGTCGCAGCACCAACCCAGCACGACATCACACTCCCGTCCTCGTACGACATCGCACTCCCGTCACAGCATCGTTCCACCACGACATCGCACTCCCGTCGCAGCACCGTTCCGCCACGACATCGCACTCCCGTCGCAGCACCCCGTCCTTGCACAACCAGCAGCGCCAGGGGATCGGAAGCACGACAATCCTTCCAAGGTACCAGTACGTTGCTACGAAAGTGCCCCGGCCAGAGAAGCGAGTAGCGCACAGAGCCCCGGCGATGCCGGGGCTCTGTGTTGTTGCGGACGGTACGCCCGGAACGTGGGCGCGCTGGAGCGGCTCGATGCATTCCACGTTGCGGTTGCGTCAGGAGGCCCTCCCAGGTGGGCGAGGAGAGCAGCGAGAGGGGCAGGACCGCGCAAGCAGGTGGGAAGCTCTTGAATGGCCTGAGCCCGGCGCAACCAGAGTCTGGATTGTCATCTTTTGCCAGCAGAGCCACAGACGAAGTGTGATAAAGTGATGAGCCGGGCATGCCGTACGACCATAAGGAGCGATCGATGGCCGAGATAGGGGGCGTGATCAGCGCGATGCTGACACCTTTCACCAGCGATGTCGGGCCGGTGGACTACGAGTGGCTGCCAGGCTATCTGCGATTCCTCGAACACGGCGGCCTGCACGGTGTGCTGGCCCTGGGCACCACGGGCGAGGGTCCCTCGATGAGTATCGCCGAGCGCGAGCGGACCCTGGAGATGATCCTTCAGCACCGGGGCAACATGGCCGTCATCGCGGGGACTGGCTGCGCCGCGCTCACGGAGACGATTGCCCTGAGCAACCATGCCCTCGATCATGGGGCAGACGCCGTGCTCGTGATGCCGCCATACTACATCAAGGCGCCGAGCGAGCGTGGCATTCTGAACTACTACCGGGCGCTCTGCGACGCGCTCCCCTCCGATGGACGGGTGATGCTCTACAACATCCCCCAGGTGACGGGTGTGCCAATCACGATGGGGATCGTCGAAGGCCTGCTGGAGAGCCACAGCGGCCAGTTCTACGGTATCAAGGACAGTAGCGGCAACTGGGACAACTCGAAGCAACTCATCGAGCGTTACCCGCAGCTCAAAGTCTTCACCGGGAGCGACAAATTGATCGCGCTGGCCCTGGCGGGTGGTGCCGCAGGCGCGATCACCGCACTCTCCAGCGCCTTCCCGCACATGGCCCACGCCGTGTACGACGCCCACCACAGTGGCGGCGACGTGCAGGCGGCCCAGGCCCGGCTCACCGCGCTGCGCGAGCTCGTCGACCCGATCAACACCCCTCCGGCGCTCAAGGCGGCGCTCGCCTGGACGAGCGACCTCCCGGAGACGAGTGTGCGCCTGCCCCACGTGGCCCTCGCCGATGAGGCGGTAGCAAAGCTGCGGGAGGGCTACGAGCGGCTCCTGGGGTAGGCTGCCATTAACGCAGGAAACGCACCACCAGCCGGGCGAGGGCGGGGAAGGCATTTGCCAGGCGGATGAGGGGGAGGGCGAGGGCCGGTACGAGGATCTCGCCCTCCGCGTTGCGCGCAATCGCGTGCACAATCACTGCGGCGACCTCTTCGTCGGAGAGCCAGGGGATGAGCAGGGTTGTGCGAGGCAGCTTCTCGATGTGGGCGTGGCGAAAGAAGGGTGTGCGCGCCGCGCCAGGGCAGATCGCCACGCAACGCACGCCGGTGTCGGCCAGATCCTGCTGCATCGAGCGGGTGAGCGCGATCAGCGCGGCCTTTGTGGCGCCGTAGTAGGCGAAATTGGGCATGCCGAGGAGCCCGGCCATAGAGGCCACGTTAACGATCTGGCCCTGACCCTGGGCGAGCATGGGCGGAAGGACGGCGCGGATACAGCGGACGGCGCCCAGCAGGTTCACCTGTAGCATGGCCTCGAGTTCGGCCAATGGCGCCTCGGCGATCCCGTTAAGCACACCCATCCCGGCGTTGTTCACGAGCACATCGACGCGGCCGAAGCGAACCAGGGTCGCCTCGACGAGCCGCTCCACGTCGGCATCGCTGGTGACATCGGCGGGGAGGGCGAGCACTTCGCCGCCGGCCCGCCTGATAGCGGCAGCGTGCTCGTCCAGGCGCTCGGCGGAGCGTGCGGCCAGCACGAGTCGGGCGCCCGCAGCGGCACAGCGCCGGGCCGTCGCGGCTCCGAAGCCGCTCGACGCGCCGGTTACCAGTACGACCCGACCGTTGAGGCTCACGCGTCACTCCCCAGGCTCAGCCAGACCTGATACACGAGGCTCTTCTGGAGGCCGAGCTCGCGCGCCACGGCCCGGGCGGCAGTGCTCCCGTTGTAACCTTGCTCCCGGAGCAGGCGGAGCCGCCGGGCGATCTCGGCCTCGCTCGGGGGCTCCACGCCCTCCACGGCTACGTGGAGCCGGTTGCGGTCTCGCTTGCGCCCCGTGCCAGGCGCGAGCCCCTCAACGACGAGGGTGTACTCACCACGGGGGCGCTGCACACTGAAGTGCCCGTGAAGCTCGGCAAGGGTGCCACGCCGCACCTCTTCGAAGCGCTTGGTGAGGTCGTTGGCGACGACGGCTCGCCGGTCGCCGAGAACGGCGAGCATATCGGCCAGCGCATCGACGAGGCGGTGGGGCGCCTCGAAGCAGACCAGGGTTAGCCTGAGCACGGCCATCTCGCTGAGTAAGGCCCGTCGATCAGCGCTGCGCCGGGGCAGAAATCCCACGAAAGCGAAGCGCTCGGTGGGCAGGCCCGAGGCGACCAGGGCGGCCACGGGCGCGCTTGGCCCGGGCACCGGCAGCACCGGGAAGCCCGCGCCGATGGCGGCGCCAACGAGCTCGAAACCCGGGTCGGAGAGGGCCGGCGTTCCGGCGTCGGAGACGAGCGCGACATCGCCAGCCGAGAGCGCGGCGAGGATCTCGTCGCGGCGGGCGAGCTTATTGTGCTCATGGTAGGAGATGCAGGGCGTGGTGATCTGGTAGTGGTCGAGCAGGGTACGGGTGTGGCGCGTATCCTCGGCCGCGATCAACTGGCACTCCCGCAGCACACGGAGCGCCCGAAGCGTTATATCTTCCAGATTTCCGATCGGCGTGGCAACGAGAAACAGCGAACCCATCTAACGACCTTGCGCAAACTGGTGGCGCCAGTAGTCGAGGAGCTCTTCGACGATCTGCTCGACGCCGATCGTGGGCTCCCAGCCGGTGGCAGCCCGCAGCCGGGCATTGTCGCCCTGGAGAATCGGCTCATCGCTCGGGCGCAGTCGCGCAGGGTCCACATGGACCTCCACGGGCACCCGGCCCCGCGCAACAACCATCTGGACGATGTCGCCGATGCGGGTGGCGTGTCCCGAGCAGAGATTGTACACCTGGCCAGGCGCGCCGCGCTCGATCAGCAGCCAGAGGGCCCGCGCGACATCGCGGGTATGGGTGAAGTCGCGGCGCGCTTCGAGATTGCCCACATGGATCACCGGAGGCTGGCGGCCCGCCTCGACCGCAGCCATCTGCTGGCAAAAGGTCTGGATCGAGCAGCGGTCGCCCTGGCGCGGGCCCACGTGATTGAAGGAGCGGGTGACGATCACGTGGAGGCCGAAGTTGTCGTGGTACTGCAGGCCGGAGAGCTCCGCGGCAACCTTGCTCACGCCGTAGGGGCTGGCGGGGCGCAGGGGGTGCTCCTCGGCGATCGGCACCTCATCGGGGCGTACGGCGCCGTACTGGGCGCTTGTGCCAGCGATATGAACCCGAGCGGTGGGAGCGTGGCGACGCACCGCCTCGAGCAGGTTGAGGGTACCCTCGACATTGACGCGCATCGTATGGATGGGCGCATCCCAGGAGGCACTCGGATAGCTCTGGGCGGCGAGATGGAAGACGCGCTCGGGGGCCGCGGCGGCGACAGCGCGATCTACGGCGAAGGGGTCCTCGATGTCGCCCTCATGGATCACCACGCGGCCGAGCAGATGGGCGATTGGGCGCGGGTCGCTGCGCCAGCGCTTGAAGGCGTGGAGCTCGAGGCCGGGGATGGTGAGCAGGTGGTCGGCCAGGAAGCTACCGACAGGGCCAGTGATACCGGTGATCAGGACGCGCACAAGGCCTCCGAGGCAGAAATGCTCAACGGAGGCTATCTTACCACAGGGCGGGTGTCCAGTCCGGGGAAGGCTTACTGATCGGGCACGACCAGGCTGTGGATGAGCTGGCCGCCCGCATCACGCAACTCGGCCCGGTCGCCGACGCGCCACACGGCCTGGCTCTGGTTCCAGAAGAAGTCGCCGATCTCCAGATCGTTCTCGCCCGTCTCGGAGAAGACTGCGATCGTCACGTCTGCCTCAAGCGCGAAGGCAGGGAAGACGAAGGGGGCCACATCGCTGCGGGAGGCGTTCAGCAGGCGCCAGCCGCCGATATTCACCGTTGCATCGCTGGCGTTGCGGATCTGGACATACTCTTCGGTGTCATCGGGGTAGGCGGGATCGATCAGGACGATATCGACGATCTGTACCGTACTGGCCGCCGTCGTGGTGGCGGAGGGGGTAACCGTGGCCACACCGGGCTGGTTCGTCGCTGAGGCCGTTGGGCCCGGGCCGACCGTGCGGGTCGTGGTGAGCGTGGGGGTGCCACCCGTAGCCGTGGAGCGCGTGGTTGCCGTTGGGGTAGCGATGCCCGAAGTACGCGTGGAGGTTGCGCTCGGGGTGGCCGCTGGCGGACCGGAGCGGAGCGTCGGAGGGGCAACGGGCGTCGAAGGGGCGAGAGGTGTCGCCGAGGCCGGCACGTCACCGACCGGCAGGTCGACAAAGCAGGTGAAGCGCGCCACCACGGCGCGGCTCGTGCGCAGGCGGACCTCTACGGGGTAGACGCCAGGCCGCTCCTGGGCCCGTAGGGGGAGGCTATAAGCGCCCCGGGCATCGGCGACGCCGCCCCCTACCGGACGACCGGCGAGGTAGAGGAGCAGGGGCTCCCGGGCCGGCGCGGTGCCCTGGATCAGGACCGTCTGGCCGCTGGGGCACGCGATCGGCGTTGGGTCGGCGGCACGCAGCGGCGCAGCGGTGAGCAGGCCGAGCACGCACAGGATGCCGAGGAGAACGATGATCGCGTGTGAACGAAGAGCCAAGGGGTGGAGAGGGGTATGCGCCGGATGGGGCAGCGGCGCGTGGTACAATTGCTGGTGGGCGATAGTGGATTCGAACCACTGACCTCCACGATGTCAACGTGGCGCTCTAACCAACTGAGCTAATCGCCCGCCCGGCGGTATGCTACCATCGAAGGGCGGCCGTGTCAAGCCAGCCCACCCACGCGATGGATCTCGCACGCCTCCCCACCCACCTCCAGGCAACTCTGGCTCAGGCGGCCGCTCTGGCCAACACCCAGGGCGCACAGCTCTGGCTGGTGGGTGGGATCGTTCGCGACCTGCTGCTCGCCGACGGCTTCGGCAGCGACGTCGATCTAGCCGTCGAGGGCGACGCCCTCGCGCTGGCGGCGGCCCTCGGCGCATTGCCCGGTGGGCGCGTAGTGGCCACCCATATCGCGTTCGGCACCGCAACGGTGGAGCTCCCCGCGCCGGGCGGAGGGCGGCTGGTGATCGACCTGGCCCGCGCGCGGGCCGAGCGCTACCCGCGTCCTGCTGCGCTCCCCGAGGTGCGCCCGGCACCGATCGAGGAAGACCTGGCTCGCCGCGACTATAGCATCAACGCGCTCGCCGTGGAGTTGCGCGCTGTGGGCGGAGCGCTGGCGCCTGGCCGCACCCTGGACCCCTTCGGTGGCCGGGCCGACCTGGCAGCCAGGCTGCTGCGCCTGCTGCACCCGGCCAGCCTGCGCGACGATCCGACGCGCATCCTGCGGGGGGTACGGCTGGCGGCCCGGCTGGGCCTGCGCCTGGAGCCGGCGAGCCAGGCGCAACTTGAAGAGGCCCGGGACGCCGGCTACCTGAGCCTGTTAAGCGCCGAACGGGTGCTCGACGAGCTGTGCCTGGCCCTCGCGGAGCCACGGCCCGATGCAGTCTTGCGGCTAGCCGACACCTGGGGCATCACCCGGGAGATCCTCCCCGGAATGCACTGGAGCCCGGAGCTTGGGGAGCGCGGCGAGCGCCTGGCAGCGAGCGGCGGTGCCGGCCTGCCTGAAGGGCCTCTCGTCTGGGCCGGCCTGATCGCCTACGATCTGGGCGTGGATGAACTGCGCACACTGGCGGCACGCTACCCGCTCCCAGCGCAGGCGGCCAACCTGCTGCGGCAGCTCCCGGCGCTGCGCGCGCTCGCCCCGTCCCTGGCTTCGCGCCCGCCGAACAGCGCGATCGAGCGCATGCTGCGGCCCTTCGCGCCGGAGGCCACGGCTGTGCTACACTACGCAGAACCTGCCGCAGCCCCGGCTGTTGCACACTACTTCCAGACGCTGCGCCACACGCGAACCCTGCTCGACGGCAATGATCTCCGGCGGCTGGGCCTGGCACCCGGGCCAGCCCTCGGACGCCTGCTCGACGAGTTGCGGGCCGCCACCCTCGATGGCGTCGTGGCCACGCGGGAAGAGGCTGAGATGTGGATCCGGGCGAGGCTCACCACGCCCGGCGTGGCCTGAATGGAAACCCGTAGCAGTCGTTCGGAAGCGCAAAGAGCGCGGCCACGCGGCGTACACCTCCGCCGGACGTCGTGGTGCGCTCGAATGGCTTGCATCGCCAGCAGGCCCCACCGCTAACGGGAATGTGCTGGCGCCTGGTACCAAAGATCTTCGGACTGCGAAGGAGATGTCTATGGACGAGATGTTGCAGATGCTCAAAGAGCTGGCCGAGGCACCGGGTGTACCAGGTCAGGAGGAGGTCGTGCGCCGGGTGATGCGGCGGCACCTGGAGCCCCTTGGCGAGATCCTCACGGACAATCTGGGCAGCGTGATCGGGCGGAAGGAGGGACCCGCCGGATCGCCCCGAGTGATGCTCGCTGGCCACCTGGATGAGATCGGCTTTATGGTCACGCGGATCACCGACGAGGGCTATTTGAAGTTTCAGACACTCGGCGGCTGGTGGGAGCAGGTGATGCTGGCTCAGCGGGTAGAAGTGTATACCCGCGAGGGGCCGCTGCTCGGGGTGATCGGCTCGAAACCGCCCCACATCCTCTCACCCGAGGAAAGAAATAAAGTGGTGGATCGCAAGACGATGTTTATCGACATCGGCGCCACCTCGCGGGCCGAGGCCGAAGCCTGGGGCGTGCGCCCCGGCGATGCGGTGGTGCCGTGGGGTCCCTTTGCCCAGCTGCGCAACCCGGACCTGCTGATGGCCAAGGCCTTCGACAACCGCTTCGGCTGCGCCCTGGCGATCGAGACGCTGCGACGCCTCCAGGGACAGCAGCACCCGAACAGCGTCTACGCGGTGGGCACCGTGCAAGAGGAGGTGGGCCTGCGCGGGGCCGTCACCACGACGAACCTGATCGAGCCGGATATCGGCATCGCCCTCGATACGGGCATCGCCGGCGACATGCCGGGGGTGGGTCCCGACGATGCGGCCGGCAAACTTGGCGGTGGCCCGGTGATCCTGCTCTACGATGGCTCGATGATCCCCCACACCGGCCTGCGCGACCTGGTGATCGACACCGCCGAGGCCGAGGGCCTCCCGCTCCAGTTCGACAAGATGCCCGGCGGCGGCACCGACGCCGGGCGCATCCACATCTTCGGGAGCGGCGTGCCATCGGTGGTGATCGGCGTGCCAGTGCGCTACATCCACACCCACGCGGCGATCATGCACCGGCGCGACTTCGAGCAGGCCGCGCAGCTGCTGGTTGCGCTCATCAAACGGCTCGATGTTGAGACCGTCAGCCGGCTGAAGGCCTAGCGGCCCACCAGACCCATCGCGCATCGTACCGCCACCCCAGGTAGAGACGCCCCGGGGGGGCCATCCGCATGTTGTGATGCCCCGGTGGTAGAGACGCCCCGGTGGTAGAGACGCCCCGGTGGTAGAGACGCCCCGGTGGTAGAGACGCCCCGGT
>SFCB01000091.1 GCA_004367505.1 Chloroflexi bacterium OHK40 | reverse complement strand
GCCACGGGGATGCTGCTGGATCGCGATTGTGTAGAGACGCCCCATCGGGGCGTCTGATCAGGGGGGGCCACGGGTGGGTCGCCACGGGGATGCTGCTGGATCGCGATTGTGTAGAGACGCCCCATCGGGGCGTCTGATCAGTGTGGTGGGCCACGAGGATATTCTTAAGGATCTCATAAGGTGTTGCGAGGTTGATTGCTGGCCCCCGCTAGACTACGCTGAGGCTACAGCAGGCGCCAGGAGTGCTGGTGCGCCGGCCAGCACCTGGCCTCTCGCAGGCGCAGTTGTGTCAGACTTCTGGCCACTGTATCCACAGCCGAGCGGAGGAGCACCAATGCCATTTCCCGAGAGTAGCTTTGCCCGGAGCGGGCGCTTTAGCGAGATCCGGCCTATCGGTCGCGGTGCGGTCGGCCAGGTCTACGCGGCTGTCGATAACCTGGGCCGCCGGGTCGCCGTCAAGGAGGCCCTGCCCACCGCCGAGGGCTTCGCCGTGTTCCGCACCAAGTTCGAGAAGGAGTCGCGCCTTCAGGCCGCGCTCGACCACCCCAACATTGTGCGTGTCTACCACCTGGAAGAGGATGGGGAGACCGGCGAGCTCTACCTGATCTGTGAATACGCCGACGGGGGCTCGCTGGCCGAGTTGATCGAGCGCGAGGGCCCTTTGCCTGAGGCGCGCGCGATGACCCTCGCCCTCGACATCTGCGCGGCTCTGGAGGAGACCGAGCGGCTGCGGATCGTTCACCGCGATCTCAAGCCCTCCAACATCCTGCTGTTCACCCAGCCCGGGGGTGGGCTCACCGCCAAGCTCGGCGACTTTGGCATCGCCCAGGATGCGCGGCAGCGCAAGACGACGGTCTTCCCCGGCACGAGCCACCCGGGGACACCGCTCTACATGGCGCCCGAGCAGGCAGACGCGACGCTGATCCTGGATACGCGCGCCGATATCTATGCCCTCGGCATCACCCTCTGGGAGATGCTCACCCGCGAGGACTACAAGGCGCTACTGCGCGATGCCGCCAGGCCGACCCTTCAGACCTACGTGCCCGCCACTAGCGTCGGGATCGGCCAGGTGATCGCCCGGGCTGTGCACAGCGACCGCGAGGAGCGCTACGAGTCGCCCCGCCAGTTGGCCGACGATCTGCGGCGTGTGCTCCACGGCGACCGTCCGGCGACCGAGACGCTCAGGATGGTGCCGCCAACCCGCCGCCCGCGTGAGGCGCTGACCCTGTGGCCCGGTGGGCTCGCCCCGCTCGTGGTAACTGGCGTGCTACTCGTGGGCTCGATCGTGGCGACCGCCGCGCTCGCCGGTGTGACGGGCCTGCTGACCGGGTGGACCACCCGGCCGCCGCTGCTCTCTGCGCTCCAGCCGACGGCTGTGCCGCCAGGCGGCCCGTTCGAGCCGACCGTTCCACCACCGACCGCGACGCCGATAGAGCGTTCGACCGCTACGCTCGATCTCGCCGTAGGCAGCGCTGTGGCCGCTACTGCCACCGCGGTGGCCATCCCCACTCCGTGGGTCGACGGCACGGCGATGGCCGGGCCCAACGGCTGCCCGCAGGGCTCGGGGCTGGTGGTAAGCCAGGCGCGGCCCGTAGCACCCTTCTCAGCGATCGAGCTTCAGGGGATGGGTACGGCGATCGTGCGCCAGGGGGAGGCCGAGGCGCTCACGATCGAGGCCGATGATAACCTGCAGCAGATGATCTACAGCTATGTCGAGGACGACACGCTCTACATCGGGCTGCACGGCTGTATCGGCTCGAGCGAGCAGCTACGCTACACCATCACGGTGCGCGATTTCGCCGCCCTGACGATCGCCGGGGTGGCGGACGCGCGGCTCGATCAGGTGAGCGCCGGGCGACTGGCTCTGCGCATCAGCGGTACGGGCACAATCGAGGCCTCCGGCAGCGCCGACGAGCTCGACCTGGTGATCAACGGTGCGGGCAGCGTGCGGGGGCAGCAACTGGTGAGCCGTTTGGCCCGCGTATGGATCGACGGCACCGGTAGCGCGACCGTCGCCGCCCAGGATACGCTTGATGTGACGATCGCCGGGGTGGGGACCGTCGCCTACTTCGGCTCACCCACCGTGACCCGGACGATCACCGGGGTGGGTAGCGTACAGGGGCCAGAGGGACGCTGAGCCCGTAGTCGCTCACCCACAGACCTGCACCGCCACCAGCGTCATATCATCGTGCTGGGGCGCGTCAGCGGTGAAGGCGCGCACGTCATCCAGGATGGCCTCGATCAGCTGGCCGGGGGGCAGGCCACCGGCGCGCGTGAAGGCCGCGTCAAGCCGCTCGAAGCCCCATAGCTCGCCGTCAGAGTTGCGGGCCTCTACCACGCCATCGCTCACGAGGATCAGCGCGTCGTCGGGCTGCAAGCGCACCGTCTGCTGGTGGTAGCGTGCGTGATGTGCGGCGCCGAGTGGCAGCCCGAAGCTCTCGATCAGCTGGACGTGCCCACCCCGCCAGAGTAGTGGCGCGATCAGGCCGGCGTTGGCTACCGTCGCCTGTGAGCTGCCCGGGTCGAACACGGCGCTCAAAAAGGCCACGTTCTGGTGGCTCTGCATCATGCGAGGCGCAAGCGAGATGTTGCACGCGTCGAGTAGCGCACCCTGGTCGGGGTAGCGTTCTACCAGCGTCTCGAAGGTGTTGAGTGCCAGGGCCATGAGCAGGGCGGCGGGGATTCCCTTGCCGCTCACGTCGCCTACCGCCACACCCAGCCGCCCATCGGCGTAGCGGTGGTAGGCGAAGAAGTCGCCACCCACCTCGCGGGCGGGCAGCGAGACGCCAGCCACCAGCAGGTTGGGCACGTGCGGGGTGCCGTGGGGCAGCAGGCTGAGCTGGATGGTGCGCGCGGCGGCGAGCTCGCTGCGCACCCGCTCCTGTACTTCAAGCGATTGCTGGAGCTCGGCGGTGCGGCGGGCCACCTCGTCCTCCAGGTGGCGGTTGAGCTGGATCAGCGGGTTGAAGAGCTGCTGCCGCACCACCTCGTAGGCCAGGAAGAGGGTCCCAACGGCGATCGTGTAGGTTTGGATCGCGATCGCCGGAAACAGCAACGCCGCGACACTGGTGGCGCCGATCACCGAGGTGCCGATGAGCAGCGGGCGGTGCGTGCGCCAGGCGGCGTTGCGCAGCAGGAGCAGGAGCGCGAGCGCATCGTAGAGGTAATGGAAGCCGGACAGGGCCGCAGCGAACGGTGTGATGCCGAAGTCGATCCCGCCGTTGGCGGCCCGCTGCACGTCGGTGACGATCGCGTTGCGGGCCAGGAGCACGACGAACAGCCCATAGACCACCGCGCCCACTGTGTTGGCGGTCCAGCGGGCCCGACGCGGCAGCGGGTAGAAGCTCTCGACGAACCAGAAGAGCGTGATTCCGACCAGGGCAAAGCCCAGAGCGACCCAGTTCATCACGGCGGTGGCGTCGCCGCCGAGTTCGGGCTGGTTGACGATCGCCCGGGCGGCGACGCTCCCGCCCATCCAGATCATAATCGCGGCGAGCAGGGCCGCGAAGCTGAGGTTTGTCCAGCGCCGGGGGCCAAGCCACAGCACGATCAGCGCGGCCGCCAGCGCGACCGCGAAGGTCAGGGCGTTCGCGATCTGCGCGATCCAGAAGAATGAAAGCATAGCGTTCCCGATTCGCAGCCTGTACGCCGTCTGGGGCGTGTTGCCTGGTGGATGATAGCGCCTGGGAACGGGTGAGCCGGGGCTGTCTGCCACGCCCCCGGCTGTTCGCCTTCCCTGCCCTGGCACCCGCGCGACGTTCGCGGGCCCACCAGGAAGAACGGTGCTGCGGCTATAATACCGGGCGAGCGCGGCGACGTGGCCGCAGTAGCAGGGAGGATCGCGATGGAGACGCGGGAATATAAGAACTTGATCGGCGGCGAGTTCGTCGCTAGCAGCACGGGGAAGACCTTCGAGCGCCGCAATCCGGCCGACCAGCGCGATCTGGTGGGCGTGTTCCAGGACAGCGGCGCCGATGACGTGCATGCGGCGGTGGCAGCGGCGAAGGCGGCGTATCCGGCCTGGAAGAAGGTGCCGGCGCCGCGCCGTGGCGAGATCCTGCTCAAGGCGGCGGAGTTGCTCCAGGCGCGCAAGGAGCGCTACAGCCGCGACCTGACGCGGGAGATGGGCAAGCCGCTCTTCGAGGCCGGCGGCGACATCGTGGAAGCGATCGGCATGGCCCAGTACGCCGGCAGCGAGGGGCGGCGCATGCACGGCGTCACCACGCCCTCGGAGCTGCCCAACAAGTTCCAGATGAGCATGCGCCAGCCGATCGGTGTGGTGGGAATGATTACGCCGTGGAACTTTCCGATGGCGATCGCCTCGTGGAAGATGCTGCCCGCCCTGGTGTGCGGCAACACCGTGGTGATCAAACCGGGCGAGGATGCCTCGGTAAGCACCTTCAACCTGGTGGAGTGTCTGGTAGAGGCGGGCCTGCCGCCAGGTGTGGTCAATATCGTTACCGGGTACGGGCCGAGCGCCGGGCAGCCGCTGGTGGAGCACCCCGATGTGCCGGTGGTCTCCTTTACCGGGAGCACCGAGGTGGGCCGGCTGGTCTACGAGCTCGGCGCCAGGCAGATCAAGCGGGTGAGCCTGGAGATGGGCGGCAAGAACCCGCTGATCGTGATGGACGACGCGGACCTGGATCTGGTGCTGCAAGGCGTAGTCTGGGCGGCCTTTGGCACCACGGGTCAGCGCTGCACCGCCACCAGCCGCCTGATCGTCCACCGGGCGGTGGCCAGTACGCTGGTGGAGCGGATCGTGGAGCGGGCGCAGGGCCTGCGGGTGGGCAATGGGCTGCACCCCGACACAGAGATGGGCCCGCTCGTGAATGGCGAGCAGTTGGAGCGGGTGCTGAGCTACATCGAGGTGGGCAAGGGCGAGGGCGCCACGCTGCGCTGCGGGGGCAACCGGCTCACCGGCGGTGACTACGACCACGGCTTCTTCGTGCAGCCCACGGTCTTTACGGGCGTCACCCCGGAGATGCGGATCGCCCGCGAGGAGATCTTCGGGCCGGTGCTGAGTGTGATCGAGGTGGGTAGCCTGGACGAAGCGCTGGCCGTGGCGAACGACGTGGCCTACGGCCTCTCTTCGTCAATCTACACCCGCGACATTAACGCGGCCTACCGGGCGATGCACGAGCTCGAGGCAGGGATTGTCTATATCAATGCACCGACGATCGGCGCCGAGATCCACTTGCCCTTCGGCGGCGTGAAGGCCACGGGCAATGGGCACCGCGAGGCCGGCCCGACGATGCTGGATGTGTTCAGCGAGTGGAAGAGCGTGTACGTGGACTACAGCGGGAGCCTGCAACGGGCGCAGATTGATAACGTAGAGTAGAGAACCGGGGACCGGGATAGCAGAGGAGGCAGCCGCCCTTTCGGGCGAACTGCCTCCTTGTTTTTGCCGTGCGCTTCGCTGTGGCGAAGCTGCCCGACCCTGTTCTCTGTGCCCTCTACCCCGTTCCCTCGCTTACGCGGGGAGCGTGCCCGCAGTGGGCGGGGGCGGGGGAAGCGCGGTGGTGCTCGTGTCGGGCTTGCCGTTACGGCTCATGTCGAGCACCAGGGGCTTGACGCGGCTGAGGAGCTCGGCGAGTTGCTCGCCCTCCAGGGTCTCGAACTCGAGCAGGGCGTTGGCCATATCGTCGAGCACTGCCCGATTGTTCACCAGGATCTGGTAGGCGTTATCGTAGGCCTCGCTGGCGAGGCGGTGAACCTCGTTATCGATCTCGCGGGCCACCTCATCGCCGTAGTTGCGCTGCTCGCTGATCTCACGGCCAAGGAAGATCAGTTCCTCCTTCTCGCCGAAGACGATCGGGCCGAGCTTCTCGCTCATGCCGAAGCGCGTGACCATAGCCCGCGCGGTGCGCGTAACGGTGACGAGATCCTGGCTGGCGCCGGTGGTAATCTCCTCGGGGCCGAAGACGATCTCCTCGGCGGCGCGGCCGCCCATGGCCACCACCATATCGGCCTTGAAGTAGGCGAGCGACTGCAAGCCCATATTGTCCTCGTCGGGGAGGAAGAGGGCATAGCCGCCTGCCCGGCCACGGGGGATGATCGTGACCTTCTGGAGCTTGTTGGCCCGGGGCATGGCCGCGCCGGTGATGGCGTGACCAGACTCGTGGTAGGCCACGACAAGCTTCTTGCGGTCGGTCATCACACGGGAGCGGCGCTCGGGGCCACCGAGGGCCACGCGCTCGATCGAGTCTTGCAGCTCCGACATGCCGATCTTCTTCTTGGAGCGCCGGGCGGCGAGGATGGCCGCCTCATTGACGGCATTCATCAGGTCGGCGCCGGAGAAGCCCGGGGTCAGGCGGGCGATCACCTCGAGGTTCACATCGTCAGAGAGGGGCTTCCCCTTGGTATGCACCTTGAGGATATCCACGCGGCCGCGCACATCCGGGGCGTCGAGCACCACCTGGCGGTCGAAGCGGCCGGGGCGGATCAGCGCCGGGTCGAGCACGTCGGGGCGGTTGGTGGCGGCGACCACAATCACATTGGTATTGGTGTCGAAGCCGTCCATCTCGACGAGGATCTGGTTGAGCGTCTGCTCGCGCTCATCGTGGGAGCCTCCGAGGCCGGCGCCGCGCTGGCGACCGACGGCATCGATCTCGTCGATGAAGACGATGCAGGGCGCGTTGCGCTTGGCCTGATCGAACAGGTCGCGCACGCGGCTCGCGCCCACACCCACGAACATCTCGACGAACTCGGAGCCAGAGATGCTGAAGAAGGGCACGCCAGCCTCACCGGCCACAGCGCGGGAGAGCAACGTCTTCCCCGTTCCGGGCGGGCCGACCATCAGCACACCACGGGGGATGCGGGCGCCGAGGGCGGCGAACTTGTCGGGGAACTTGAGGAACTCGACAATCTCCGTGAGATCCTGCTTGGCCTCCTCCTGGCCGGCCACGTCGGCAAAAGTGACGGTGGGCTTGTCGCCGGCGAACATGCGCGCGCGGCTCTTGCCGAAGGAGAGGGCCTGGTTGTTCGAGCCCTGGGCCTGGCGCATGAAGAAGACGAAGAAGCCAATCAGCAGCAGGGTTGGGAGCAGAATGGTAAAGATGCTGAGCAGCCCACCCCAGGCGGGCGCCGGGCTGACACGCACATTCAGCAGCTGGCGACCCTCGCTGTTCGTGAGCGGTACCTGGTAGTCCGCCAGCAGGCTCATCACACTGTCGGTGCTCTCCAGGCGCGAGCGGTACTCGGTACCATCGTTATAAGTGACGACGATCTGCTCGTCCCCGGCCTGGGCCGCGATCGACTTCACACGACCGGCCTGGGCATCGGCGATCACCTCGGCAATGCCCTTCTCGGTGTTCTGGCTCGAGGTCTGCCCGAAATACTGGAAGAACAAGGCCAGAGCCGCGACCAGGATGATCAGATAGACAAAGCTGTTCTTGAGCCAACGATTATCGCCCATGCGTTGTTTCCATTCTCCAGGACGTATGTCAGCAACGGCGACTACGCGCGAATGTCCAGCCGACACCGCGCTTTCTAACGCCGTGAATGCATTATAGCAAACGGCTTCTTGCCATTTCAAGAGAACCAGATCACACCATGAATGTAATCTGGATCACCTGCATGCAGGCGACAGCCAGGTGCCAGCCTCAACACGACACTGGTGACGGGCCACGGTGAGGTTGCGGGATGGCCGGGAGAGCGCCCTCCAGGGGCGCCTCGACGCCCCCATCCGGAGCTAGTAGCCTGGCGCGCTCGTCATCTGACGCCAAGACTTTGCATAGATGCGGCGTGGGAGCGCTGGCGTCCCGCCTGCATCCAGCCGGGGCGGGCGAGACGCTCCCGGCAGGTGGAAGCCGATAGCAAGGACTGAGACGCCCCGGTGGGGCGGCTCTAGCATGCCGGGGCCATCGTGATCGGGGTGAGCCGCTCCGGTGGGGCGGCTGTACGCGCCGGGGCGGTGTGGGCGATGGATGAGCCGCCCCGGTGGGGCGGCTGTACGCGCCGGGGCGGTGTGGGCGATGGGTGAGCCGCCCCGGTGGGGCGGCTGTACGCGCCGGGGCCATCGTGATGGCGTGAGCCGCCCCGGTGGGGCGGCTGTACGTGCCGGGGCCATCGTGATGGCGTGAGCCGCCCCGGTGGGGCGGCTGTATGCGCCGGGGCGGTGTGGGCGATGGGTGAGCCGCCCCGGTGGGGCGGCTGTACGCGCCGGGGTCGTGTGGGCGAGCGCTAGGCCGGGTGGCTGTATACCTCGGGCTTGAGCACGCCGATGTAGGGCAGGTTGCGGTAATGTTCGGCATAATCGAGGCCATAGCCGACCACGAACTCGTTCGGAATGTCGAAGCCGATATAGTCGACCGGTACATCGGCGGTGCGGCGCTCGGGCTTGTTCAGCAGGGTGCAGATGCGCAGGCTGGCGGGGTTACGGCGCAGCAACTGGCTGCGGAGGTATGCCAGGGTCAAGCCGCTGTCGATAATATCCTCGACGATCAGCACGTGGCGGCCGTTGATGTCGGTGTCCAGGTCCTTCAGTACGCGCACGACACCGCTCGACTCGGTGCTGGCGCCATAGCTGGCTACGGCAATGAAGTCGATTGCCAGGTTCCGCTCGATGGCGCGGGCCAGGTCGACCATAAACATCGCGCAGCCCTTGAGCACCCCCACCAGCAACAGGTCGTTCTCTCCGGTATAGTCGGCAGCAATCTGTGTGCCCAGTTCCTGTACTCGGCGCTGAATCTGCTCGGGCGCGATCAGGATCCTGGCGATGTCGTGATGCATAGAGCAGTCCTATCTGCGTTGTGAAGTCGGCCCTGTGTGGCCGTACGGCGATTCCTCGTTCTCGGCTGTGCCGAGGTGGATCGGTTACGTCTCCGGCTCGTACAGGAGGCTCACCCAGATTGTACTCTGACTCCGGGCTTCAGCCACAAAGCGTCCGTCGGGGCGCAGGCCAGCCACCCAGACGATCGAGGTGGGGGTGGCGAGGATGGGCCAGGCGTCGCGCAGATCGCGGGGCACCTTCCGGTCGACGAAGAAGTCCTGGAGCTTGCGGCTCCCAGGGCCACCCACCGGGCGGAAGCGGTCGCCCGGGCGGCGCCGCCGGAACCGGAGCGGGCCATCGAGCGTTTCGGGGCGGAGCGCCACCTGCCAGGGCGAGGGGGGCGCGGCAGGCGTGGGCCCCACCACACAACGCCAGCCCCGGCCGAGCGGGGTAACGCCCGGGGTGGCGAGGGGTAGTTCGTCCACGGCGAGCTGGGGGGCCGCAGCCGGGGCGAGCGCCTCGGGGCGGGTCATGACGATGCGCGCATGCTCGACCTCAAGGCGCAGGTTGGCGCCCAGACGCATGCGCCGGCCCGGGCGCGTGGCGAGGGCCCGGGCGGCCTCGACCTGGGGCATGCTCAACTCGGGTGCGCCGAGGGCTCCGGCGGCGCGGCGCAGGGCGTAGCGTTGCAGGGCGGGGTGCAGGTGCTCCCAGGCGGGACGAGCGAAGGCGATCTGGCCGGGTGCCTCGATGGCCAGGCCAGGCCAGGCCACAGCGAGCTGGCTCTGGATGTAGGCGAAGTCGTCGCCAACCAGTGTGGCGCTGCGACCGATTGCCTCGACCACCTGCGGATTCTCGGCGGCGAGGTCGTGGAGCAGGCGGCGCACGCGGCTGCGGGCGTAGCGCGGGGAGCTGTTGCTCGGATCGGCGACGGGGGCAAGCCCGTGCTCGGCGCAGTAGCCCGTGATCTCGGTGCGGGTGGTGTCGAGCAGTGGGCGGATCAGGGCGGGGGCGTGGAGAGGGGCAGGCACCGGCTCCGGGCAGCGCGCCTCAGTGGCGCGCTGCCCCCACTCCTCCCAGGGTACGGCCGCGCGCATCCCGCGCAGGCCAGCGAGACCGGCGCCGCGGATCAGGTGCATCAGCACCGTCTCAGCCTGGTCGTCGGCCTGGTGGGCCACGGCCACGGCGTTGGCGCCGCTAGCGCGGGCGAGCTCGGCCAGGAAGGCGTAGCGCACGCGCCGTGCCGCAGCCATCGGGCCACCATCCCCCGGTCGGGTTCGCACGGCGCGCCGCTCCACGGTGGCGGGGAGGCCCCACGCGGCGGCCAGGGCCGCCACCCGGCTGGCCTCTGCCACTGCCTCGGGCCGCAGGCCGTGGTCGAGGTGCGCTACGTGCAACCGTGGGCCGCCCTGTGCGGCAAGCCGGTAGAGGAGGTGGAGCAGGCACAGCGAATCGGGCCCGCCGGAGACCGCCACGAGCAGCAGGGCTTCCGGTGAGAAGAGCCTGTGGCTGAGCAGGAATACGCGGACGCGGTGGAGCAGCAGGTCGCTCATAGAGAGCTGCGAGCCGAAAACCGCGAACTCAGAACCAAAGACCGCGAACGCAGAACCAGGGGCCAGAAACCAGCAACTCGTGGCTCAACACCACGATCGCGCGGGGTCAGACACTCTACCATGGCATCGCAGCGAGATCACCATCCAGCGAAAGCAGCGTGTGGCCCAGGCCACCAGAGAGGAGCAGCAAGGCTGAAGTTGCTGGCAGCGGTAGGTAATGGCTAAAACAGAGGCGACCACGGATCCTCGGACGTGACGAATGCCCGTGGCATTGGTCGCTGGTCCCTGGTCCATGGTCGCTTGATGGTGGTGTCGGAGGCGGGATTCGAACCCGCGACCTAACGATTATGAGCCGTTTGCTCTACCGCTGAGCTACCCCGACAGCCGGTGGGATTTTACCACGCTGGCCGGGGAGCGTCAACATTCGCGCCCCGCAGGGCTGTGCCGGATGGGCGTTCAAGCCCTGCCCGTAGCGCGCTCACGGGCATCCAGGGGACGACGCCGGGCGCCGCGAGTGGTGCCCGGGTTCCCCATTGGCGCGGGGCTGGGCGGAGGCCCCTGAGAGTCCCGGCGCGTGGCGTTGAAAGTGCCGTAGCCGCCGGCGCGTACAGTAAGCCACGGAGCCCCCGCGCCCCACCGGTGGGGTTGGAACGTCGCGCGCCGTGGCAAACCCACAGGGCCACAGTAGGGCCGCGTTGCGACGGTGGGCGGACCCTACGCCTTGCTCTTCCCGACCGGGAGCCGCACGATAAATCGGGTGTGGCCGGGCCGGGATTGCACCTCGATGCTGCCGTTGTGCTGCTTGATGATCCGGTAGCTGATATCGAGGCCCAGGCCCGTGCCCTTGCCGACGCCCTTGGTCGTAAAGAAGGGCTCGAAGATGCGCGTCAGGATCTCCGGCGCGATCCCCGGGCCATCATCGGCGATCTCGACCATCACGAAGTCGTGCTCAGCGCGGGTCGTGAGGCGGATGGTCCCTTTGTAGCCCATAGCCTCGATCGCGTTGACGATGATATTCGTCCAGACCTGGTTCAACTCGCCGCCACGCCCCAGAATCCTGGGGAGCGCCGGGGCATACTCGCGCTCGACCGTCACACCCTTCTTGAGTTTGTGGCCGAGGACGGTGAGGGTGTTCTCCAGGTCGCGATTGATATCCACCTCCTGCACGGGCCCCTGGTCCATGTAGGAATAAGCCTTCACGGCGGCAACGAGCTCGGCGATACGGCGGCTACTCAGCTCGATCTCGCGGAGCAGACCATCGGCGGCGGCCGACTCGGCGAGCCAGGCCAGGGCTTCAGCCACGGCGCCGAGGGGCAGATCGGCGATCATGCCATCGAGCTCCTCGGCGGTCACACCGAGCTCCACCAGGGCGGCGGCCACATCATAGGCACCGGGCACATCGCGCTCGGCGAGCCAGTCGCCCAGGGTATCCTCCCGGTCGGAGCGTTCGATCGTGGAGAGTGGGGCGAGGCTCCCCAGGCGGGCGACAAGCGTCTCCTGGTAGGCTGCCAGGCGGTCGATCTGCTCGGCGCCCATACCGAGCTTGCAGAGGCGCAAGGCCCGGCTCTGGAGCACCGGCAGGGCGGTGCGGAGGCTCGAGGCCGCCCGCTGGGCCGCCGAGGCGGGGTTATTCAGCTCGTGGGCGAGGCCGGCGGAGAGCTTGCCGAGGGCGGCGAGCTTCTCCTGCTGCTTCTGGAAGGCCGCGAAATTCTGCATGCGCTCCGCGGCTGTCTGGAGCACTCTAGTGCCGAGCGGTGGCGCGGCGGCGAACATCTGGCGGAAAGCAGCCAGGCCGAGCACCATCAGGCGCGAGGGCAGGATGGCGCGGGCCGTTACGCTGGAGGGAATGCCGTTGAGGATCGCGAGCTCGCCGCCCATAATCCCGCGAGGCGTCGTGCCCATCACCGTCTCGCGACCATTGTGGGTGCGGATCACCTGGAGCTCGCCTTCGAGCACCACGTAGAAGCGGTCAGCGGGCTCACCCTCGTGGATGAAGTAGTCACCCGTGGCGAGCAGTTGCTCGGTGCTGTTGGCGATCAACCAGTCGAGCTCGTCGTCGGTCAAATCCTCGAAGAGCGACAGGCTGGCGAGGTCCTGGTGTGTGATCATGCGCATCTCCCTCTGTGGCCGCCAGTACCGTCCAGCATCCAGCCCGCGCGGAGCCCGTGGCCACCACCCCGATCGGGCGGGGTCGCGATCCCGCAAAAGCACAGTGGTGCCGTGCTAGCGGAGCCGTGCAAGGTGCTGGTGAACAAACTGGACGGCGATCGAGCCCTCGCCGACGGCCGAGGCAACGCGCTTGACGGAGCCAGCCCGTACGTCGCCCACCACGAAGACTCCGGGGAGGCTGCTCTCAAGCAAGAAGGGCTCACGGTCCACGTCCCACCCTTGAGGGCGGCGGCCGTGCTCGATCAACTGAGGGCCGGTAAGCACAAAGCCCTGGGCATCGCGGCGCACGGCATCGCCGAGCCAATCGGCATGGGGGCTGGCCCCGGTGAAAATAAAGAGCGCGGAGGCGGGAACGCGCTCCTCGTGGCCGTCGTGGTGGCAGAGCGTGAGCGCCTCTACATGGTCGGAGCCGTGCACTGCCGCGACCTCACAGCCGGTGCGCACACTGATATTCGGCGTCTGCTCGATCCGGTCAACGAGGTACTGCGACATCTTCGCACCAAGGCTGGAGCCGCGGACGAGTATCACCACGTCGGAGGCGAAGCCGGCGAGGTAGACGGCGGCCTGGCCGGCAGAGTTGCCGGCGCCGACGATGAAGACCGGCTGGCCCTGGCAGGAGATCGCCTCGGTGATCGAGGCGCCGTAGTAGACCCCGGCGCCAGTGTGGGCATCGGCGCCGGGAACTTCGAGCCGGCGGTAGGAGAGGCCGGAGGCCACGACGACGGCGAAGGCGCTGAGTTGGCTGCCGTCGCTGAGGGTGAGGATGCGGTAAGGACCCTCGGCGCGCAATCCGGAGACCTCGACAGGCGAGAGGATCTCGACGCCGAAACGGCGGGCCTGGGCCACCGCGCGTCGTGCGAGGTCGCCGCCGCTGAGCCCAGAGGGGAAGCCGAGGTAGTTCTCGATCCGCGAGCTCGTGCCGGCCTGGCCGCCGGGAGCCTCGCGCTCAATCAGTACCGTACGCAGGCCCTCGGATGCGCCATAGACGGCGGCGGCCAGGCCGGCGGGCCCACCACCAACAATCGCCAGGTCGTAGTGGCTCGCGGCGGCCTGGCGGCGCAGGCCCACCCGCTCGGCCAGTTCGGCCGGCGCGGGCGCCGTGAGCCAGTGGCCGTCGGTGAGGCGCACCAGCGGCAGGCGGGCCGCCTGCAGCCCGGCAAGTTCCACCAGTTCGCGGGCCTGCGGGTCGGCCTCGATGTCGAGGTAGAGATAGGGCACGTGGTTGCGGGCGAGAAATTCCTTGAGGGCGTGAGTCTCGGGCGACCAGCGATGGCCGACGATGCGCAGGCCATCGAAGACCGGCCGGTGAGTGGCCTGCCACTCGTCGAGCAGGTCGTCGAGCACCGGGTAGAGCTGCTCCTCGGGGGGATCCCACGGCTTGAGCAGGTAGTAGTGGACCGAAGCGCTATTGATCGCCTGGATGGCGGCATCGGTATCGGCGTAGGCGGTAAGGAGCGCGCGGCGCGCCTCGGGGAAGAGCTGGATCGCCTGCGCAAGAAACTCAACCCCGCTCATGCCGGGCATGCGCTGGTCGGCCAGAAAGAGCGCCACACGCTCGTCGCGCTGGCGTAGCTCGTGGAGGGCCTCCAGCGCGCTCGCGCCGGAGTCGGCCCGGAGAATACGGTACTGCTCGGCATAGCGGCGCCGCAGGTCGCGGGCGATCGCCGCAAGCACGTTCGGGTCATCGTCAACCGTGAGGATGACTGGTTTCGCCATGCATGCTGTCCGTTCAGGAAGCGGGGCGCCGCTGGCGCTCAATGTCAGGAAGCGCCATCCATCGTCGGCACCCTGGTGAGCCGCAGCCCGCTGCACCCCAGGCGATCATGCAGAGTCTGGTTATGGCCACGCTGGCCCACTTGCCACTATACCCTGCGCGCAGGCACTCTGGCAAGCCAGCCAAATGGGCGGGCGGCGGGGCGGTGGGGCTGTCGGCGCGGCGGGATGGGCGTCGGGTTCCCGCGCAAGTCCCCGCACAAGCGGGGCCTGCCCCCGCGAAGGCGAGGGGCTGGGTTCCCGCGAAAGCGGGAACGACACCCTCGGCGCACTTGTGTCACGCCCGCTCAAGCGTTCAGGGGCAGACAGATCAGGCAGTCGAGAGGGAGCGATGCACACAATCGGGCCAGATTTGATATGAGGGGAGGCTGCGGTGGGGGTGATGAG
>SFCB01000189.1 GCA_004367505.1 Chloroflexi bacterium OHK40 | reverse complement strand
TGAGCGGCCCGCCACCTCGATCCTGCGGCGTACAGACGCCCCACCGGGGCGTCTCAGCGGGAAGGCGCTCCCGCACCAGCCCGGCGCTGGACACGCCGCTGGGGGTGGCGGTGGAGGGACGGGGGCGTCTCAGCGGGAACGCGCTCCCGCACCAGCCCGGCGGTGATCCACGAAAGAAACGACAGGGTATAATACAGCGCCCCCCGGCAACCACACCCTGCGAGAGGAGCGGCCGATGATGCCCACCGAACCCTGGAACCTTGCGCCCTCCGAGAGCGCCCGCGCCGCCATGGTGGCGCCCCTGATTGCCCGCCTGCGCGCTGGCGAGTGCTGTTCGGTGATCGGCGTTGGGGGGATGGGCAAGTCGAACTTCGCCCGCTACCTGCAGCTCGACGAGGTACGCACGACCCACCTGGGCGATGCGTTCTGGGTGGTGCTGATCGACAGCAACGCCCTCGTCATCGATGGGCACCCGGCTGAGTTCGCGCTGCTGGAGCTGATCGTCCACCGGCTGATCCGCGAGGCCGAGCGGCGGGCCATGCCGGCCACGTTCGTCCAGGAGTTGGATCGCTTCCATAGCGGGATGCTCGCCCACGGCGGCCAGGTGCTGGCTGTGCGCTACCTGGAGCGGATCTGCGCCCGCCTCTGCGGCGAGTACGGTCTGCGGGTGGTGCTCATCTTCGACCAGTTCGAGGACCTGTGGCGCGATCTGGATGCGCGGCTCTTCCTCAACTTACGCTTCCTGCGGGACGAATTCAAGTACCGGCTGATCTATCTGACGATCACCCGCGAGCGGTTGCAGCGCGCCCGTGCCCGTGGGCGCGGCGATACGGCGGCGGTGGAGGCGTTCTGGGAGCTGTTCGAGCCCCACGTCTTTGGCCTGCCGATGTACAACGCCGCCGATGCCCGCTTGATGCTGGCGCGTATCGCTGAGCGGCGTGGCGCCACCCTGGACGATCACGTGATCACCACCGCCCTGTTCCTCAGTGGCGGGCACCCCGGCCTGCTCCGCGCGATCTACTGGAAGCTCGTCGATGGCGCGCCCGCCGATGCTCAAGCGCTGCTCGCGCTGCCCGAGGTTGCCCAGGAGTGCGCCAAGCTCTGGGGCGACTTGCTGCCGGAAGAGCAGCAGTTGGTCCGGCGGCTGGCGGCTGGCCGTGAGCCGGGCGATGCGGAGACGCTGGCCGAGCTGGTTACCACCGGGCTGGTGCGGGGCGATCCGCCCGCACTCTTCACACTGCTCTTCGCCGATTATGTGCGCACCCGGGGCGCCGACGCGGGCGGTATCGTGGTCGATCAGCGGCAGCGCCAGGTGTGGGTCGATGGCCGGCTGCTCCAGCAGCGCCTCACGCCCCTGGAGTTCAGCATGCTCGTCTTCCTCGCGGGCCGTGCCGGGCAGGTCTGCCGCCGCGAGGAGATCCTGGCCGCGCTCTACCCGGACGAGAGTCTGGATGTGAACGACGACCGCATCGACACGCTACTGCGGCGCCTGCGCGATGCGCTCGGCGACGATGGGCGCAGCCCGCGCCACCTGATTACCCACCGGGGCGTGGGTGTGCGGCTCGCCGAGGGGCGACTGGAGGGCTGAGCGTGCTGCGGCGACGAGGGACCCGCAGCGCAACGTGATTCCACGGAGAGGAGCCCGCGAGTCCGGGCTCAGAGGCTGAGCAACGGCGCCTCCCATTCTACCTGGGGCCAGCTAGCGGGCGGCCACTCCGGCTCGGCCCAGTGCTCCAAACGCTCGCAGATCACCGCTGCGTAGAGCATCGCCCGCGTCCAGCGTGGCCCCTCGACGGGGAGCTTGGTAGAGACGAAAAGGTGGTTACAGAGGAGCCCCCAGAGGTACTCGCGCCGGTCGTCGTACTGGGCGCGCTGGAAGGCCTTCGTCTGGAGGAACTGCACGACCTCCAGTAGCTTCCGCGCCTCCGGGTGGCCCAGGATGGCCCGGGTGGGTCGCAGGGCCTCATCGGGCCCGCGCGGCCCGCAGATCGCTACCGCAAGCTGATAGACCAGGGGGAGCTCGGCGGCGTGGAACTCAGCGATCCGCGCCATCAGATCCTGCACGAGCTCGACCACATCGCGCAGGATGGGGCCGTAGCCGGTGCGCTCGAAGTCGATCGCCCAGGCGTAGCGGCCATCGACAAACAGATTGTCGCCGTGGAGGTCGCCGTGGGTGATCACCTGGCGCAGGTTGCGCAGGCTCTCGCAGCGCTGGCGATTGTCGACGAACCAGCGGCCGGGGTTGGGGAGTTCCACGGGGATGGCCCCGAAGCGGCGGGTCGGTGCCTCGCTGGCCCAGGCGCGGGAGCGGCTGGTGAGTGCGCCGCGCCAGCTCCGGTCGTAGGCTTCTACCAGCGTGCCATCCAGGCTGCGTACGTCGGTGCTGCGGTACCAGTGTCCCCAGGCGCTGAAGCCGAAGAAGTGGCGCAGCGGTTCGACGATCGTGTTCACATCGCTTGTCCGCCGGTAGTAGCGGGTGAAGATCCGGGCCTTTCCCTCGTCCAGATGCTCGAAGCCCACCAGGCGGTAGGCGATCGCCCCGAGATCGTAGAAGAGTGCCGTGCCAGTCATCTCGGGGCGGTAGGTTCCGGCCAGGCCGGCGGCCACATAGGCCGCGTAGTTGGCCGCCTCGCGCTCGATCTTGTCGGTGCGAGCCAGCTTGACAACCTGGAGCGCCTGCTCGCCGGCGATCTCGGCCACAAAAACCCGCGAGACACGCCGCAGGGCGGTGCTCACATCCTCAGGGAGGAGTGTCTCGGAGGAGGGTTCGCCCGCATTGGCGGTGATGAGCGTCAGGCGCACCCACTCGCGTTCGCGGAAGAGCTGGCGCACCAGCGTCTCGGGCTCATCGGGGGGGATGTCGGCGCGGCCGGGGAACATCTGGCCGAGCACCGTGGCCGAGGAGAGCCCGCGCATCCAGAGGATCTGTGGGCCGTTGCCGGTGCGCCGCAGCTCCGTGGCTAGCCGCTCCAGGGCCAACCGCAGGTCGTCGGGGTCCTCGGCCTTGTCCACAAAGTCGGCGGCGCCGTACTCCTGGAGCGCCTGCACGGTGGTGCGGGTGGTGCCAAACGAGGTGAGCACGATCGAGCGGGTGTAGCGCAGGCGCCGGATGAGCTCGAGCCCGCTCTTATCGTTGGGGTCCTTGTCCTCGATCAGGCGCATATCCACGATGGCGATCGGGCAGCGGGCGCGGGCGGCGAGTTGCTCGGCGTCGGCGATGAGCTGCTGGCCATCGCCCTGGGCCACCACCGGGGCGTAGCCCCAGCTCTCCACGAACTCGGCGTAGTCCTTGCGATGCTCGGGGTTATCGTCGACGACCAGCACGGCGATCGGGGCGCGGGGGCTCATACGTTCTCCTGCGCGGGCGTGGTCACCAGGGGCAGCCAGAGCCCGAAGGTGACGGGATCACGCGGCGAGACGAGCTCAATGTCGCCACGGAGGGTGCGCATCACCCAGCGCGAGAGGAGCAGGCCGAGCCCGCCCTCGCCATCTTCGCGCTGGGCATCCTCGATCCGCTCGACGAAGAGGCGCCGCTGGAGGTCTTCGGGGATCTCGGGGCCATTGTTCTGCACCCAGATCCGGGCGGTGGAGCCCTCCCGGAAGGTGCGAATGCGGATCACGCAGCCGATCGGCTGCACCTGGCGGGCGTTGCGCACCAGGTGGCTCAAGGCGCGGTCGAGCAGCAGTTCGGATGCCTCAACAACCAGGGGCTCGGGTGACAGCTCAAAGGTGAGCGACACGGGCCGGCCGGCGCGCTGCTCGACGATCCGGCGGATCTGGGCGTGCAGCCAGGGGTTCAGGTCGTAGGGCTCGTCGGTCACGGCCTTGAAGGGTGCGGTCGTCATGCGGCGCAGACGGCTGAGGCTCTCGGTGATCGTTCCCAGGCGGCCCACATGCTCGTCGTCGAGCTCTTTCTGCAGGCGGTAGAGGGCGCGCCGGGCGTCGCTGATTACGGTGCCGATATCGTGGGCGATCTCCCCTACCCAGGCGGTGACACCGGCCACCGAGGCGTGGAAGCGCCGGTCGGCGTTCTCGCGGGCGCGGGCGATCGCCAGGCTGATGCTGGGGCCCAGGCTCTCGATCAGTAGCTCGTCGTCGCGGTCGAACGAGTTGGCCCGGCTACTCTCGATCACCAGCACGCCGAGCAGCCGGTCGTGCTCGGGGCTGAGCAGGGCCAGGGAGAGCTGGGCGCAGGTGGCTGCGTTCGCCAGCACGTAGTCGGGGTCGCTGGCGGTATCGTTCGTCACATCGAGCACCGGCCGGCGCTCGGTGATGGCCCGGCGGGCTACGCGGCTGGCGATGCTCCCGCGAGCGGCGGCGTCGCGCTGGATCGGCAGCAGCTTATTGTTCTCGATGTAGTGCCAGTCGTAGAAGTGGCGGGAGGCCTGGGTAAAGGTGAGCGTCGTCTCGCGCTCGTCGGCGAGCAGCACGCAGATCTGGATCTCGCGGGTACGGTTCTGGAGCAGGCTACGCAGGGTGCGCAGCATCGCCTCCAGGGCGCGGTCCAGGTCGAGGGTGGCGCCAACGGCGCGGGCCAGTTCGGTGGCCGCCGCGAGGCGCTGGCGTTGCTTGCGCAGCCGCTCGAAGGCGAGCGCGTCGCGGATGCAGGCGGCGACGATGGCGGCCACCAGGGGGAAGATCACCCGCTCGTGGCGCGTGAAGCGATGGGGGTGGCGGTAGTTCAGGAAGAGCGCGCCGATCGTCTGGGTGCGGGTGCGGCTGTCGCCCAGACTGGGAGGGAGGGCCAGGGCCGCCGCCAGTTCATCGGGCTCGTTGCCGTCACCGACTCGTAGTGGGAAGGCCACCGCCGAGCAAATCTCCTCGTGGTTCACGAAGCGGCCATTCATCACGGGGTGGCGGCCCACATCTTCGGCCCAGATCGGCTCTGGCGAGCGCACCACCTGGCCAAGCACGGTGTTCTCCAGCAGCAGGGTGTCGTCGTAGAGCAGCGTCTCGTTCCTCACGCCGTGGTGGACGCCGGGCACCATGGCCTGGCGCTCGCTCTCCCAGTACCAGATCGTCACAACGGCGAGCTCCGGGCCGAGCCGCAGGATCTGGTTGAGCACGGCCTGCAAGGTCGTGCGCAGGTCGGTCGCGGCGATCATCGAGCGTGTGGCCTGGAGCAGCCCCTGGATGTGCTGCTGGGTGTGGCTCGTCTCCAGGGCGCGGGCGGTGATGTCGGCCAGGCGGCGCATCGCGCCCTGGTGCTCGCGGGTGAAGGCGGCCACCCGGGGCGACTCGACGTTGAGCAGGCCGATCACGCGCCCATCAAGTCGCACGAGCACATCCAGCTCGCTCCGGGTATCAGGCGAGAGCTGCGGATAGAAGATCCCGCGCCACTCGGGGGTGGTTACGTCGTCTACTAGCTGGTCCTCTCCGCGCTCAAAGGCGCGACCGGTGATGCCGCGGAAGATCTGGCGGTGATTCGAGAAGCGCAGCTCGCCGTCTACGAGGAAGAATTCGCGGCGCAGTGCGAGGGCCGCGCCGCTGCGGGGATCGCGCTCCCAGAGCCGCAGGACCAGGCCAAGGCGCACGTCGGGCTGGTCGAGCAGCTCCTGGCCCGCCAGCAAGATCATGTGCACCAGGTCGAGCTGGGTCTCAGGGCGCTCCAAGGGGAGCTCAAGCGTGCGGGAGAGCAGGCGCGTGAAGATCTGGAGCTCACGCTCGCGCTGGCGTCGGGCGGCGTCGGCGCTGCTGGCCATCGCCTCGATGAGGGCGCGGTCGGCGCGGTTGCGGATGGCCTGCCCGGCCAGTTCGGCGAAGGAGCGCACCAGTTCCTCGTCGCGGGGGCCGAAGCGCTGGGTGCTGCGGTAGCTCACGAAGAGCACGCCCCGGGGCTCGCCGCTGCCGTGGTCGAAGATGGCGATCGCGACGAAGGCGCGGATGCCCTCACGTCGCAGGAAGAGGCTGGCGTGGTCGCCGTGGGTGTACCAATCGGTGCCGGCGACATCGTCGATACAGAGCGGGTTGCCGGTGTGGATGAGCTGGCGAGTGACGCCATGGGGGCCGGGCTGGTCGGTGGGCAGCAAGGGGAACTGCAGGCCATCGGTGCCGGCCTCGTCGAGCAGGTAGCGCGGCTCGGCGCTCGCGCCGGGCGCCAGAGGGTAGATCACGGCGCAGCTCGCGCCCATGAGCACCCGGGCCGACTCGCAGATCTGGGTGAGGGTGGCCTTGAGAGGCTGGTCAGCCGCCCGCGCCAGGATCTCGCGGCTCACGCGGGCCAGACGCTCGCCCGCCCGGCGCTGGCGACGGCTCTCGAAAACGGCGGCCACCAGCGAGAGCCAGGTGCGTAGCTGGTCGAGCGGCATCTGGTCCAGGTGGCGCCGCAGATGGGGGTTGCCCACCAGCACCACGCCGGGACAGCGGTTGCCCACGAGGATGGGCAGAATATCATATTCCACCCGCTCGCCGTGGGGGAGCAAGGTCTGCAGCAAGGGCGGGATCTGCTGGCTGAAGTCACTCTCGCGCACACGCACGTGTTCGCGGCGCTCGAGGGCGGTGCCGAGGGCCCCGGCGCCCGCGCCGGCGCTGAGCTCGATCTGACGTGCCGGTCCGTCCAGGGGGGTGGGCCGCAGCCGGCCGGCCAGCAGCAGCTCCAGGTAGCGCTCGAAGGTCAGCCCTTGCTGCTCGTCCTGGGCCCAGCTGCGGCGGGCCTGGCGCAGGTTGCCCTGGCCGATCGCCATGCGGCCCCGCAGCACGGTGCCACCGCGATGGAGCAGGAAGACCATCGCGAGGTTGTAGCCCAGGCCGTAGCCAGCCGTGGCGATCGTCAGGGTGACGTGCCAGAGATACTCATCGGTGGGGTCGGTGAGCTGCATGAGCGCCGTGGCGCCCTGGTGGATCACGGCCAGGCGCCGGCTATTCACCTCGGCGGCCTCGCGCAGGCGGCGGTTGTGCAGTGGGCCGCTGATCTGCGCGGCGACGGCCTCCAGGAAGCGCTGGTGCTCCGCAGTGTAGTGCCGCCCGGACTCGGTGCTCTGGACGACCAGCGCGCCCACGGCGCGCCCCTCGACCTGCAGGGGTACGCCGAGCCAGCTCTGAGCGGCCCGCCCCTGGAGCACCCGCTGGACGGCGTGGGCCTCGCGGAAGGCCCGGAGCTCTGCTTTGCCGTTGAAGCACAGGGTACGGTTCTGCACGAGGATCTGGTGGGTCAGGCCGCGACCAGGCGGCAGGGGCTCCACCGGGCGCAGGCGCCCATTCTCGACATCGATCAGCAGCTCGAGCCAGCCCGAGTCCTCGTTCAGCATCGCGACGAAGAAGCTGTCTACCGGCAGGAGCGGAGCGATGAGCTGGCGTAGCTGTTCGAGCAGTTCGCTATAGGGGCGGCGGGCGTCCGCGCCAGAGATCAGGTGCGCGATCCGCGCCAGCAAGGTGGCCTCGGTGCTCCGGCGCTGCTCATCCTCGCGCAGGGCAGCTCGCTCTATGGCGGCGCCCACCTGGCGCCCGAAGAGCACGAGCGCCTGACGCAGTAGTTGATCGCCCCTGATCGCCGGCCCGGGGGTCGTCCGGTCGAGCGCGAGCACGCCGAGCAGCTTGTCGCCCGCCCTGAGCGGCAGCGCCACCCACTCGCCGCGCGGCGGCGGGTAGCCCTGGCCGGCGCGCTGCCGCGTGATCCCGGTCTCGCCGTGCTCCAGCCCGTCGAAGATAACCGGGTAGCGGCTGAGGCTCACCCGCAGCAGGTAGGGCGAGTCGGCGAAGGTCAGACGCTGCCGGGTGAAGCCGGGCGGCTCGCCCCCGGCCCATGCCGCGCCGACCAGGCCCTGCCCATCGGCGTGGGCCACGTACAGGCGGGCCCGGTCGAAGCCCAGGGCCAGCCCGCGCTGTACGATAATGCGCTCGATCGCGTGGCGACTGTGGAGGTGCTGGGCGTCCTCCGCAAACGCGTTCACGACCTGCAGCCAGGTTACCTGCTTTCTGGTCTGGAGCCACTGCCGAAGCGTCTCCAGCACCAGCAGCAGTTCGTCGATCGTAAAGGGCTTGTGCAGGTAGCGGTAGGCGCCAATGGCGTGCGCGCGCCGGCCCGCCTGGATATCGCCGGCCCTGGTAAAGACGATCGCGCCACTGGTCGGGCTGAGCGTCAGCAAGGTTTGCAGCTCGCTGATGCCGTCGGGCCCCGGACCGAGGTGCTGGTCAACCAGGATGGCCTCGTAGGGCAGGGCCGAGCTTTGCACCAGGGCGCGCGCCTCCTCGGCCGAGCAGACGGCGGTGCAGGCAATGGGGAAGAGGCTATTGCGCTCCAGGCTGAGCGCCAGTTGCCGGCAGGTGCCCGGATCACTGTCGAGCACCAGCACGCGCATGGCGCTTCCCGATCCCGTGCCCAGCACTGCCGCGCGCGCGCTCCGGTGGTGCATGGCGCTCCCCTGGGTGCCTCCAGCCGATCCTGCCGCGCATTGTACGGCAGGCCTACCGCCGATGCGCGTCAGGCGAGCGACAACTGGTGGTCCCCCGGCTGGCAGAAGCTGGCAAAGCTGGCAAGGAGGCGCTACACCTCGCGCACCATTGCGATCTCGTCGCAGCGGTCCTGCTTGAAGCAGGTGGTGCAGTCTTGCCAGATTTTGTGGGGGAGGCGCAGCTTCGGTACTTCGCGGAAGCCAAGCCGGCTGAAGAAGCCCACCTGCAGGGTGAGGGTGAAGAGGGTCGGGATGCCGAGCGCGCGGGCCTCATCGAACAGCGGCTCGATTAGCAGCCGGCCCAGGCCCCGGCCCTGGAAGTCGGGGTGGACGGCCACGCTTACCACTTCGGCAAGGTCGGCCCAGGTGATGTGCAGCGCCGCGCAGCCCACCACCTCGCCGTCGGCCTCGGCCACGCGGAAGTTGCGCACGCGGTTGTAGAGCTGATCCATCGTTTTGGGCAGCATATCGCCGCGCGCCGCGTAGTAGTTGATAATCTCGTAGAGCCGTGGCACGTCGCCCACGCGGGCGTTGCGAATGGCGACCTCGGCGCCGGGCCGGGCGTGGAGCCGTGGAAGCACGACGGGGGGCTGGTAGAGCAGCGTGGTCATGATGCGGTAGGTTGTCTCCATGGTGGGACGGCGCTGGTGGCCGTCGCAGGTTGGCCGGTGGTGGCGGTGTGGGCGATGTCCACACGCCTCTAAAGCTGTCCCGGACCGCTTGAGCGGGCTGCGGAGGGTCGGGGTGCGTCAGAACGCCATCCGCGCGCTAGGCCAGCAGGTCGCGCCAGCGGGCCACCTGCTCACGCACCCGCTGCGGCGCAGTGCCGCCAAGGCTGTCCTTCCGCGCCACGCTGCGGGCCGGGTCGAAGAGCGCATAGACTTCGTGGCCCAGGTCGGGCTGGACGGCCTGGTACTCAGCGATGGGCAGCTGGCGCAACGGCAGATGGAGCTCCATGGCACGGCGCACCAGCCGCCCGACCTTGCCGTGGGCCTCTCGGAAGGGCACCCCGCGCCGCACCAGCTCATCGGCCAGGTCGGTGGCGAGCATGGAGTCATCGAGCGCCGCCGCCATGCGCTCCGGGCGGGCCACCAGCGTCGCCACGGCGGCGGCCGCGACCTGCAGGCCGAGATCCAGAGTGTCGAGACTGTCGAAGAAGGGCTCCTTATCCTCCTGCATGTCCTTATTGTAGGTGAGTGGCAGGCCCTTGAGCACCGTCATAATCGTCACCAGGTTGCCGAGCAGGCGCCCGCTCTTCCCGCGCAGCAGTTCCATGCTATCCGGATTCTTCTTCTGGGGCATCAGGCTGGAGCCGGTACTGTACTCGTCCGCGAGCTCGACGAAGCCGAACTCGGCGCTACTGTAGAGCACCAGGTCCTCGGCGAGCCGGCTGAGGTGCACCCCCGTGAGCGCGAAGGCGAAGAGCAGTTCGGCTACGAAGTCCCGGTCGGCCACGGCGTCGAGCGAGTTGGCGGCCACGGCATCGAACTCGTCCAGGGCCTCGGTGAGGCGCTCGCGCTCTACGCCCAGGCTATTGCCGGCCAGAGCCCCGGCGCCGAGCGGCAGGGTCCGGGCACGGGCGGTCGCATCCTCGAGGCGCTGCCGGTCGCGCTCGAGCATCTCGACATAGGCCAGGCACCAGTGGCCGAAGGTGATCGGCTGAGCCCGCTGCAGGTGGGTGTAGCCGGGCATAAGCGTATCGGCGTGGCGCTCGGCTTGCTCCACCAGGGCCAGCTGGAGGCCCTGAATGCGCTCGCCAACCTGGCGGGCGGCGCCAATGGCGAAGAGGCGCAAGCTGGTGGCAACCTGGTCGTTGCGTGAGCGGCCTGTATGCAGCCGCAGGGCCGGTTCTCCCACCAGTTCGTGCAGCCGGCGCTCAATGGCGGTGTGAATGTCCTCGTCGCCCGGTTTCGGCTCGAAGCGCCCATCGGCGAACTCGCGGCGCACCAGCTCCAGGCCTTGCGTAAGCGCTTCGCACTCCTCGGCGCTGATCAGGCCGGCTTGCTCCAGGGCCCCGGCCCAGGCCACGCTGCCGGTAATATCGACATCGGCCAGGCGCCGGTCAAAGCGGAACGAGTCGTTGTAGCGCCGCATCTCCTCGGCGTTCGGGGCCGCGAATCGCCCTCCCCAGAGTCGATGATCCATCTGCTTCACCTATCTACACCGGCACATCGTCGAGCTTCTGATAGTTCTGCACCGTAGCCCCGAGCACAGCCAGCAGCTTCCAGTAGGACGCGACGAGTTGCCCCGCCAGGGGCACGATCGTGGCCAGTTCGCGGGCATCGAGCAGGCGCGGCGCCAGCTCGGCGTAGCCCTCGGGGATGAGCGGGAAGCCGAAACTCTGCTCGATACCGGCGTAGTAATCCCGGGTGACCCAGCGCCGGTTCAGCAGGCAGAGCGCCGTCTTCAGTTCGTACACGACCTCCAGCGCCAGGGCTGGCGCGTCGCGCTCGTTGCCACGGGCCGCGCAAGAGCGCACACGCCCATAGGCCTCGAAGACCAACTCAGGCAGCAGGCGCTCCACCATCACCCGAAAAGAGCGCTCGTCCTGAGCCAGGCCCATGGCCTGCCAGCGCGCCACGTGGGCCGGGTCGCCGGCCAGGGGCTGCAGCACCTCCAGTACGCCCATCCAGTATGGCCACTCCAGCCCTGGCCCGTGCAGCTCCGCCGTGAGCACAGGCTCCGTGATGACCCTGAGGCTCACCGGGATGCCCTGGAAGAGGAAGGTGCGCGTGGCGATCGCCGCGCCATCGCGTGCCACCACAACCATATCGAGGTCGGAGTAGGGCGTATCATCGCCACGGACGGCCGATCCAACCATACCGGCCAGGAGCAGGGCATCGCCATAGCGAGCCTGAAGGCGAGCAGCCAGCGCCCGGGCGAGCGCGCGGCGGGCGGCGGTGTCCATCAGGTGCGGTACTCCGCGTTAATCGTGATATAGTCCGGCCCCAGATCACAGGTCCAGACTGTTGCTTCGCCCGTGCCCAGCCCGAGATCGGCATCGATCTCAACCTCGGGCACATTCAGCCGATCGCTGGCGGCGCGCTCGTCGAAGGGCAGGGGCAGGCCGCCCTCGAGCACGCGCAGGCCGCCGAAGTGCAACACCACCCGGTCGGGCTCCACCTCGGCGCCGCTGTAGCCGATCGCACAGAGTACGCGGCCCCAGTTCGGGTCGGCGCCGTAGAGGGCCGTCTTCACCAGGGGCGAACGCGCGATCGTCATCGCCGCGAGTCTGGCATCGGCATCGCTCACGGCCCCACGCACCGTGATCGTCACGAAGCGCGTTGCGCCCTCACCGTCGCGCACCACCGCCTGGGCCAGCCGCTGGCAGACGGCGAGCAGGCCAGCCTGGAAGGCGGCGAAGGCCGGGCTCGCGGCATCAACGATGGCGGGTGCGCCTGCCGCGCCATTGGCGAGCACAACCAGCGTATCATTGGTGCTCGTATCGCCATCGATCGAAATACTGTTAAAACTACGGTCGGCGGCAGCGCGCAGGGCCCGGTCGAGCAGGGCGGGATGCACAGCGGCGTCGGTTGTCACCACGCTGAGCATCGTGGCCATGTTCGGATGGATCATGCCGGCGCCCTTCGCCATACCGCCGATCGTGATCAGACTGCCATCGGGGAGTGCCACCCGCGCCGCGCAGTGCTTCGGGCGCGTGTCAGTCGTCATGATCGCCCGGGCCGCCGCCACGCCCGCCTCCGCAGAGAGGCGCGTTGCTGCCACAGCGATCCCCGCAGTGATCTTCTCCACCGGCATCGGCACGCCGATCGTTCCAGTAGACATAACAAAGACGCTCTCGGGCTCGAGCCCGAGGGCCTGCTCGGTGGCGCGGGCCATCGCCAGCACTGCGGCATCGCCGGCAGGCCCGGTACAGGCGTTGGCATTCCCGGCGTTGATCGTCACGGCGCGCAGGCCGCCCGCATTGCGCTGGATCAGCGCCATATCGTAGCGTACCGGCGCGGCCTTGACCTTGTTCGTCGTGAAGATCGCCGCCGCACTGGCAGGTGTATCGCTGACCAGCAGCGCCAGATCATCGCGACCAGCGTACTTGATCCCACACGCCGCCGTCGCCGCGCGCCATCCCGTCGGCGAGGCCGCGTGCCCGCTCTCAATAAACTCGCTCATCCCGTTCCCCTCGCGCCCGTTCGCGTTTCGCGGCCTGCGCGTTCGTCGTGATCACTCCTCGGTCGGCACCGGTGCGGCCGGATGCGTCTCACCCTCGGGCGGAGTGAGCTCGGGCGCCTCCCAGCGCACCGACTCGACGGCGCCGATGTCATGCAGGTGGGCGATATCGTTGTAGCTGTTGAGGCGCCAGAGATAGCGGCCCCGCCGCTCAAGATACTCCCAGTGGGTGATGCTCGTATTGCGGGTGTGAAAGTCGGTGGGCGGGAGCACCAGGCCCGGCATCTGGAAGAAGTGGACGAAGGAGCAGTCGATCACCCCGCCGTGACAGACCACCACAATCGTCTTGCCGGCGTGCTCGGTGGTGATGCGGCTGAGGGCCCGGCTCACGCGGAGGGTGAAGTCGCCCCAACTCTCGCCGCCGGGCGCGATCGGTCGTAGCGGAAAACGGTCGAAGTCGGGCGGGCCGAACTTCGCCCAGGCCTCCTGCGCCGTCATACCATCGGCCTCACCGATATCAAGCTCCTGGACCTCATCGTCGGCGATGATCGGCAAGCCGAGGGCCGGTTGAATGATCGCCGCCGTCTGCCGGGCCCGGGGCAGGGTGCTCGCGATCAGCACATCGGCCTTAATCTCGCCCTGGGCCAGCCTGTCGCGCAGCCGCTCAGCCTGGGCCACCCCACGCGGGGTGAGCCCCCGGTCCGCCTTCATCCCCGCGATGATCGGTTCTACATTGCCCCAGGCCTCGCCGTGGCGAATGAGATAGAGATGTGTCATAAATGAGGAGGGTAGAGGGCACCGCTCACGGGGTTCAGGGTGGCCGCACTCCGGCTCCTCCCTGTCCCCTGTTCGCTGTCCCCTATCTGGTGAGGGCCTGAACTTTAATACCCAGCCCGTAGAGCTTGATGAACGCCTCGGCGTCTTTCTGGTTGTAGACCATATCCGCGCCGAAGGTCGCCAGATCCTCGTTGTAGAGCGAGTGGGGCGAGCGGCGCCCAACCACCTCGGCGTTGCCCTTGTAGAGCCGCAAGCGCACCTCGCCGGTCATCGTACGCTGGGTACTGCGCACAAAGGCATCATACGCCTCGCGCACCGGGGTGAACCAGCGCCCGTTGTAGACCAGGTCGGCGTAATCGAGCGCGATACGGTCCTTGGCCCGCAGCGTCTCCTTGTCGAGCACGATGCTCTCCAGTTCGCGGTGGGCCGTATAGAGAATGGTGCCCCCGGGAGTCTCATACACGCCGTGGCTCTTCATGCCCACCAGCCGGTTCTCCACCAGGTCCACCCGGCCCACGCCGTGGCGCCCGCCGACGGCATTCAGGCGCTCGACGAGCGCCACCAGGCCCAGGCGCTCGCCGTTCACGGCCACGGGTACGCCCTGCTCAAAGGCGATCACCAGGTACTCGGGCGTATCGGGGGCCGCCTGGGGGCTCACGCTGAGCTGGAACATATCCTCCTCGGGCTCGTTCCAGGGGTCCTCGAGCACACCGCCCTCGTGGCTGAGGTGCCAGAGGTTCCGGTCGCGGCTGTAGATCTTCTCGGCGGTGGCCGTGACGGGCACGCCGTACTCAGCCGCGTAGTCCAGGGCGTCCTGGCGGCTCCTGATCGACCACTCACGCCAGGGCGCAATAATCTTCAGCCTGGGGTTGAGCGCGAAGTAGGTCAGTTCAAAGCGCACCTGGTCGTTGCCCTTGCCAGTGGCGCCGTGGGCTACCGCGTCGGCGCCCTCCTCCTCGGCGATCAGCACCTGGTGGCGGGCGATAATCGGGCGCGCGAATGAGGTGCCGAGCAGGTACTTGCGCTCGTAAATCGCGCCGGCCTGCATCGTCGGCAGCACATAGTCGCGCAGGAACTCCTCACGCAGATCGCGCACGATCAGCTTGCTGGCGCCGCTCTTCAGCGCCTTCTCCTCCAGGCCCTCCAGCTCCTCGGCCTGCCCGAGATCGGCGCAGAAGCAGATGACCTCACAGCCGTAGTTCTCGCGGAGCCACGGCACGATCACCGACGTATCCAGTCCTCCAGAGTAGGCCAGGACGACCTTCTTGACCTCACCCTTTGCCATCGCCTTCTCACTCCTCGCTGGGGCGCCGCGCGCCCACCAAAAAGGCCAGCCTGCCCTCGGGCAAAGCTGGCCTGCGACCTTACGGCGAACAAGCGCGGCTAGCCGGGGCGGGTGGCCGGCTGGTATCGGGGACGACGACGGACGGCGCCGGGTTCACCGGCCCACGCCCTGACTGCCCTGGCCACCAGACTGGCTCGCCTCGCGCGTCGCATGCTGCGCTCCACCATGCTGTTGCTACGCCGGGGAGTATAGCATAGGCTATCCGGTGCGTCAACGCGCCCCAACAGGGGGGCGGCATATGTTTCTGCACGCCAGCCTGCCCCCGCGCAAGCGGGGGCCTGCCCCCGCGAACGCGGGGGTGAGGGCCAGCAGCCCGTCCCAACGCCGTGAACCACGGCTCCGACCAGTCGTGTTGTTCGCCCCTGAACGCGCAAGCGGGGTGCAGGCCGCCACCGGCGACGCTCGGGAGCCCGCGCCGGCGGGCGTCGCCTCCCTGTAGCCGCGCGGGACGCCACGGTGACTCCTGCTATAATGGCCCGCCGTGCCTGTACCCGCCCACCCCACACGCGGCCTGGCCTCCAATCGACGCGCCGCCATGAGGACTTCGGGTTTGATCGCTGTGTCCGGCAACCGCCAGCCCGCTCGCGTCCGTCGCGCTATTGTCCACGCCCTCGCGCTGGCGTGCTACGGGCTGATGGCCTTTGCCGTCACCTACCCGATGCCCATGCACCTGGGCGAGCGAATCATCGCCAACCAGCCCGGCCAGGTCGATGGCTACCTCGGGATCTGGAACATCTGGTGGGCGGCCTACGCCCTCGTGCGCTTCCAGGACCCCTTCGTGACGCCGCTGCTCTTTCACCCCCAGGGGCTCGATCTCTTCTGGCAAACGCTCAGTCTTCCCCAGGGCCTGCTCGCCCTCCCCGTAACGCTTACCGTCGGCCCGCTGCCCGCCTACAATCTGCTCATCCTGCTCAGCTTCATCCTGGGGGGCTACTTCGCATTCCTCTTCATCCGCGCCGCGATCGGTAGCCGCGCGCTACCGTTGAACGGTGCCTGGGGAGCCGATCTCAGCGCACTGGTGGGCGGGGCGGTCTACGCCTTTGCCCCCTTCCATATGCAGAAGGTGCTCGACGCGCAGCTCGAGGTGGCCTCGGTGCAGTGGCTGCCCCTCTGGGCGCTCAGCGCGCTTCTGCTGCTCGAACGCCGGCGCTGGCCCTGGGCGCTTCTCAGTGGCGCGCTGCTGCTCTGGGTTGGCCTCGGCACATGGTACTACGGCCTCTTCGCGCTGATCGCCGCCGGCCTGCTGGCCGGCCTCTGGGCGATCCGCGCGTGTGCGGGGCTCCCCCGCAGGCCCGCTGGCACACCCGCGTCCGGGCGCCCGGCGCTCCCATCCGCGTTGCCCCTTCCGCTAACGCGGGGAGCGTGGTGCATCGATCTGCGCGTCCTCCTCTGGGGCCTCGCCCCGATCGCGATCTGGTTTGCGGCCATGGCCCCACGGCTGATCGACCTGGCCCGTTCCGGCGATCGGCTCCTCGGTGACGCACGGGTGGATCAGGTGGACGCCGCCGCCGACTTGCTGGCGTTCTGGCTGCCCAATCCGAACCATCCGCTCTGGGGCGCGGCGATCAGCCGCGCCTACCTCACGCTCCACCCCGACGCCATTCTCTGGAATGTCTCGCTGGGGCTTGTCGGGACGGCCCTGGCTCTCGTCGGGGTGGCTGTTTCCTGGCGCCGCCAGTGGCGCTGGCTCGCCCTCGGTGTGGCGGCCGCTTCACTAGCGCTCGGCGCCGAGGTGGTGATCGGCGGCTGGCGCACCGGGCTGCCTGGCCCCTATGCCCTCATCCGTGATCTGCCGGGGGTGCGCTCCAGCCACCGGCCCAACCACATGGTGCTGGTCACCATCCTCACTACCGCGCTCTTCGCCGCCGAGGGGCTGCGGGCGCTACTCGACCTCCTCGCTGGCCGGGTGGCGCGCCCTGAGCTCGGTCTTGGTGAGAAGGGCGAGCCACCAGCGATCGGTCAGGGCCGGTTGTGGCCATCGGCGCCGGCGCGCCGGCGCGCCATCATCGCGCCGTGGTCGCTGACGATCGGTCTGCTGCTCGCAATCGTCGCGATCGATGGGTGGGCGGGCCCTCCGCCGCTCTTCCAGCGGCCGGTGCCCCGCCCCTACCTCAGTATGCCCACGCCCGACGGCGCGCTGCTCCCCGTCCCCCTGCATCTGAACTTCTCCAACAGCGAGAACCTCTGGTACCAGACCTTCCATCACTGGCCGATCATTGGCGGCTTCATCGGCCGCGAGCCGCCCTATCCGCTTGGCCGGTACGCGCCCGGCGTCAAAGAGCTGCGCTTCGGCCAGGTGGAGCAAGTTGATATCCTCACCCCCGGTTGGCCCGCCCTGGCCCGCGAGACACTGGCAGCCTATGGTATCCGCGCGGTGATGTTCCACCACGAGGCGATGGGCTCGCCGCTCCCCCTGATGCGGGCGATCGTAGCCGAGATGGGCCTGGAGGCCAGCTACCAGGATGAGTTGATCACCGTCTACCCGGTGCCAGAGCCGGCCCTCCGCCGGCCCCTGGCCTACCTCGGCGCCGGCTGGGGCGATCTGGAGCAGGAGGGCACGCGGCGCTGGCGCTGGATGGGTGAGGGGGCGGAGATCTACTTGCTCAATCCCACGGGGGCCCGGCGCCCCGTGGCGCTCACCCTCGACGCGGAGGCCTATGCGCGGCCCCGCACGCTGAGCTTGCGCCTCGGCGATGGGCCGCCCTTCACGCTGGAGGTGAGCCGTGAGCGAGCGAGGCGCACGCTGCGGCTCATGCTGCCGCCCGGTGAGACTGTGTTATACTTAGGCGCCCCGGCCGAGGCCCCGCCGGGCCAGCCCGGGCGCCGCCTCAGCCTGGCGGTGATGGGTATCGTGATTGAGTAGTGTGCCGCGCCAATGCCCGTTGGCACCCCCGAAGAGCGGTTCGGACGAGCGATGCTGGCAGAGCCCGCTCCCCCTCTGCCCGATACCTTCGACGAGCTGCCGTCGAACTCTGTATAGCCCATGGCCTCGACCACTCTGGAGCTCTCCGACGCCACAAGTGGCCGGCCCGTCCGGCTGAGCCCAACCGGCACCGTGATCTACGAGGTCGCGCTCAACGGCTGGCGCATCCTGCGGGAGACGGTCAACGACTTTAGCCTCTGGCGGATCATCGAGTACCCCTGGGCCACCGCCGCCCTCGAGTTGCGCCGGGGCGATCTGGTTGTCGATCTTGGCTCCGGTACGTCGTCCTTCCCTCATATGCTCGCCAAAGAGGGTGTGGACGTTGTGGTGCTTGAGCTCGATGCCGAGCGGGTGCGCTGGCAGCTTGCCAAGCGCCGTGCCACCGCCCGCCCCGGCGATGGGCGCTTCTTCCCGCTGGTCGCCAGCGCCACCCATATGCCCCTGCGCAGCGGAAGTGTACGCCGCGTGGCTGCCGTCTCGTCGCTGGAGCACATCCCCGATGATGCGGCCGTTGGCGCTGAGATCGGGCGGGTGCTTGCCTCGGGGGGTATCGCCGCCGTAACACTGCCCTTCACCAGCACCGAGCGCACCGGCTTCTTTGAGGGGATCCGGAAGTTCGTGCGGGTTGAGCGCAACGCCTTCGTCCAGGAGGGCAAGGCGGGTTCCTTCTTCCGCTTCTATACCGCCGCCGATCTTGAGCGCATTTATGGTCGGGGTGTCGGCCTGGTGATGAGTGAGCTGCGGGGGTTCGGGCGCTCTATCCTCAACGGTCGCTACCACGAGACCCGGCTCACCCGCTACTGGCGCCGTTTCGTGCTGAAGGATCTGCTCCTGGCGCTCCTGGTCCATCCCCTCGAAGAGCGTTTCGACCGCAGCGACCCGCTCTACGTCATGTTTACGCTGCGCAAGCCCTAGCGGCCTGATGGAACGCCCTTCCGACCCTCGCCCCACATCGCTCCAACCGCCCACGCGGGCTGCCTCCCGTCCCGCATTCGCTTCTCCCTCATTCGTCCGCCTGGGGCATATCCGTCACCCGGCGAACCTCCCGGCCTTGCTCATCGGGCTCTGCGCCGTCGCTTGTATGGCCGTGGCCGCGCTGCGTGCCCAGCCCGCCGTTGTTCCCGTGGCGGCCGGGAGGATTTTGCCCGGCCCCGCCTTCCTCGACGGGCTCTACGGCCCCGAACGCCATCCCGACGGCTACGAGTATCGCTGGACGACAGGGGCGCTGCTGGTGCAGTTGCGCGGGGCCTTCTTTGCCGCTCCAGTCTATCTGGCCGAGGTGCGCCTGCGCGCCGATACTCCCGCTCCGCCGCCGCTGCGGCTGCTGGCCGGCGGGCGGCCCGTGGCCGAGACGACTCCGGAGACGCGCTTTCGCACCTATCGGGTGCTCCTTGGCCCCGGGAGCGGCGAGGGCGCGGAGCTCTGGCTGGCGCTGCACACCCCTACCTTTGAGGCCCCTGAGAACCCGCGCCCCCTTGGCGTGATGCTCACCGATATTCGGCTGCGGCCCCTGGAGCGTCGGGCGCCGCTCGCCGCTCTGGTGCCGGTGCTCGGCGCGCTCGCGCTCGCTGCCGGTCTCCTCCTGGCTGGGGCCACTCGTCGGGACGCCCTTCCGCTGGCGGCCCTCGCCGCCCTCGGCCTCACGGCGGCGGCGGTGCTCTACCGGCCGGCGGCGCTGCCCCTTCCCTGGCTCCAGGCCCTGATCCTCGTGGGGGTCGCGGGCGCCGCAATCGTCGCCCCGCAGCGCGCGGCCCGCCTCGGGCTCGCCGCCCTGGCGGTGCTGGTGGCGCTCAGCGGCCTCATCTGGCCCGCCTGGCTCTCCGACGACGCCTTCATCTCCTTCCGCTACGCCCAGAATCTCGCCCAGGGCCACGGCCTCGTCTACAACCTCGGCGAGCGTGTCGAGGGGTACACCAACTTTCTGTGGACGCTCCTGGCGGCGCTGGTGATCCGCCTCGGTGGCGATGTGGCGCTCTGGAGTCATGCGGCGGGTGTCGCCCTGGGCCTGGCGATCGTCCTCGGAACCTATGGCCTCGGCGCCCGCCTTGCCGGACCCGCCTGCGGCCTCGGGGCAGCACTGGTTGTGGCCACCAGCCAGAGCCTGTTGCTCTACAGCGCCCGGGGCTCTGGCCTGGAGACGGCGCTCTTCACGCTGTTGCTCCTCGCCGCGAGCATCTGCTACCTGGCGGCCCACCGGCGGCGGCCCGGCCTCCTGGTTGCTGCCGGCCTGCTCCTCGGCCTCGCCGCGCTCACCCGCCCGGAGGGGGCCATGGTCTTCGCGCTCACCACGGCCCACCTGGCGCTGGTCACCCTGCTTGCCCGCCGCGCCGCTCAGCGGCCCCAGGAGACGAGTTGGCGCGCGCTTGGTAGTGCCTCTGGCCCACTGCTCACCCTGAGCCTCGCCTTCCTCGCCCTCTTCGCCCCCTACTTCCTCTGGCGGGTTACCTACTATGGCGACCTGCTCCCGAATACCTTCTACGCCAAAACGGGTGGGGGCCTGAGCCAGGTGCTCCGGGGCCTCGCCTACGCCGGCGGCTTTGCGCTCACTCTGGGAGGCCCCCTGCTCCTCGCCGTGCTTGTCCCGTGGGTGCGATCGTGGCGCGCGGCGCTCGCCTCGTGGCGCGGCTACCTGCTGCCGCTCGTCCTCGCCTACAGCGCCTACATCGTCGCCGTCGGCGGCGACCACTTCCGTGGTGAGCGATTCTTTGTGCCCATCATCCCCTGGCTCGCCATCCTGCTCGTTGACGGCATCCTCGCGCTCGCCGACCGCCCCCGCACATCCGTTACGGCCCCATCGCTCACGGCCCTGGCAGGCCCTTCGCGCCCTTCGTCGTTCGCCTATCGTGGCCTTCCTGGCCTGCTACTCACCGTCGCGCTTGCCCTCGCCGCCCTGCTTCGGGCAACGCCTCTCAATGCGACCGTCCAGGGCCTTGATGAGAGCGTCTGGATCTGGCGTGAGATTGGCTGGTGGATGGCGGACCACGCCCCGCCTGGTGCCAGCCTGGCAGCCGCTGGTGCCGGCGCCCCCGCCTTCTATGGCCAGCGCGAGACGATCGATCTCTACGGCCTGACCGACCGCCACATCGGCCGGCTGGAGGTTGCCGCGATGGGGACGGGGGTGGCCGGCCACGAGAAGCGCGACCCGGACTACGTCCTGAACGTCCGGCGCGTGACGTACATCCCCCGGATCTGGGACGACTACTTCGGCGGTGCCGCAGCGCTGGAGGGGCGCTACCGGCTGATCACCGTTACCACCCGGACGGGACGCGCCATTGAGCTCTGGGAGCGCCTGCCCGTCCCCTGACGAACCGGCTCACCCCTTTGGACGACGATGAATCACCCCGAAGATGGAACCTTTTCGCCCCCTACTTCGTTATAGTACATGAGGAAATCTCCGGACCTGTACCAGTTCGTGCTTCGTCGCCCCGGCGCGGCGGGCCGCTAACCATGCGAGTTCTTTACTGCATCCCGCGCTACGATAGCGCCGCGATGGGCAACCGCATCCACACCGAAGTGATCGCTGAGTGGCACCGCCACGGCGTGCAGGCTGAGGTGCTCGCACTTGCCGCCGGCATTCCCGGCCTCCGTACCACCGTCGAGGAGGGTATCACGGTGCACCGGCTGCCGGTGAGTGCTGGCGCAGTGCTCAAGGCGGCCAACCGTATGGTTGCTGCTCTGCTGCCCTACCCCTACCTCGCCGGTGCCGCCCTGCACTATCGCCGCCTGATCGCTCGCCGCCGCTATGACCTTGCCCATATCGAGACGGCCTTTCCACTCGGGCTCGTCGCCGCTCTGGCGCCCCGCGCCTCCTCGCCCCCTCTGGCGATCACGTTGCCCGGTGCCGACATTATGGCCGAGCCCGAGTTCGATTATGGCTATGGCCGCTTCCGGGCCGTGCGGGCGTTGCTACCCTGGGTCTTCCGGCGCGCCGCTGTGCTTCGCGCCGACTCGCCCCAGATCCGTGAGCTCGCCATCCGCCTCGGCGCAAACCCCCGCAAGGTGGCGGCCATTCCTTACAATATCACCGCCGATAGTTTCCCTCCTCCGGGCGACCTGGCCGAGCTCCGGCGTCGCAGTCGCTCCGCCATCGTCGCGCGCCACGGTCTTGACCCGGACCGGCCGATCGTTCTGAGCCTCAACCGTCTCCATCCCTTCAAGGGGATCGCCTACCTGGTTGATGCGCTGCCCCATGCCCAGCGGCTTGGCGTGCGCCCCCAGGCGCTGATCGTCGGGCCGAGCCGCGTAACCCCCCGCTTCGGCGATTACGGCGCCTACCTGCGTGAGCGCGCCGCCCGCCTCGGGGTCTCTGCCGATGTCCACCTTGTCGGGGCAGTGCCCCACGCGGAGACGATCGCCTATCTGGCTGCGGCCGAGGTGGCCGTGGTCCCGTCGGTGGCCGAGTCCTTCAGCCGGGTGGTCGTTGAGGCCGCCGCTGTGGGCACGCCCGCCGTTGTGACTCGTACCACCGGCGTGAGCGACTATGTGGCCGCCAGCGATGCTGGCTATGTCGTTGACCCGCGCTCCGGTGCGTCGATCGCCGAGGCGCTCCACGCCTTGCTCACCAACTCGGAGCGCTGGGCGGTGTGTAGCAGCCGGGCAGTTGCCATGGCCCCGGCCTTCAGCTCCGCTCGGATCGCGGGTGACCTGCTGCGGCTCTACAGCGCTGTTCCTGGCTGCGCTGTTCCCGCTCCGGCCCTGGCGTGATGGTACGGTCGGCTGAAGAACGCCCGTGCGACCGCGTCCGCGCTGTCGCGTTGACAGATCCGTTCGCCAGGGGTAGTATGTGCGCCCCCCGATGGGGCCCACCCGGCGTGGCCCATTCC
>SFCB01000036.1 GCA_004367505.1 Chloroflexi bacterium OHK40 | reverse complement strand
GGGATCTCTGGTGGGGCGCCCTGACGCTTACAGGCGCCTACCGTTCGACGGTGAGCCCCAGGCGCCCAAGGAGTGCGACGACAAGGTCCAGTGCGTCATTAGACACAACCCAGCCGCCGGGCACGCGTGTGGCGATGCGCCCGAGGAGTTGGCGATGTTCGGTCGGCAGGGGCAGGTCGGGTACACGCCATCCGCCACGCTCCTCGGCAATGAGTGTGAGTGGCGCCGGGCCCTCCAGGGCTGCCGTGGCGTAGCCGTGGCGCAGGGCCTCGTCCTCGCCGAGGGGGCGGAGGGCGGCCGGTGCCACGAGAGCGTAGCTCCAGGGACCGCGGCCCCGGCGGCGTCGGATCACCCAGCCGGCACGCAGCAGGGCCGTGGCCGGATTGTCGGGGAGCGTCGGCACCGGCTGCCAGCCGAGGGGACGTGCCGCAAAGTAGTTAATCCGCTCGCCACTGGCGAGTGGGCGGAGTACCGTTCGCCCCGGAGGCTCGGCTAGCGGCAGGGCCGGCAGGCCCGCGATCCGGTCGGCCAGGGTGAGTACCTCGAAACCACGGCCTCGCAGACGCGCAAGGAGCCCTTCGCGGCGCCAGGTTGTGAGCCGGAAGCGGTCGCCCTCGCGATCACCGTCGCCACGCAGAGTGGGACCAGCGGCCGGGTTATGCACTGCGAAGAGGCCGGGGCGAAGCTCTTCGAGATCGGCGGGGGCACCGGGACGGCGTTTGGAAGCCATAGATTGGCAAGGCGCCATGGCACGGTGGTCCCTATTTTGCCATGGTGTTGCTAGATCGACCGGAGCCACCGAGGTACGGCCCGAACGAGGGTGGCCAGAGGCCTCACCCGCCTGAGAGTCGCTGCAGGGCGGGCCCGGTATAGGCGTGGCAGATAGCGATCGCCAGGGCGTCGGCAGCATCGTCGGGGCGAGGCGCTGCGGCGAGACCCAGGGTGATACGCACCATCTCCTGCATCTGGCGCTTATCGGCGCCACCATAGCCGGCCACAGCCTGTTTCACGGCGAGGGGTTTATATTCGTGGATCGGCAGGTTGGCCTGGCTGAGGGCGAGCAGGGCTACACCGCGAGCCTGGCCCACGGTGATCGCGGTGTTCACATTCTTGCCAAAGAATAGTTCTTCGATCGCGGCTGCATCGGGCCGCAGCCGGGCGATCAGGTCCCGCAGCCCCTCGTAAAGCAGCCGCAAACGCTCGGGCTGCGGCATGCCGGCCGGCGTGGTGAGCACGCCCACATCCACAAGGCTCAGCTGCCCACCTCGCTCCTCCACTACACCCCACCCCATGATCGCGGTGCCAGGGTCAATACCCAGTGTACGCATTGGGTTCCGGGGCCTGGAACGCGCCAGGCCCGCAGGCCACGCGGGCTCCAGGAACCGCGTTCTCACTCAAACTTTGCGGCAACTTCGTCGGAGATGTGGAGGTTGGAATAGACTTTCTGGACGTCGTCCAGGTCTTCGAGCTTCTCAATCAGGCGCAAGGCGGCGAGCGCGTCTTTCTCATCAGGCTCCACCTGCGTCTTGGGACGCATGGTCTTCTCGGCGCTAACAACGGGAATCTTCTGATCAATCAGCGCCTGGCGGACCGCGTTGAGCTGCGTCCAGTCACAGTAGATCTCGAGCTCGGCGCCGTTGGCCTCCACATCCTCGGCACCAGCATCGATCGCCAGCAGCTGCACCTCGTCCGGGTCCAGCCGGGTGCCAGTCAGGTCCACGCTGATCAGGCCCTTGAGCTCGAACATCCAGCTCACCGAGCCGGGCTCGCCGGGACTACCGCCGGCCTTGTTGATCGCGGCGCGCACATCGGAGTTCGTACGGTTGCGATTGTCGGTGGCCGTCTCGATCAGCAGCGCGATCCCACCGGGGGCGTAGCCCTCATAGTAGACCTCTTCGAGAGCCGCCTCGTTGCCCTTGCCGAGGCCCCGGTCGATCGCGCGCTGAATGCTGTCGCTGGGCATATTGTTCGACTTAGCCTTATCGACAGCAAGGCGCAGCCGAAAGTTCATGTCAGGGTCGCCGCCGCCGCCCTCCTTCACCGCCAGGGTGATGTCGCGGGCGAGCTTGGTGAAGAGTTGGCCGCGCCGCTGGTCGGCCACGCCCTTCGAGCGCCTGATCGAGTGCCATTTCGAATGGCCGGACATAGCGATGTGCCTCCTGGTACCGTTACATGCTCCCCCCATTATAGCATCTTCCCCGGTGAGGATCGGGACGAAGGGCCTGGCAACCCAGGGCTGTTGCAACGCCCTGGCCCTCCCCTCCGCTTTCGCGGGGCAGGCCCCCAACCCCCACTCCCAGAACAGGAGAGAGGAGGTAGCGGAAGTCTTCCCGATGCGGATAATCCCTGCTCCCACAAGGGGAGCGGGGCCGGGCGTGAGGGGGAAATGGCGACGTTGCAGCAGCCCTGCCCGGTGACAAGCATCCCCGCGTGGGGATGGACTCCCCGAGGGCGCTATGGCCGGCAGCGTGTAGCAGACCATCCACCACATCCCCAGGTGAGGGTGGTGTGCGCAGCAGTGATATATGCGATAATGCTGCGCGAACAGCCCCGGCCAGAGCGTTTACTTTAGTACCCCATCGGGGGCACGGCCTACTCCGCAGCGCGGGGTGGGAGGAATGGCATCCCCTGGGCCTGGGAAAGGGAGTTCGTCGATGTGTAGTGCAGAGCCGACACCCGAGCGTGTGCGTGCGCTTCCTGATATGAAAAAGCTCGCCGGCAGGGGCCGTCAGTCGGCCGCGACCGCCCGTGGTTCAAGGTTGACAATGAACCCAAGGCGCTCGATACGGAAGGTC
>SFCB01000006.1 GCA_004367505.1 Chloroflexi bacterium OHK40 | reverse complement strand
GACCTTCCGTATCGAGCGCCTTGGGTTCATTGTCAACCTTGAACCACGGGCGGTCGCGGCCGACTGACGGCCCCTGCCGGCGAGCTTTTTCATATCAGGCTGCTCTCTCCTGTTTCCCTTCCGCGTTCAGGCCTACGCGGCCGCAGCTGCCTGACCAGCACGAGGCTGCCACACCGCTGGTACGGTCTCGTGCTCGTGCCCGTCGCTATGGGGGCTGAAGATGTTGCCGCGCTGTACGACGGAGAGGATGCGCCGCTCGTCGGCGATCAGGCCGAAGTAAACGCTCATAAACTGGTCGGCTTCGGGGACGCTTTGTGCCCTCACAATGCAGTAATCGGCCCGATATTGGCCGGACTCAAAGACACGGACGCGGCGCTCGTAGCGTCGCTGGGGATCGCGGCGGAGACGGTAGACCCGGCCCGGGTAGAGGCCACTGGACACGTCGAGAAAGCCCTGGCGCTCCAGTAGCGCGTGCTGGGGGCCGAGGAAGAGGCGCAGGGTGATCTCAGCGCGCTGGGCCGGGGTACGCCCGTCGCCGAGGTCGCGCTGGTCGCCGATCGCAAGGATCTCGCGCGTGCTCGTGCCCGGCTGCGGCGCTGCTCGCCGCGCCGTGCTCCTGGTCGGAAGCTCCTCGGCAAAGTGCAGCGGAGGCTCGCCGGCGAGCGGAACGCCGGCCTGGCGGCAGAACGAGGCGGCGATCGTGTAGCCGCCCCAGTCGCCCACCGGTGCGGCCCGGGAGCCCAGCGTGGCCGGGTGGCATGACGCGAAGGCAATGGCGGCGGTCGCGGTTGTACCAGTGGTGCCGGTTGCCTGAAGAAGCACCAGGTGGTAGGACTCGTCGCTGATAGAGACACGGGCCTCCTGGATGCCCCAGCCATCCTCGGGCACGAACTGGCGCAGCGGCGCCCAGCGAGTACGGGTCGCCCCAACATAGGGGTGGTCGGTGCGGAAGCGAGGCATAATGGCGCTCGAGGGCGAGCCGAGCAGGGCCTGGGCGGCATCGGTGTGCTTGCAGCCGCGGGGAACGCGCAGGCTGGCGTCGCTGCGGCCGGCGGCGAGCGCACGGCGGGCAGCGAGGTTCCTGGCGTCCTGGCGCCATCCCACGCAGTCGCAGGAGAGCACAGTCTCGCCGGCGAGCGCCCTGGCGCGGTCGAGAAGGACGCGATACCAGCGGTCAGGGCTCGACGGCGACTGAATCGCCAGCACGAGGTCGAAGTCGCCATTGCGCAGGCTGCGGGCCATCGTTCACCTCCTCGAAGCGGGCCGGGGCGCTCAGCAGCACCCCGGCCCGCTACTGCTACTACCCGCCGGTGATCTGGTTGAGGATAAGAATGTCGGTCGCCTTGAGCGGGTCGACGCGCAGGGCAGGGATGACCTCGCCGTCGGCGCGGCCGCGCTGCACCTCGGCGGTGAGCCGCCCGGCCTGCTGGTGGGTGGTGACGACCCGCTCGGCGTGCTGGAGCGCCCAGCGCTCGTCGGGCTCCAACAGCTCGATCACCAGCTCCGGCGTCTCGCCCGGCTGGAGCGCCCGCAGCTGCGGGAACACCACTGGGGCGTCGCCAGCCTGGCCGAAGACCCGTACCTCCCGCGTGCCGGCCACTGCCGGGCTGAACGCCCCTTCCCGCACCCGCTCCGCCCACGCCCGGGCCAGCTCGCCGCTCGTCGTCGTGCTCATCGTCGCCTCCTTTGTGTCGCTCATCCGTTCCACATACATCATACAAACGCCCTGCGTCAATGGCTGTCACAAGGCGTTGAGATGCCGTAAACTGACTGTCAGCCTTGCTGCCGCTTGGGCTCCTACGAAGACCGCCGGGGTCGGGGTGGTGGCTCAATCAGTGGGTAGCCGCGTCGGTCGCCAGCGGTGATGCAGGCCTCGATGCGGCCGGCGATGCCATCAAGGGCCGGGCTGCATTGGTCGCGGAGCTCAATGATGAGCGCCCGCAGCTTCTTGACGTTGGCCGTCTCGGCGGTGGTCGGCTCGACCCAGCGGGTCACACGCCCCAGCACCTCCAAAGGCTCGCCGACCCGGATCAGCAGCGTGCCCAGCTCCTCGCGCCGGGCCTTCTTGCGCTGCTCCAGCGCCTGCTCCGCCGGCTCGATCACCTCGATCAGCTCCTCGGCGATCGCCGTCGCCGCGTCGCGGGCGCTCAGCTCCCCCGCCTCCCACTGTGCGTAGGGCGAGGCCGCCTCGGGCAGCGTGTCGGTCTCCACTTCCATCTCACGCTCCTCCGTCGTGGTGCTCTGGACGATCAGGCCGTCCACGGGTAGCTGGTATCAAAGAGATGATCGGCCTCCAGGGCGAGCCGGCCCTCCTCGCGCTCCTCCAGCTGAGCCCAGAAGCCGGTCTCGTTGCCTGGCCCCTCCTGGCTTTCCGGACGGTGGGGCCGCCTGTGCTGGGCCGCTCGCCCCCTCCGTGCCGGGTGGGATTGGCCCTCGGGCTGCGGCGCGTCGCTGCCGGTTGATGCCGCCATGTGCTCCTCCCTCCTTGTATCTGTCTGAGGCTCCCCCCTTTGGCACCGCACGAAGTGCGGTAGCTTCCTGGCCAGGTTGCCGCCTCGGTTCTGGCTTTGCTGGGTGTGACGCGCGAAAACGGCGCCCCTGGTTGCCCAGGAGCACCGCGATAGCGATGGTCAGTTGTGCTACGCCCGCCGGCGCTGCCGGCGGAGCCGCTCGCGGCGGGCCTCGGTCTCCAGCAGCACGACCAGCTCGGGGTAGTCGAGGTCGGGCTCGTCGTCGCGCTCGCGGGCGAGCTCGGTGAGGGCGGCGAGACGCTCAGCGGTGGCGGTGGGGCGCTGGGTCGTGGTGGTCATCGCGGGCTCCTTTCTGCTCGGCGGTTCTGCCCGCGCGTCACCAGCCAGGCCAGGCCGGGCGCAAGACTTGTCGCCGGGCAGCGGCGATTGATATTGCGCTCGGGCGCCGGCTGGTAGAGTGGTGCGGAACCAGCCGAGCGGGAGCCCCGGTGAACATCAGCGCCCCACCCGCCGCGCCGTTCACCGCCACACCACGCCCGCAGGGCGGCGCGCCCGATCACACGACGAGTCGTGTGCTAGGAAAGAAGGGCGGACACGGCGCATACGCAGCGGCCAGGCACCACTGAACGCTCGACAGGTGTATCCGAAGGATCCACCGCGCTGCCGCCCTTCCGCCCATCGCGATGGGTTGCCGGAGCGGGGGCGGCACTGGCGCGAGGCGAGCGCGCACAGATTTCACGACGATGGCCCACGGGGAAGACCCCCGTGGGCCAGACGAGCAAGCCGACAGAGCCGCGCTAGGCCTCGCGTGGGCGGCGCGGGCGCGGTGCGGCGTCGCGGTAGAGGTGTTTGAGCCCCTTGCGCGCCCGCAGCGTCTGCTCGGTCGCGAGCCAGCCCTGGTCGTCGGCGTGCCTGCGGCCGCGCCGGGTCGTGCACAGCGCCGCGCTCACCTCGGCCTGGTCGGCGTCGAGCTCCTGCTGGTGACTCCGGTCGCGGGCGTGCTGCTCGCTGAGCCACTGCTCGCTTTGGCGCTCACGGTTGCGGCGGGCGAACTCCTCGGGGTCGAGCTCCTGCTTTCTGGCGTAGGCGAACAGCTCCTGGACGCTGCCAAGCGCCGGCGGGTACTTGGTGCGCCGGCCGGGCGTGCCGTACCACCAGAGCTTCTCGTCGTACTCGGCCTCGAGCCGGTCGAGTATGTGCTCGGTCTCCTCATCAGCCTGCCGCTCGGCGTACTCGCGGCCTGGCTGGAACTCCTGCACCTCGGGGGTGTCGTCGCCGAAGGTGTCGCCCAGCTCATGCTCCCACCAGGCCGGGCTCTGGCTTGTGCGGAGCGCCTGGGCCTGGAAGAAACGCTGGTAGCCCGGCTGCCGGTGATGGTCCGGTGCTCGCTCCAAACCCTCTGCTCGTGCGCGGTTGGGGCTCATCACGGCGACCACGGCGACGCCGACCATGCGCTGCCCGGTGTGCGCGACCTCGACGAGGCGGATCTTGTGGCGGGGGAGTCGGTCGGCCTGTTTGCGGGTGAGCAGATCGTAGAAGCGGTAGGCGGGTGCGAAGCCGGAGAAAAGCACGTAGGCCAGCCGGCAGTTCGCGCTGACCATCCCCTCCGGCACGCAGGACCCGGTCACGCTCCGCCAGTAGACGCCGACGCAGAAGCCGGTCTCGTTCACGGCCAGGTCGCGCAGCTCCTTCAACGTGTAGCGCACGTTCATCGCGGTCTCCTTCAGGTTCGTACCACGGCCCGACGCCGCGGCAGGTGCCCGAGGCCACCACCGCCGCGCTTCCCGAGCCGCCGGCCCGAGCCGCGCCAGGAGCGGGGCTTCCACCAGATGTCATTGTGGGTAGCCCCGAGGACGCAGCGCGGCCGCGCCGGCGAGCGAGGCGCAAGGTGGTACGCTGGGGCACGCTGCTGCAGCGCCTTCCACCTCGTCGGGCGAGGCGTGCGAGGGGAAGGTTGTCAGTACTTGCGCGACCATCGCACGCGACGGCGGGCAGGGCGGCGACACGCCAGCCTCCGGCCAGGGGCGCCGCCCTGCCCCTCCACAACGCCCGGCTCGGCGGGCCTGGCCCGCCTGTGCACCTCGCTGCTTGTGCCTTGGTTCGGTTTCCCGAAGACGAACGGAGCGAGATAGTACGTTTACAATGGTTTGCCCATGATAGGCACAGAAATTGCAACGAAATGTAGACTTTTTCCCTTCGCGCTCTTGTCCTTTGCTTCACGCTCTCTCGCTCGCGTATCGCGGCCGGAAGCACAGAAACAGGTGCATCCCATGGGTTACCGTCCGGACGTTCTGGTGGTCGAAGACGACGCTGCCATCCGCGAGCTGGTTATGGAAACGCTGATCGACGAGGGCTACGATGTGGTTAGTCTGTCCTGCGGGCGAGCAGCGATGGCTTCACCTCTCATCCCAAAGCTGGTCCTCCTCGACCGTCACCTTGGCGACTGCGACGCGGGTGCGGTGCTTGCGGTGGTGGGTCGCTCCTGGGCACTATCGTCGGTTCCCGTCGTTCTGATGAGCGCGAGCTCAACTGTTCATACTGAGGCCGGTGAGCTTGGGGTCGAGGGCACGCTGGCAAAGCCGTTCCAGCTCGATGCCCTTGTTGCTTGTGTGCGGGGGTTTCTCGACCAAAGGCTGGAGGCGCGGGAGGTGGGCGCGTAGGGCAAGGGCCAGGCGGTTATCCAGCGCGGGCTTGCACATAGTGAGGGGTAGAGGACTGCCGGGCGGGGCTCCCTGCCCGGCAGCTGCTGTGTGTCAGGCCTCCGGCTCGTCTTCACCGCCAAGCATCGGGCGGTTACGCGGCTCGTCCCAGTTGAAGGTGGCCTCGGCCTGGTTGAACCTGGCTACCCCGATCGCCTCAGCGACGCGGCCGGCAGCGATGAGGTCGCGAACCTCGTCGTCGCCGCCGGCCTGGAGGAGGGCGGCGAGCTCGTCGGCGCTCAGGCTGATGCCGGGCTCCCTCAGCGCCCGTTCGATGGCGGCGCGGTCGGCGTCGGAGAGCGGTTCGTCGTCGAGGGCGGGGGCGGTGCGGCTGGTGGCCATCTCGGTCCTCCTTGTCCTACGGCGGTCCGTCGGTTCGTGGCCCTCGAGTGCCGCCTCCCCCGGCCCGGCGGCAAGGTAACAGGCGCACCAGTCTTGTTCGGGCAGGGACCCGAAAGACGGTGCGCCCCTTGCGCCAGCGCCGTGGGGTGTGGCAGGCTGACAAGGGCAGAACCCGGCCGCCCGCAGGTAGAAGGAGCGCGTGGCCTCCATCACTCGCCGCTGCCAACGAAGGGTCGTCTCCGCCGACTGCGCTTCGCTGCGTCGGCTTGAGCAATAGCCTTTCAAGCGCCACGCGGCAGCGTCGCCGGCGCAGGCGGCGGACATCCTCCGCGCAACGGCGCGGGTGGCCGGAGACCGCTCGACGCGGGCTTCGGGCACAGCCAGCCGCAACCATGTGCGGCTGGCACCACCAAAGCAACGCTCAAGCGTCACTGATGCTTCTCATTGTGCGGGCCGACTCACCCGTGTTCGTGGCTCGCACCACGTGCATGCGGCTATACTACGTGGTATCGTTCGCCGCCGTGGATATAGAGAATGGGGAGCCGCCCGATGCCCAAGGCCCACACCTCGACACTCTCAGACGAGCAGATCGGTCGTGCACTCCGTCGTGTGCTGGTGGAAACCCGCGGGTATGAGCTCGTGCGGCTCGCAGACGATGACGAGCAGCCCTACGCGGTGGTGCGGCAGCGAGAAGCCCGAGGGCGACAGGCCTACACCGCCGATGATGCCGTGATCTCGGCGGCAAACCTGGAGCTGCTGATCGGGGAGCTGCTGGAAGAGGAACTGGAGACCGGTCGCGAGCTGGCGATCGACGAGTTGTTCGACGACGACGAGCACGGCATCAATCTGACCGGGGTCAGCCTCGGCACGCTCGCGGCCGCCCTGCACTTCGCCCCCGGCGCACCCATCCAACGTGAGCTGCTCTACGCGGTGAGCGCTGTCGCAACGCGACACGCCGACGAGGACGACGAGGACGACGAGGACGACGATGTCATCCAGGAGGACCAGCCGGCGTTCAGGGCCGCACTTCCGCTGCACCGCCGCTTCCCGCGTCCCGGCTTCCTGCTCGCCGAAGCATGCGTCGAGCACCTCCTTGACGCGGGCATCCTCGTGCCCCTTTCCGACAGCTCGCTGATGCTTGACAAGCGCTTCCAGCCAGCCGACAGCATGAACGCGCTGCGCGTCGGCCAGGCCCTCGCCGAACAGGCGCTGCTCGCGGTCGTCCCCTCGCTCTTCGACGCAAGCCAGACGGAAACGCTCCAGCGCATGGAGCCGCACCTGCGTCACGTCACCGACCGGGCGCTGCCGCGGGCCACCACGAACGCGATGGGCCTGGCCCTGCTCTGCGCGGACTACTACGCGACGGTCAGCCCCGACCGCGACCTGCTCCGCCACTACATGACCCAGGGCTGCGCCGTGCTTGACCTGGTCTTCGCGGAGATCGACCCCGACATGATCCCCTGGCTGGCAAACGACCTTTACGGGCTGGCGAAGGTGTCGCACGACGCGGGCATGCTCGACACCGCCGCGATCGGCTACGCCCGCTCCTTCGAGCTGCGGTTGCAGGTCGACCTGGATGACCTCGACCTCCTGTTCGGGTCAGCGAGCGCGCCGCTCGGGATGACGAGCGCGATGCACTGGGTGGTCGCGGAGCTGGCGGTCGCCACGGCGTTGGAGCAAGGCGACCAGGCGACTGCGCAGCGGGTGCTTCGGCTGGTGCATGAGGCGGTCGACGGGGAGGATGACCCGATCGAGCAGTGGAAGGCCGTGTACCTGGAATCGCGCCTCGCGCTCGCCGCCGATAAGGTGGCGACGGCGCGAGGCGGGCTGGAGGCGATCGTCGCCTGGGGCGAGGCCAACGCGGACGACCTGGACTATCTGCTGATGACGGTGGATTTTCTGCTGGTGGCGTGGGTCGAGCTGGCCCGGCTGGAGTTGCGGGAGGGCGGCGTTGTGCGAGCGGCGGCGTTGATTGCCTGGGCGGCCGGGTCGCTCGACAACCCGGCGTTTCAGGCCATGTACCCCGATCGCTCCAGCGACCCCAACGATACGCGCCATCGACTCCGCGCGCGTCTGCTCGAGGCGCAGGCCTGGATCGCCTGGGCGCAGGGCCAGCCGGAGGCAGCGCGGGTCGCGTTGCAGGAGGCGCTCCGGCTCATCTCCTTTGCGCTTGGCGCTGAAACCGCGGAGGGCCGCCATCTTGCTGCGCAGCATGCGCGCGTTGCGGCAGGCGAAAGGCCTCAGTTGTAGGCGGGTGACGTCGGGGGGTGGGCGTATCCGTGCCCTGGTCCTATGGCCACCAGCGGCGCCTGGGAATGAGGGCGACGACGAACTCCACGAGCAGGAGCAGCGCGGCCAGTCCCCCGAAGAGCACGGTGGTGGTGATGAAGGCCTCCGTCACCATGGCAAAAGGTATCGCGGCGCAGAGGGCGGCGTAGCGCATGCCGGCAAGCGGCTCGCCCCGGCGCGCACCACGAACAAGGTGGATGGCCCCGCCGAGCACGAACAGCCAAGCGGCCGGGCTCAGCCCCGGTCGGTAGGAGCCCACATAGGCGACCATCACCAGGAACACCAGCAGGATGAAGCCGAAGAGGGTGACGCCGCCGATGGTCAGCACTTGCCCGATGCTCTTGTGGGGCCGGCGCAGCGGTTTTGGCTGATAGGTGGGGCGTAGCGGCAGTCGAGGTTGGGGTGCCAGCAGTCGGGTCGTGCTGGTCGCAGGAAGCTGAAGTGCCGCCCCGCAGCTGATGCAGAAGACGGCGTCGTGCGGGGCAGTATCGCCGCAGGTCGGGCAGGTGTAGGAAACAGGAGCCATACATTTAACCGGAACAGGATAAGGACGAGTGAGCCGTATGATACACCCGGTGTCAATACGTGCTCAGCATCGGGCCGTCAGCCTTGCCTACTGATCGCTGTCCCTGGCACGTGCATCCTCACGATCGGTAGCCGCAGCCAGCAAGGTGGCCGCGAGCCGTCGCAGTTCCGCGCGTAGCTCCGGCGGCTCGCGGATGCTCAGGGGGCAGCCAAAGCCGGCGAGCGCGCGGGCAACAGCCTGGAGGCTGTCGGCGGTGGAACGGAAGCGCACCCCGCCCTCCACCGGCTCGAGCAAGGCCTTTCCCGGCACCACCTGCGCCTGCGCCGCTTCCAGGCTCGTCTCCAGCACCGCATCAACCTGCCAGCGGCGGAGAGCGAGCGCAAGGCGCTCCAGCACAACCTCCATTGGGTCGAGGTCGGCCGGCGGCGCGAATCGCTCTGCGGTCGGCATCACCGCGACGACTCGATCCAGCCGAAAGAGTCGCAGGTGGTCGCGCAGCCAGCACCAGCCCACCAGATACCAGTAGCCCCAGTGGCACGCCAGCCCGTAGGGGGCGACCGCCCGCTCGCTCTGCTCGCCTTTAGCCCCGTCGCCCCTGGCTCCTGCGTAGCTCCGTCGCCGAGGCGGGGCACGGCCAGTTAGGCCAGGCCTCGAGCGCGCTGTCCTCGTCGTGGGCCGCGGCAAAGGCGCCCCCGGCCTCCAGGAGGAGACGCAGATCGGAGTGAATTGGCGACGGGCCCTCCTCGAATCTGGCCAGATTCGCATCGTGGGGGGGCCGGGCACGGGAGCATCTGATCAAAGGTCATGACCCATCCCCTTGGTGGACGGTGGGTCACGACGATGCCCGCCTGGAAGCGGAGGAGGCTATCGCAGCGGTATCAGATAGGATAGCATCTCCAGTCTACCGCAGTAACGCGCTGTGCCTACTGGCCTGGGGATAGCAAGGAATGTTTCTCTCCCAGGCGTCGGAACGAGGACGGAGCCGTGGAGCACATGCCCCCACAGAGTGTCCCGATGGAAGGCAGCAGGGTGGCCAGCCTGCTCCCCTACCCCGCCTCCAGCTCCCCAAGCCCGAAGGCATCACGGATGGCTGCCCGCTGGAGGCGGTGGAAGGACTGGGCCAGTTGCTCGGCCGAGTGGGGTGGACGCTTCTCCAGCCACCACTGTATGAGGGCGATCTGTGCACCGGCCAGATAGCTTGCGAGCAGGTCGAGCGGGATGCGGCTCTCGGCCTCACCATAGGCATTGCGGAGGTGCGCGGCAATCTCCTCGGCGCTGCGGTCACGGATGCGGCGCAGGATGATCAGGCTGTCCTTGCCCTGGAGGATCGGTGTGAGCAGCGCCCTGGCCTCAACCAGGTGCTGGAAGGCCCTGGTCATCGCCTCAGGCGGCTCCGGCCCCACGAGTGCCGCCTTTGCGAGGTGGGTATGCGGGCTGAGCTGGAACTGGCCAAGGATGGCGTCGTGGCAGTGTAGGAACAGGTCGTCCTTGCTGGTGTAGTGCAGGTAGAAGGTGGTGCGCCCGACGTTCGCCCGGTCCACAATATCCTGGACCGTGATTGGGTCGTAGCCGCGCTCGCGGATGAGGGCGATCAGCGCCTGCTGTATCAGCTCGCGTGTCCGCTGAACTCGGCGGTCCGGCTTGGTCATGTGGTATCCTCAAGGGAAGCTAATGCGGTACCCGCACCCTGCACTCGCAGTGCACCTGAACCTTCTGAACAATGTAAACACAATGTTCAGAAATGCACAGGCAGCACGTCTTGCATATTGACGGGCGCAGCCCAACGCCGTAGGCTGATCCTGGAAGGCCGAACAAGTATATACCGAGGATACGACGTATGGCACAAACACCTGAGCCGTTCGACCGAGACACACCACCGCCCGCACCGCTATGGGTGAAGGTGGCGGGAGGTATCGTTCTCGCCCTGCTGCTGCTGGTCATCGTCCTGCACCTTTCCGGCAACAGCTTCGGCATGATGCACGGTGGCGCAATGCCGCCGATGAATCACAGCGGGCAGCAGCCATGATGATGCCGCCCTGGCTGCGCAAGCTCGCCCTGGTCGTCCACGTCACGGCGTCGGTCGGCTGGACGGGTTCAGTCGCGGCCTTCCTGGCCCTCGCCCTCGTCGGGCTTCAGAGCCAGGACGCGATCCTGGTTAGTGGCATGTATCTGGCGATGGACGTGACCGCGGCGTACGTGATTGTGCCGCTGAGTATCGCCTCTTTGGCCAGTGGGGTCGTCCAGTCGCTCGGGACAAGCTGGGGTCTGTTCCGGCACTACTGGGTGCTGGCCAAGCTGCTGATCACGGCGGTTTCGACCTTCCTCCTGATCACCCATACGCGCGGGATCAGCTATGTGGCCGATATCGCTGGCCAGATGGCGTTGGGAAGTGGGGACCTGCGCGAGCTGCGGGTGCAGCTCGCCGTTGACGCTGCGGCTGCGATCGTGGTGCTGCTGGTGACCACGCTGCTCTCTGTCTACAAGCCGCGTGGCCTGACCCCCTACGGCTGGCGCAAGCAGCGTGAGCAGCGGGCGGGTGCGCGGGCTGCCGATACGGCGTCATCCTAGCACCGCTTGTCGCATAAGCAGCGTTTGAGGCGATGGAGGCGGGACGACGCTGGTAGTTGTCTCCCCACTCTGCCGAAGGCGGTGCTCCAGCGCGGAGCGAGGCAAGCGGGGAGCTGATTCAGAGGGGCGGTGGGTGGGAAGGCGGCCGGTGCGCGAAGCGCCACCGCATATCTGAGCCCGCCCCCTGAGCACACGAAGAGGCGGGCGCCCCACGGTGGGGCGCCCGCCTCAAGGCGGTCGCTTACGCGGCGACCTTACGGCGCCGGCGGGGCTTCGGGGCCGGCGCGTCGGCGGACTCGGCTGGGGCCTCGTGCTCGACCGCCGGCTCCTCGGCGACGTCGCTCAGCGGAGCCTCGGGCTCGGGGTTGTCCTGGGTCTTGCGGGCCAGCGGGGCCGGGTCGGAGCGCAGCACCACGACCTCGACGCTGGTGCGGCGCTGGCCCTCGCGGTCGGTGTACTCGCTGCTCTGCAGGCGGCCCAGGACCCGGATGCGCTCGCCCTTGCCGAAGCGGCCCAGGGCCTCGCCGGCCTCGCCGAAGGCGACCAGGCGGAACCAGTCAGTGCGCTCCTTCCACTCCTCGCCCTGCTTGTAGCTCGAGTGGACAGCGATGCTGGTGGTCACGACCAGGGTTCCGGCGGCGGAGTAGCGGGCCTCGGGGTCGTTGCCCAGGTTGCCGGCGAGCTCGGTGCGGTTGACGTTGGTGGTCATCTCGGTTCTCCTGTGTGTGCTGCCGCTGCTGCGGCGTTCCGTTCGGTCCTGGCCCAGACACGCCACCTCCCCCGGGCCGGCGACAAGGGAGCACGCTGACCAGTCTTATCCGGGGCGGGGGCCCCGGAAGACGGTGAGCGCCTTGCGCCGCGAACGTGGGGTGTGGCAGGCTGATCGGGCAGGCCGCAGCGGACGCCCGCGCCGCGCACGCCGGGGAGAACCGGGGGTGCCCGGTCAGCGCACCGTCGAGCGCCGGCCTCGCAACGGCCGCCGGTGCCCCACGCTGCCTGGTGCCGAACGAGGCCACCGCACGCCCTCGCTCAGGCAGGGCGAGGTGCTTGGAGCACGACCGATCTGCCACGGCTCGCATTCAGGCCGGCGGCCCGGCCGCTGATGGTGGAGCGGCGGCAGTGAGTGGGGGCTCGGCCGGGGCAGCGGAGCCGGCCGGATGGCGGTACGTCCAGCAGGTGGTGCGTAGCTGAAGTCCGGCCCGTCGCCCAGACAAGCCGCCCAGCCCGGTGCCCAGCTCGTGGCGCTCGTAGCCGAGTTCTGGGGCCACGAGGGCTGTCGAGGCCCGGCCTGCTTCCGGCGCTGGATCGGACCACACCGCCACCGCACCGGTCCCGCGGATGGTCCTGCGCAAGGAGCTGTGCTGGTGGATAAGGAGGTCAGCGGCAGCGGCTCAGAGGGTGGGTCGGGCGCGATACTGCAGCGATTCGGCGAGGTGCGCGGGGCCGATCTGCTCGGCCCCGGCGAGGTCGGCGATGGTGCGGGCGAGGCGGAGCGTGCGCTGGTAGGCGCCGGCCGAGAGATCAAGCTGGCGCACGGCGGCTTTCATCAGGCTGTGGCCGGCAGCATCGAGCGCGCAGTGCGTCCGGATCTCCTCCGGCCCCATCTCGGCGTTGGTGGCGTGGCCGGGGTAGGTGGCGAAGCGGACTGCCTGGCGCTGGCGGGCCGCGATCACCCGCTCGCGCACCGCGGCCGAGGGCTCGCCGAGCCGGCCCGAGGTCAGGCGCTCGTAGGCGACCCGCGGCACCTCCAGGTGCAGCTCGACGCGGTCACGGAGCGCCACCGGGATGCGCTGCTGGTAGCGGCGCACGATGGCGGGCGTACAGGTGCAGATCGCCTCGGGGTCGCCGAACCAGCCGCAGGGGCAGGGCCGCGCCGTGGCCACGAGCTGGAAGGCCGCCGGCAGCACCTGGGTAACGCCGGCCCGCTCGACCCTCACGGTCCGGTCGTCCAGGATGGCGGGCAGCGGGGCGAGCTTTGGGCCAAAGGCGGGCAGGTCGTCGAGCAGCAGCAGGCCGCGGTGGGCCCGGCTCACCGCCCCCGGGCGCAGCCGTCCCGACCCGCCGCCGTAGAGCGCCGCCCGGCTCGCGTCTGGGCGCGGGGCGACACACGGGCGCCGGTCGACGGGCGGGGCCTCCTCGACAGAGGGGCTCGCCAGCGACGCCATCACGGTGACGTCGGCCGCCTCGGACTCGCTCAGCGGGGGCAGCAGGCCGAACAGCGCGCGGGCAAGCGTCGTCTTGCCGGACTCGGGCGCGCCCACCAGCAGGACGTGGTGCCCACCTGCAGCCGCCACCTCTATTATGTGGAATATGCCGCCATGTCAAGCCCCCTCCCCCTCCGCAGGCACCGCAGTATCACACCCTGGTCAAGGCCAAGCTTCGCGCGCGATGGGCCGACTGGTGGAGGCGCTTCGCGCACCATTTAAGGCGGCCCCCGCGCGGCCTTGACTCAGGGTGTCGGCGCGTGCCCAGCTGCGGAGGGGTTATCAGGCTCGTTCGGGCGAGCTTTCTGCTGGTCGTTCACGCGACCCCGCTGGTGTCGGGCGCGACTGAAGCTGCGCGATGAGCTGTTCGGTTGCCGCTAGATCGCCATCTACCACAGCGAGTTCCAACTCGCTCAAGGGGATCTCTTGCTGCATATATAAGAGGTGCGCCTGCTTCTCTTCCAAGAGCGCCAGGAACGTATCCTTCGGACGGTAAAAGTCGCATTTCGCACACGCCATCCGATGCTCACATTGCTCGAAGAAGTCATACGTGCAGTACCCGTGACCGAGGTCGTAGTATTTCCAGGGCAAGCCCTTCGCGGCATCGCCAGTTCGCACTGCTTCCTGGTCGATAAGCACCTGGATTGTCCGCACGTTGCGTGCGAAATAGTCCGCCTGCTGATAGGCCTGCGTCAGTTTTGTCGGCGTGACCTTGGCGTAGTGTTGGGTTGAGGCCGGCGACCGATGTCCCAACCATGCCTGCAGTTCAAACAACGTCATCGGCTCTTTGGCGTTATAGAGCTGGGTGGCAATGGTTGAGCGGGCCCGATGGCTCGTAATCGGCCCGCGCGCATCCTGCTCCGGCACGCCCGCTTTGCGGCAGAGCAACGGGATGAGATGGTGGTTGAGATAAGCCTGGCCGAGCCGTCGCCCACGGTAGAGAAACAGCAGGTGCACCGCTTCATTGGTTTTCGGGTCAAGTAGCACTGGCTGGCTCGGACGGCAGCCTTCCCAGCGCTCAATCGCTTCCCCAACGACGCGGTCAACCGGCTTGGTGAACGCGCTCGAGGTCTTGGTTACGGGGACATCCAAAAGACAGACCACATCGGCTTCCTGCCCTCGGTTGGCGCCGGCCACCCCTCCATCAGCGCTTTGCCAGCGGATGCAGCCCACCCGCAAGCGACACAGCTCATTCACCCGCAGCCCGCTAAACAACCACGCCAGCGCCAGAGCCTGCATCAACTCCAGTGGGTACCACGGCTCCTTCACCCTGGTGCCTGGTTGACGCAGGTTCTTGGGCACATCCTCCAGCGTGAGGTTGAGCCCCGCCCAGAGCAACTTGGCCCAGATGTCGTCCGCGATCACGCGCGGGTTCGGGCCAATAAGCGCCTGCACCGCACGGGGCACGACCAGATATCGTCGGGGCTCAAACTGGCGCCCAATCCACCCCCACTCTTGGAGCTCACAGAAGAAGGCTCTCACCACTTTCAGCCAGCGCGCTTTCCCGCGTGGGGCAAGCGGCCGACCGCGCGTGTTGGCCGCGACGGTCCCGTGAACATACTCGCCCACCTGCGTCTTGTCGACAGCGGCGACAAAGCTCACTGCCAGCTCTCGTGTCCATTGGGCGGGTGAGGTAATGCTTGGGTGATGTACTGCCAGCCAGCGTCCGGTCTTCAGCAGATAGTAATATTCGCGCCCTGTGGTGTGCGGGCTGCGCGTGGTGGTGGCACGCCAACGTTGGCACCAGCCCGCCCATTCCTCAGGCACCCCTGTGAGCGCTGTCGGAATTGCCTGAGCGGCACGCGGGTTCGGGCCATGTTCCAACGGCCGGCTCACAATGCCCAGATGCGCCAGCACACGCGAGAGTTGGACGAAGGCGTGGCTTTGGTACGGTGCGTGAGACGCTCGCAGCCGGGTGAGCAACTCCAGCGAGAGGTCCTCCAGATACGGGCTGCGATTCAGCACCAAGCAGCGGATGATAACCCCGGGGAGCACGCGCCGGCTCTTTTTCGCGTGATAGCCCCAACTCCGGAGCACCAACTGCACGCGCTCGATGGCCTGTTCGACCCGTTGGGGGCCGAAGAGGCGTCGTGCGAGCAGGAACAGGTCAAGCCGGCCAACCTGGTCAGCGGCAGGGAAGACGCAGAGCGTATAGGCGACGAGGAAGAGGCCCTGGCGGTAGGAGGAGATCTCGGCATAGTTGGGGTGTTGGGCATCCGCATTCAACAGCTCCAGCCATGTAGAGGTCGACCAGCGCCAAAAGCTTTGTTGCTGCTGGTGCATGTGGCAGAACAGGAGCGAGAGGATGACGGAGGCCGAGGTTTGGTTGTAGGCAAACGTGTCGAGCACGGCCAGGAGCGGGCGAACGAGGGGCTGGAGTGGCCGCGGAAGGTGGCGCCAGCGGATATGGCCACCCGTTGCCTGATGCGCAAGGATGTCGGCTAGCGCGTCACGCATCGCCGGGGTGAACTCCAGAACCCGTCTATAGGCAGCTGGGTCAATGGGCAGTTGCCAGCGGGGGAGATCCGCTTCGGGTAGGCAAGAGTCAGGCGCGTGGCTCATCGGCGTCTCCTTCGGTCAGCGTGGCCACGAGGCGCTGGGTGCGCCAGGCGTGGATGGAGGCCATGCCGCTGGCCAGCTTGGCGTGGAGCTCGCGTCCGCTGAGATGGATGTAGCGGCGGGTCGTTTCCAGCGAGCGATGGCCGGCAAAGAGGGCGATCTCGTGCAGCTCCCAGCCGGCACGGGCAAGGTCGGTCAGGCAAAGATGGCGGAGGGTGTGGGTGGAGAAATTGGGGAGGTCGGCACTGGTGGCAACGTCGGCAATAACCTTGGACCAGGTCCAAATAGAAACAGGCTGGGCACGATTGCGGCGGGACTCGGACAAGAACAGGCCACCGCGGGCGGACGAGAGGTGCCGGCGTTCAGCCAGATAGGCGCGGAACAAGGGGCTGGCGGCCTCGGCATAGGGAACCACACGGGCCTGATGGTTTTTGGTCGTCTCGGCGCGGATGCGGATCAGGCGCTGGCCGGGGTTGATGTCGTCGACGGTGAGGGAACAGAGCTCCTCACGTCGAAGGCCGGCAGTATAGCCGAAGGCGAACATGGTGCGATTGCGGAGCGAGAGCTGGCGGACGACGGCCAGGAGGGCGGTCCACTGGTCGTCGCTGGGGATCCAGGGCAGCGAGTGGTAGCGCGGGAGGAGGCTGCGGTCGCGGGAGCCGCCAAAGGCTCGGCCTGGGGTGAAGTGGCCGCGACCGACGGGATTGCGCTCAATGACGCCACATTCGAGCAAGTAGTCGAAGAAGAGGCGCAGGACAGTAAGGTATTGCTGGATGGTGGCATTGGCCAGTCCAGGGGCAGCAGGTTCAGCGGCGGGGCGGCGAGGATTGGGGCGGCCGGTCAAATCTCGCACGTAGATAGCCAGCTGCTCGCGGGTGGCGGTGTGGGGCGGGGTGGCTGTACGCTGGCAAAAGGTGAGATAGTCTTCAAGGGCACGGGCATAGGCAAGCACGGTGTTGGGGGCAAGTTGGAGATTGCGTTGGATGAGCACCCATGGACGCGCATAGGAGTCAGAGGCAATGATGGGAAACCGCTTCCAGGCGAAGTCGTCCATAGCGCCTCCTGGGCAAGAACAGGTGTGCGGCTTAGTATACTCCTGAGACGTGTGATATTCCACGTAACATATACTCCTCGCTTGACATACTCCTGGCCCATGATGCGCTGCATGTCCACTGGCTCGCCGCAAGGCATGGGGATGCTCATCGCACACTCCTTCTCAGATCAGGCACCGGCAGACATACAGCGTCACGTAGCCGCTCTGTACCGCGCGCAGCGGCGGGCTGACCACCCCGGACGCGACCAGCAGCTCCAGCATGCCCTCGTTCTCGCTGTAGTCCTTGACGAGCACCTCGTCAGCAGCCAGGGCGAGCTCGGGCAGGTTGACGGTCGCCACCGCCACGGGCGAGCCGTCCTCGACGGCGTAGAGCGGCAGGGCGATACGGTCCGTCCCGCCATAGCTGCCCCGCTCCACCCGGCACGTCCACCCGCGGAACTCCACACGACGTGGCGCCATTTTGTCCTCCGGCGTCCTGAGCGAACAACCACCGCCGCCCCCTCACACCCGCGAGCGGGTGTAGGCTCTAGTCGCTTCGCTGAGGTGGGATGTGCGAGTGATACATACGTGCTATAGTTGCGACCAGGCAGCAGGCGAACAAGGAGTGACGGTCATGACGAGCGACCAGCGGGCCTACAACGCGAAGGTGGTTGCCGAGTTCCGTGCTACCCGCGATCAGCCTGATGGGCCGTTCCCGGGACGGCCGCTGCTCCTGCTCACAACCACCGGCGTCAAGACCGGCCTCGCGAGGACAACTCCGCTGATGTACGCCACCGTCGCCGGGCACCTCCTCTTGATTGGCTCAAACATGGGCGCGGGCGTGCAGCCGGACTGGTGCGGCAACCTGATCGCGAACCCGCAGGTGACGATCGAGGTGGGCAAGGAGACGTATGCGGCGAACGCCCGAGTGACCACTGGGCCCGAGCGTGCGCGGCTCTGGGAGGCGCTCATCGCGCACTTCCCGTTTTTCAGTGAGCACCGGGCGAAGACGACGCGCGAGATCCCGCTGATCGTCATCGAGCGCCAGGGTTCGCCCCCACAAGGGCAGGCCGCGACGCCGCCGCGCTGACAAAGCGACGGCCGATCGTGGGCGAGAGCGGTCTCATCGACCGGAACGCCTACCGCCCTCTGAGGCGCCGACGTGCTGTGGCGCCCGCCTGTGAGAAGTAAGCACGTGCGCCCAGAGCGCCCCACCGACCACCTTGGCCAGGATATGCCCGAGCACGATGGCCCAGCTGAGCGGCCAGCCGAAGGCGAGCAGCGGGAACAGGAGGCTGTCGACGATGGCCCCCGCCAGGTTGGAGCCGTTGATCCGGACGAGCCGGGCGTGGCGGCCCAGTGCGTGGTAGACCAGCGCATCCGCGCTACCGGCGGCGATGAAGGCGAGGCTGCTGGCGATCGCAATGTGCCCGCTGCCGCCGAGCAGAAAGGCGAGCAGCCCACCGGAGCCAATGAGCAAGAGCATGCGGGGCCAGAGCCGGCGGCCCTGCCAACGAGCGTGCAACTGGTCGCGGGTGGAGAGGTCGAGGCCGATGAAGAGGAATGCGTTGAGCACGGTCACGCCGGGGCCGAAGCGGGCGGCGAGCAGGTTGGCCGCGACAAGAGCGAGTAGGTAGGCCACAACCAGCGGCTCAGGCCGGCGGACGAAGGAGCTCCGTGAGTGCATGCTGGCGCACCTCCAGGCGCGCGAGGAATGGCGGGATATACTTTTCGGGCCACCTGCTGAACTGGCCGCCGTCGAAGCTGTCGGCCCCCATCGCCTCGACCCGGGCAACGCGCTTCATCGTGTTGACCCGGCCGACGTGGACCCAGAGCCCGCGGGCGCGGGCCATCCGCACGAGCAACTCGGCGCTGCGGCTGAGCTTCCACTGCGTCGAGGCCCCCACGAAGACCGCGGAGAGCTCGTCCCAGGGTACGCTGTCGGGCGTGGCGCCGTCCTGCAGCACGATCGCGGCGGGGAGGCCGCGGTGCATCAGCGCGGGGCGCCAGCAGCGCCACAGCCAGAGCGTGCCCTCCCACGAGCCGATGATGCCGGCGGCAGTGCGCTCGACCGCGTCGGGGGTGGCAACGAACTTGAGCTGCTCGCGCGGGGCGCGGGCGATCGCGTCGAGAATAGCGAGGTAGGCGTCGGGCTTGACCCCGGCCAGGGCGTCGTTGTCGGCGCCCCAGGCCATGCCGGAGCGGGCGACCGCGTCGACGCGGTTCCACGAGCGCGGCTGGATAAGCCGGCCCAGCGCCGGGTGGCCAGCGAAGCGCGCCACAGTCGTCGTGGCCCCGCTCGCCAGCAGGATCATCGAGCGCCCCGCCTGGCTTTCACGGATGCCCCTCTCCGCCCTCGGCGGCGCCTTGACCGGCGGCGAGCAGGACGATGCGGTCGAGCACGATGGTGTGGCAGGCGTAGCTCTGCGGGGGGCGGGTCTCGGTCCAGAGGTGCAGGTATCCCTCGACGTATACGCGGTCGCCGCGGTGGAGCTGCCGGCCGCACTGCTCGGCGAGCTCCTCCCAGGCCGACAGGTTGAACCAGGTGGTCGCAAGCTGCACCGCGCCGGAGGCTGCGCGCCAGCGACGCTGGCAGGCCAGGGCAAGTGTGGCGACCGGGTGGTCACCGACGTCGTAGAGCAGCGGCTCGCTGCCCAGCACGCCGGTGAGCTGCACGCGGTTGAGGTCGGCGTCGTCGCCGGCGACCGGGCAAAGGGCGTCTGCGGATAGGTCAGCTGCGGCGTGGCTAGAGCGCTCGGGCGGATGCGCCCGTAGCCGGTGGAGCAGCGCGGTGGTTCGCGCCCGCAGCGGCGAGCGCCTGCCTGATGGGTGGGCCGGGCGTCCAGTTGGGCCGCTGTGTTCTGCGCTTTGAGGTGGCGGCTCCGGCTCCTGGTGCCAGAGCCCGGGCTTGATCAGTCCCATTTGAAATCTCCAGCCAGCTCCATCGTCTGTCGATGAGGGAGTTGGCGTTACGGCTGCTACTCCTCGATCTCGGGCGGAGACACCACCAGACTGCTGACGACGTGGCTGTTGGCGTCGCGTAGCTCGGCGGTATCGCCGGCGGCCCAGCGGCTCGCGGGTGGCCAGTAGAGCGTGCCGGTCGCGGGGTCGTCCTCCCCGTCGCCGCTCCAGATCACGAACTGCTCACCGGCGGGGATGGTGACCTGGGGGAAGGCGTAGCCCTCGCCGCTGCCGGTGTGCACGAGGCGCCACCCAACCAGCGACTGCGGAGCGGCCGAGGTGTTCTCCAGCAGGGCGTACTCGAAGAGCTCCGGGTCGTCCGGGTCGTCGGCCTGTACCGTGACCAGCACGACGGCGCTCTCGGCTGAAGAAGATGGCGTCGGCGTCGGCAACGTCGGCGATGCTGGCGTCGGTGTCGCGGCCGGTAGCTCCGCGGTCGCCGGCTGCGTTGCTGTCGGCGAATCCACGCCGGTCAGGACGGTCGCTGAGGGCGACGGGGAGGTGCTCGCCGCCGTGGCGGTCGGACTGGCTGCCGGTGCGTTCAGCGCGGTAGCCGCGCCTGCCGTCGCGGTGGAGGCTGGCAGGGGCGGTGAGGTCGACGCGGGCGGCCCGAGGGTCGGCGTGCCCGTCGGTGTCGCGCCGAGCGGCACGTCGACGTAGCAGGTGAATGCCGCGACCAGGCTGCTGTCCTGGCGGTTTGTCACCGCCACGCTGTACACCCCCGCCCGCTCGCGCACCATGAGCGGGATAGTCCAGACGCCGTCGGGACCACTGCTACCTCCGCCGACCGGCGCCCCGTTGAAGTAAACCAGCAGCCCGCTCCCGGGCCTGGTGTAGCCATGCAGCCAGGTCGTCTGCCCCGAGGGGCAGGCCAGCGCCTCGCCTTTCGAGTCGCTCCCCGCCGCGCTCGCTCCGGCGATTGTCAGCAGCAGGCCCAGCAGGAGGCCGAGCCACCCACGAAGCCAGCACACGCCCTGCGCTTGCCCGAGCCATCCACCGCGTTTCTTCGCGCTGTGCATACGCTTTCTCCGGTGCTGCGTCTCCGCGCGGGGCGTCGCCTCGCGATTGCTGGCCCGCGACGCCCGTCGCGTAGGTGGTGTCGCCCTGGTGCGAAGGCCCTTACGGCGCGGGCTCGACGCGCAGCCAGTCCAGGATCATGCCCCTGGGGGCCTGGACCTGGAGCGAGCGCGTGCCCGCGGGCAGGGAGAACGCGGGGCTGCGCAGCTCGCGGTAGGCGTTGTAGCTGTCGCCTGGCGGGACGGGCAGGTCGAGCACCACCGGCGCCCCGTCGACGAGCAGGGTCAGCGTGCGGTCGGCGGAGGTCGTGACGACGCGCAGCCGCACGACGTAGCGCCCGGCCTGGGGCACGCTGAGCGGGTAGCCGGCCCACTCGCCCCAGTGCAGCCGGGCGTTGTGCCCATTCGAGCAGGCGTAGCAGCGGTTGACGTCCAGCCCGGTGGCGTTGGGGTAGTCCGGCGCGGTGCCAGCGTTGCCGTTGGGGCTGCGCTCGCCGGCGCTGCGGGCGTCCTCAGCCTCGATCCGTGCCCCGACGGCGAAGGGCGTACCGCCGGCGGGCGGCTGGGTTGGCGCCGCTGGCTGGGTCGGCGCGGGGGTTGGCGGCGTGGTTGGGGCGCGGCCGACGGCGGCAGGCAGGTCGTCGAGCACGGCCCGCTCGACGCTGTCGAGGGCCTGCATCAAGGGCCGCTGGTCGAGGGCGAAGCCGGCGTCGGTGTGGAAGATCCAGGCCGCCGCACCGGCCTCCCTGGCGGCGCGGGCGGCGCGGAGGAACTCGTCACGGCCGGGGTTCAGCCCGCTGTGGCCGCGGCGGGCCTCCTCCTGGAGGTAGATCGGGCGGGCCTGGCCGCTGCTCTGGAGGTGTTCGCGCAGGGCGCGCACGCGCCGGCCGGTCTGGAGCGACCAGTCGGCCGTGCGGGGCATGTGCGGCATCAGCACCTTGCTGCTGAGCGGGCTGGCCATCATCGCCTGGACGTTGCCCGCGCTCACGGTGGCCGGGTCGCGCACCAGATAGTCGCCCGTCGAGCTGACCCCGTAGATCGCGTCGGGATCGGCGCTGCGCAGGGTCGTCGCCAGGTGGCCGACCCCGCCGACAGTGAAGGGCTCGGTGGGGTGGTTGAACTCGTTGACCAGGTCGTAGAGCACGTTGCCGCGGTCGGCGAGCGCGCCGGCGGCCTGCTGCAGCGCGGTGGCGGTGTGGTCGCGGCTGAAGGAAAGGTCGGTGTCGAGGATGGCCACGTCGACGACGATGCCGCGCCGGTCGGCGGCGTCGACCAGGTTGAGCAGCCGCGCCCGGCCCTCGCTCGTCAGCCGGCCGTTGGCGTCGAAAAAGCTGTGCTCGCGCCAGTCGAGCCAGATGCGGATGAGGTTGTAGCCGCGCTGCTGGAGCGCGTCGAGGTCGCTCTCATGCCAGAAGCGGGCGTCGAAGTAGCTCACGCCGAGCAGGAAGGCCGGCTGGCCATTGATAGTGAAGCGCTCGCCGCTCACCCCCAGCAGGGTGCGGGTGGCCTGCTGAAGCTGGGGTGAGGCGTGGGCCGGGATGGCCTGGGCCGCGCTGGCGGCGAGGGTCAGCAGGAGTGCGGCCAGAAGCAGGGCGCGCTGCACACGCGTCGCCACAAGGGTGGTCGTCATCGAAAACTCCTTGGCTGGGCGGTGCTGTGCTATCCTTGGGAGCACACCACCGCCGTGCGGATGGGTTCGGCCCGCCAGCGACGCCCGCCGTCACGCATCGGTGCCGCTGGGGTGCGGTCGGGTGGTCGGCCGGCTGGCCGGGCGATGATTGGCGCCTCGCCCGGCCTCCGGTCTCGGTCCTCTCCTCGCATCACCCCCTTTCCTCGTGTTGGCTCTGTCGCCACCGGCTGGCCGAAACCTGGCGCCCGCTCAGGTGCAGGGGTTGTCGCGCACGGTCCGCCCCCGCTTTAGGCAGCTGTTGACGTACTCCTCGAGCGCAGACTGCCGCCAGGTGTTCCAGAAGTCGGCGTGCATGGCCGTCCACGGCAGGGCGTGGTGGTCGCCGCGTGGGCCGCCCAGCGTAAAGTTGCCACCGGTGAAGCCCCGGTCCTCGTAGGTGATGCTCAGGCGCAGCCGGGGCAGCTTGACCGGGTGGGTCGCGGGGCAGCGCTTGCGGCTGTCCGCGTAGGCCATGTGCCGGCGGTGGTCGGAGGAGTCGAGGTGCACACCGTCCCAGCAGTCCGGGAAGGAGATGCTGAGCGACAGGTAAGCGTCCGCGTTGCAGCGCGGCGGGTTGCTGCTGGCCAGGGGGTGGGTCGGGGCCTGGTTGGCGTGCTGGCGGCAGAGCCAGTTGATCACCCCGCGCGGCTGGGAGCTGGTCGCCCTGGCGTCGCCGGCGATCATGCGCAGGTTGGGCGGGAAGGGCCGCAGCACGCTCTTGTCGTCGCTGTGGGCGTAGTAGTAGGCCCGCACCCGGCGCGGGGTGATCCGCTCGCCGTCGGCGTCGTAGAGCACGGGCACCCAGTAGGCGGCGGTGTCGGCGCTGTCCTTGCAGGTGGTGCCGCCGGCGCGCAGCCGCTCGTAGGTGGAGAAAGCGTCGGTGGTCTGGTTGCCGAAGAACTGGTGCTCGTGGGCGGCGCCGGGGCGGCCGGGGAAGACGATCGGGTCGTCGTGCGAGCGCTGGCCGGTCGGGCAGACGATCTGGAACCAGGGGCCGTGGTTGCTGGGCTGCGCGGGGCCGGGCAGCAGCGGCGGCTCGTCGCCCTGGGCCGCGGCCGGCGGCACATTGACGCCGAACACGAGGGCGAGCAGGGCGAGCAGCATCAGGCGACAGCGGCCCAGGCCCGCCAGGGTCCAGCGGAAACGGGTATGCATCGAAACTCCTTTCGCGCGGTGGGAAGCATCCTTGCGGCGGGAAGGGCGGCGATGTGCCGTTCGCCCTGGACAGCAAAGCAAGGGGGCGCGGATGGGTGTGACCGGCGGGCCGTCTGGCCGCGCCCACACCATCGCTCGTTGCGCCTGCGTCACCTCCTTCAGTCATCGTCCTCATCGTCGTAGTCCTGCGCCGCGTCAGCGGCGGGAGAAGGCTTGGTTTCAGTCTCGGCCGGGTCGGGCGGCTCAGCGGGCTCAGCTGGCGCGTCCTTGGGCGCTCCCTCTAGCCCGCGCTCGACCTCGACGACCAGCGCCTCCAGCGGCGTTTCTGCCAGCGCCGCCGGTTCTGCGGAGCTAGCCGGATCGGCCTGGCCCGCGGCGAGCAGCGGCGCGCGGTTCACCAGCACGCGCTGGGCGCGGCCGCCGGCGATGACGTAGCACTCACCGGGCGGCAGCTCCTTGACCTCGTTGGGGTGGATCTTCAGCTCCTCGTCCACGGCGAGGTAGCCAGCGCCCGTGGCATACTCCTTCGCCCCGCGGCCGATGCCCCGCTCGGAGAAGCCCACCCGGCGCTTGAAGTTGAGCCGCTGGCCAGCGCGCGGCAGCAGCCGGTCAGGGTCGCCGCAGCGGTGCAAGATAAGCGTCTCCGCAGCACCCAGGATGCGGTCGAAGCCCTCGCCCATGCCGGCGTAGCTCTGGCCGGTGACGAGGATCGAGGCCCCGTGGAAGCGCACCATCTCGAACAGGCTGGCGGTGCCCGAGCCGCTGAAGGCGATCACCGGGTACTCGTCGACGATCAGCAGCACCCGCTCGTGCTTAGGCTTGCGCCGGGCGGCGTAGTGGGCGAAGTCCTCGATCAGGTAGCGGCCGAGCGAAGCGGTCTGGTCCTTGAGCGAGAGCCCGTCGAGCCGGATGTAGCCGGCGTCCACCGTGTCGAAGCTCCACGCCGTAGCACCACCCGTCGTCCCGTCGAGGCCGCTGCCGAGGGCCTTGAAGAAGGCGCGGTAGCGGTTGTAGGCGGCCGCGGTGTCTTTCGGCCGCAGGCCGTCGATCTCCTCGACCTCGGGCCGGCCGTGGTAGCGCTGACGCAGCCGAGAGGGCACCATGCCCTCCAGCAGCTCCTGGCTGGAGCGGGGCACGCCGCCCGGCGCCTCCAGCGTCAGGTTGAGCAGCATCTTGGTCAGGTCGCGATAATACGGTTCCGTGTAATCGACAATTGCCAGCAAACGGTTGAGCAGGGCCACCGAGTCCCCCTGCCAGCCCAGCATCGGCCGCTGTGGGAACTGCCCGATGGTTGTAGCGCCGGCGGCGCGCATCGTGGCGGCGAAGCGCTCCTGGAGCGCCACCTCGCCCTTGCAGTCGAGGAAGAACACCTTCCAGCCATAGGTCTGGCGCGCCCCGTAGGCCAGGCGCAGCACGGTCTCGCTCTTGCCCATGCCCGAGGAGCCGATCACCGCGCCGTGGCGGCCGAGGCTGTCGGCCGGGTAGGTGAAGCACGCGCCCTTTGTCCAGGGCAGGTCGCCCTCGTCGAGGGGCACGCCCAGCACCATCGCCCCGCTCACGCTGGGCGGGGCCTTAGCGATGGCCGCCCGAGCCCGGCGGGCACGCTCGGCTGCGGCCCGCTCCTCCTTGTCGAAGCGCTCCTGCTCGATCTCCTCCGCCGAACGCACGCGGTTGCTCAGCAGGTTCAGCGCGGCCAGTGGGGCGACGGGCAGGCTCCACTGCCACCAGGTCCAGATCGGCGGCCAGCACTGCTGCGCGAGCCGCCAGTAGTCCGGCGCCATCCGCTGGGCCTGCCGGGTCTGGATCGTCCGATACACCTCGCTGCCGATCGCCCAGGCCTCCAGCGCCAGGCGCTGGTAGTCGCGCCAGAACCAGCCGGCCCCGGCGAGGGCGAGCAGGCCGACGACGGCGCACGCGACCATCCTGCGCGGGTTGCGCCCCACTACGCCGGCCAGTACGCCGGCGGCGACGAGGGTGAGCGGGCCGAGCAGCAGGGCCAGCATGCCGACGGTGATCAGCTGCTGCTGCCTGGCGTACTCCGTCTGCATCGAGAGCGGCGTGCGGGCCGGTGTGCTGGAAGATGTGGTGCTCACGCGGTCATCTCCCCCGGCGTGGGCGCCCAGAGCACCGCCTCGCCGAGCCGCACCGTGGGCTGGCCGTCCCCGCCGCGCCCCGCCGGAAGCGTGACGCGCTCCATGCGTTGCCAGCGCCGGCGGATGCTCAGCGGGTGAACCCGCTCCTCGGTCAGAAAGCGGTAGTTCGCCGCGACGCCCTGATGGACGCCGGCGACGGTGCGGGCGATCGCCTCCAGGCGCGGGCCGGAGGGCGCGACGACGAGGATGGTGCAGGCACTCGCCCCATAGCGGGTCTGGAGGCGCGGGTCGCGCCCGTAGGCGTCGTAGGCCAGGGCCTTCTTGCGCCACTGCTCGATGCGGGTGGTGCCACGGTCGATCTCGACGAAGTGGCGCACCCCGTCGAGGGCGAAGGTGGCGTCGGGGATGATCGGCAGCGGGTGGCTGACGCTCGCGATCGTCACCGAGTCGTAGTCGGTGCAGAGCACGTGGTCGGCCGCCCAGCCGCTGAGGGCGCGGCCGCGGTAGGCCAGCTCCGAGCACAGGGCGGCGTAGAAGGCGCCGATGGCCAGGCTGTGCTCAAGCCCAGCGGCGGCGCGGGTGGCCCGCTCGTAGAACCAGTAGTCGTCGAGCGGCCGGCCGTGGTGCGCGGCGAGCAGCTCGGCGCCGGCGCGGGCGAGGCTGAGGCAGTGGGGCAGTCGGCGGTAGACGGTGGTGGCCCGGTCGACGCTGCGGCGGATGGGGACGACCAGCCCGCGCTCGACCAGCCCGCCCACCCGGGCGTACGCCCGCTTGGGCCGGCGGTTGGGCACGCCGGCCTCTCGCGCGGCCCGCTCGTGCTCGCGCCAGCGCTCGGTCCAGTGGAGCCACTGCAGGTGCTGCACGGTGAGGTAGCGCACCGCAGCGAGCGACTCGAGGATGGCGATGTCGCGGGCGGTGACGACAAAGGCGTGCTTTGAGCTAGGCATGGGCGGCCTCGCTGACTGGGGCCGCGGCCGGTCCCCACAGGGTGTGCGGCTCGCGCAGGGCGGCGAGCAGCGCCTCGCCCGCCCGGGCCTGGGCGCCTACCGGAGCCGGCACGGCGAGCTGCACGGAGCGTTTGCTGATCAGGCCCGCCAGCCGATCGACGCGCCAGCCTGCGTCGCGGAGGGCGCGCGACGGCTCGGGGCCGTCGTCGCCGACGACGAGCAGGGCGCCCACACGGATGGGCTGGGGCTTCGCCTCCAGGCGCGACCAGGTGGTGACGAGCCGGCCCTCCTGCCACTGGCTGAGGAAGGCGGCGTCGAGCAGCCGGGCGTCAGCACGGCGCGGCAGGGCGACCACCAGCCGCCGCTCGGCCTCGCGCGGGGCCAGCCGGGTGGCCGGGGTGAGGGTCACGCCGGGCAGCGTGGTGCGCACCAGTTGGGCGAAGAGCACGCGCGGGCAGACCCGGTCGCAGCCGTCGGGGCGGCAGTGCGGGCAGCCGGGGAGGGCCAGGTAGTGGCGGGTGGCGCCATCCCGGCGCACGACAATAGTGGTCAGCGCCTGGAAGAGCAGGTGGAGGGTGAGGCCCTGCTGCCAGCCCGCGATGTTGGGCGCTGGGCTCTCGCCCTCGACGCGCCAGAGCAGATGCGGCATACACGTGCTCCTTTCACTGGCAGCCGACGCTCGTCTGCCCCCAGCGGCTGACGAACCAGCCCCCTTCGCGGCTGACGAGCTGGGTGCTATAGCACCAGCGCTTCTCGGCGAACTGCCAGACGCTGCGCCCTGCGCCGTCGGCCACCGGCTCGACGCTCACGTTCTCCAGCGGGCCGGTCGGGCTGGCCGGGTTGGTGAGGTAGTCCTGCATCCGGGCGACGGCGTCCCGCGCGAAGGCGGCCGGGTCAGGCAGGCTGGGGTCGGCCAGGCGCTCGGCCGCGGCGGTGTCGCCCGCGCGCACGGCCTGCACCCAGGCCGCGTGCGCGGTGTCGGCGCTTGGTGGAGCGGTGCCCTCCGGCTCTGCCGTGCCGCAGCCGGCGGCGAGCACGGCGAGCGCGAGCAGCAGGAAGAGCACGGGCACGACGGACTGTGAGCGGCGCAGGGCGATGACAGTGGGGCGGGCGGGCTGACGGTTCGGGCGGGTCATGGCGGTCTCCTTGGTCCGGATCAGGAGTTGAGGAACGCGCTCGCCTCAAGCGGGTGGCACTCAACATTGATCTCGTAGGTGTCTTTGCGGATCACCCCGAGGCATTGGCCGGGCTCGGCGTCGATGATGAACTGCTGGCTGCGCGGGGTGATGACGCTCATCGCTCGTGCGACATCCTGGGCCTCCACGTCCTGCATGTGGAAGAAGAAGTGGGCGGCCGCATTGGCGTGCAGCTGCCGGCCCGCCGGGGTGTCCAGAAACGGGCGCATGGTCTGGTCGACCAGCACCATGCCGAGCCGATACTTGCGCGCCGTTTTGGCCATCACCCAGGCGGTATTCGCCACTGCCTCCACCTGCGAGGCGTAGCCGAACTCGTCGATCTGGAGGAAGATGTCGCGGGTGATGCGGCGGGTGGTGATGTAGCGCCAGGCCTTGCCCATCGCCTGGACGTAGAACAGGGGCAGCAGGATTTCGGGCACCGTCTTGAAGTCGTAGTAGACGATGCTGTTTTCAAAGCGCCAGTCGATGGTGGTCTGACCGTCGAATGCAGCACCGTCCGGCGTCTTCTCGCTGGTGTCGGTGAGGCTGCCGTAGATGAAGTAGCGCAGCCGGGTGGCGAACATCTCGGCGATCGGGTCGCGCATTTCCTCCAGCACAAGGATGAGGTCGCTCAGCCCCGGCGTGCCGGAGGCGGGGGTCTGGGGCGTGACGCGGTACTTCTGGTAGAGCCGCTTGACGGCGAGCGAGAGCACGCCACGCTCGCCGGTCTCCAGCTTGATCGGGATGAAGCGCTTCTTGCCATCAAGGCTCTCGCCCGGCTCGCCGAGCAGCATCACGATCTGGCCGACCGAGTGGAGAATCTGGTTGTTGAGCCAGCCGCCCTCGGTCTCCTCGCCGAAGACCACGTCGAGCGGGTTGATCGTGTGCTCCAGCCCGACCTTGAAGCAGACGCAGTCCTGGATGGCCCGCTCGACGCGCAGCCCGTTGGAGAAGGCGTCAATGCCGATCACCTGCATGTCGTTCAGGCTGGCCGCCCGCTCAGCGAGCAGGTTCAAGAGCACCGTCTTGCCGTACCCACTCATCCCGGCGATGATCATGTGGGCGGCCTGGTTGCGCTCGAAGAGGTTGATGAAGATCGGGAAGCGGCCGTTGCGGTCGACGCCGACGAAGACGCCCTTGGTCTGATTGGGGCGGTGGAAGCCGACCATGCCGGCGGCGCAGCCGACGACCTTGGAAAGCTGGGTGCGCGGCTTCCAGGGGGCGTCGAGCCGCTTGCGCGGCAGGGTCGAGAACAGCTTGAGCGCGGCGCTTTGGGCGCCTGAGGGCCGCAGCAGCTTCAGGCGCGGGCCAAACAGGTCGCGCACCGTGACGACGTTGGCCTCCAGCTCCTCCTTCGTCTTGCCGCGCACGAGGATGGCAACCTGGATGGCGTGCAAGGTCTGGCCCTTGAGCTGGCCGAGCACCTCGCGGGCATCGTGAACCACCTGCTCGCCGCGGATATCGACCAGGCTCGTGTCGCGGGCGACGAGCTTAGCCGCGTTGTAGGCCATCTCAGCCACTCGCTGCGATTTCGTGCGGTTAAGCGTGACGACATCCACCGCGATGGTGATGTCCATGTTGAGCGAGATCAGCTCGTGGAAGAGGGTAGCATTCCACTCGCCGGTGAAGTCGTAGCTGGTCAGCACGGCGAGGTACGGCTGCTCCGGCTCCTCGGGAGCGAGGTAGGTCAGGTGCTCGCGGTAGGGGCCGTTGATCACCGGCGGCAAGTTCTCGATGCGGGTGACCGGCCGGCGGGTGACGGCGGACAGCGGGCCGCGGATGGCCTGCTCGGAGACATCGGCCGGCTCCCAGGTGATCAGGGTGTACTGGACGGCCCGGAGCACCCGCCGCTCCATCACGGCGTACATCTGCGCGGCCTCGCGGGCCCAGGGGACGCGCCAGAAGAGCAAGTCGACCGCCGCCACGAAGGCCTCCCACTGCGCCTCGCTGGCCGTCCCGTCGAGGCAGGCCGCGAGCTCGGGGCAGGCCGGGGCGAGCTGGCTGATCAGGTCGTCGCGGTCGCGGGGGCTGAGTGCGGCGAGGGCTGTGCTAAGGTCGGCCGCACCGCGGTCGCGGCACCAGGCGTCGATGGCGCCGCGCAGGCCGTGGGTGCGCACGTAGAGGCTCTCGGCCTGGTGGTTCTGGGCCTGGATTGCGCCGATCGGCTCGTGCATTGGGAAGGCACTGGAGTGGGCGAGCAGGCGCATGGGGAAATCGCGGGCATAGAAGAAGTCGCCCAGCCGCTCCTCGAAGCGGTCGATGTCGCCCACCAGGTCGATTGGCACGCTCGCGACGGCGAAGAGATACATGACAGTTCCTCAGACCAGCTCGATGGCGACGGGCTCGGACAGCTCCGTGGGCGATTCGGCTGCTTCGTCCCCGTCGGGCGGGCCACTACGGCGGGCAGGGGCGACGGGCAGCGCCACTGGGGAGGTGGAGGCCGGGCGGCGCTGGACGAGCTCGATCGGCCCGCTAGCGGCGACGACGCGGTCCTGGTCGGGCGCGGGGACGGCGCCTGGCAGGTCCTCGGGGCCGATCCGGTTGCCGTGGACGCGGAGGCGGAACAGGCCGCGGGCGGTCCACTGCACGTGCTCGTAGAGCGGCAGGCCCTGCACCTCGACGGTCAGCACGTAGCCGGCGACGGCCGCGGCCACGCAGAGCGGCACGCGGGTGAGCAGCGGCCAGGAGCCGGAGATCATAAACACGGGCATGAAGCAGATCAGCACCGCCACGATGCTCTCGAAGGTGAGGAAGGTGGCGATCTTTTCTTTCTTGCGGCTGGTCAACTCCTCGATGATGCGCGCGGGCATGGGCGCTGCTCCTTGCCCCCGGGCCGGGCGGACCGGCCCGGGAGCGCTGACGAGAACCAGGGCAGGGGCTTACCCGCCCCCACCGCCGAGGGCGATGAAGGCGGTGATCAGGGCGGGGGCGAGGCCGAGCACGATCGCGCCGAAGAGGATGCGCTGGATCCAGCCGCGCGCATTGTTCATCCACTCAGGCATGATCCCGGAGAGGGCGTTCATGATGAACCAGACCGCCACCCCGAAGCCGGCGACGACCGGCCCCAGGATGAGCATCTGGGCCTGCCACTCGGTGAAGAGCTGGATAATGGGTTCCATCAGGTTGTTCCTCCGTCTGAAGGGGCCAGAACGAGTCGCGACGCCATGGGATGGACAGGGGCCGGGGTGGCAAGCCCGCGCTGCCGGACATCACCTCCTCACCGCGAGCTGGTAGCGGAAGGGCCCGACCAGCAGCACGCCGTTCTCCAGGGGCAGGTCAATCTCGACGACACGCCGCTCGCCCGGCTCGAGGGGCTGCTGCAGCGCCGTGGCTGCCACCTCGCGGCGCGTGGTTTGGGTCTGGAACCCGAGATCGGCCGCGACGAGCACGAGCGGGCGCTCCCCGGTGTTGCGCAGGGTGAGCGTGACCGCCATCGTCTGCTGGGACGGGGCGACGGCCACATCGGCGATCTCGAGCCCGGCGCGGAGCACGGCGTGACGGCTGGGCGGCGGGTCGAGCGTGGCGCGGTAGCGGACGACCTGGTCCGTCGCGGTGGTGACCTGCCACTGCACCACGAAGGGCTCGGCCTGCTCGGGGATGAGGTAGTCGAAGCGCAGCTGGCCGTCGGATCGCTCCGGCGCCCCGGGCGTGACCGTTTCCCCATCGGCGAGCAGGACGGTCGGGGCGCGGGCGACCCAGTCGTGGCCGCCGTCGTCCTGGACGGCGACCGTGAGCTCCATGCGCCCCTCGGGGAGCTCGGGGTCCTCGCCGCGCCCGCGCACCGTGATGGTGTCGACCTGGACACCGTCGGGCCCGCGCTCGCCGGGGGCCAGCACGGCGAGGGGCTGGACCGCCTCTAACACGCCGTAGCGGGGCGGAACGTCTTCCCCGGCGGCCGAGCAGGGGCTGACGACGAGGTCAGCCGGGCCGGCTGGGTCGGCGCGCAGCGCGTAGACGCGGGTGGGCTGCCCGTTCGCCGCGTCGAGCAGCAGCGTGGTGCTTGACGCGAGCCGCTCGGCCGGCAGGCAGAGCTCCAGCGGACGGAAGGTGCCCGCCTGCCAGCAGGCCCGAGCCTGCTCCGCACTGGCGCAGTCGGGGGGCCAGCGCGTCTGGGCGGCCTTGACCGGGAGGCTCCACTCGCCCTGGCCATCGCGCACGGTGGCCAGGTCCCAGAGCACGAGCTCGGCGCCGTTGGCAGTGGGCAGGCCCCCTGCGGCGGAGGACGCGCCCGGCCGCTGGAGCAGGATGAGCAACGTGGGGATGGCGACGAGGGCGAGCGCGGCGAAGCCGAAGTTGACGATCAGGCTGCGGCGGGCGGCCTGCCGCCGGCCGAGGACCTGGTAGTCGGTGGCGCTTGGCGGCGACTGGGCGATCGCGGCGAGGTCGATGGCGAGCCACTTGATCGCCTCGGGGGTGCCGCGGGGCACGAGGCCACGCCGGTCGTCGCGGTGGAGGCCCTGGGCCTCGGCGAGCAGGTGCGCCAGGGCGCGGCGGGCGACCTCGTCGGGGTCGGCGCGGGTGACCGTGCCGCCGCGCACCGGCGCCTCGGCGTCGAGTTGGCGCTGGACCTGGGTCCGTTCGGCGTCATAGATGGCCTCAAACAGCTCGCGCTTGTCGGCCGGCAGCTCGGCGATGGCCCGCTCGGCGGCGGCCGCGCGCTCCTGGCCGCTGCTCAGCCCCTCGAAGGGGTCGGCGCCAGCCTGGGCTTCGGCGGCCGCGGCGAGGATGGTCTGCTGGGCCTCGAGGTAGCGCTGCCAGGCGCGGTAGGACAGCAGCACGTCCTGGCGGTAGCGGGCCGACTCGCGCTCGTCGATGCTGCTCATCGCTGGCCCTCCGGGATGGTGATAACCAGGGTCGCCTGGTCGGCGGCGACGGGCGTCTCGACGCCCCAGGCCGGCACACGGACGGCGAGGGCGTCGCCGGGGCGGACGTCGCGGCTCAGCCGGATGGCGCCCCGGGCGTCGGTCACACCCTCGGCCAGCAGGTCGCCGAAGGCGTTGACCAGCTGGACGCGCACGCCGGGGACGGGCAGGCTCATATCCGGGGTGGGGCTGGCCATCCCGAAGGTCGAGCCGGAGGTGGGCGGCGCATCGGTGGCGACGATGCTCACCTGGAGCGCGAACGATACGCGGGCGACCGGCGGGGGTGCTGCCGGCGCCAGCGCGGGGTCGAGGGCGGTGACGCTCACCTGCGCCCCTGCACTACTCGGGGCCGACCCGCCACTCATCGCTGCCGTCGTGGGGCGTGCGGCGGTTGTGGTGCCCGCCACTGCTGGCTCGGTGGTCGTCGTTGCGGTTGGGCTTGCGCCGGTGCTGGAGGTGGCCGGGGCCGTGTCGGTTCCATCGGCGCCGACACGCTGGAGGTCCGACCAGAGCACCCAGCCGGGGAGGATGCTCGCGGGGCTTTCGACGCTCACCCAGAGCCCGCGCACCGGGCCGCGCACGGTCACCGGCGTCTCGGGGGCGAGGCTGGCCAGCGCGGTGCTGTTCTCGCGCGGCTCGCGGCGCAGCACGGTCTCGCGCACGATGACGGCGGCGCCCTCGGCGATCGTTTCCTGGGCGCTGCCCGTCCCGCTGCCCCCGGCTGCCCCGGCACCGGCGCTTGCAGCACCCCCGCTCGCGGCGCCGCTGCCACCACTGGAGCCGCCTCCACCAACGCTGCTTCCGCCGCCAGCGGGCGACGCTGGCCGGACGGATGTGGCCGTCGCCGTCGGCGTGGGCAGGTTGGCCTGCTGGCCGATGGTCGTCGTGAGCTTGGCGGCGAGTTCGCTCGCCAGGGGGGCGACCGTGAAGCGGTAGCGGGCGTCGGCTCCCTCGGCCAGCTGCATAGACAGGCCGCCGTTGCGCGGGGCAACGCGCACGCCGAGCAGCCCGTCGGCTGGCGCTGTCCAGGTCAGCGCCGAGAGCATGCCGCCCGGCCCGAAGTCGTCGTTGCCCGTCGCCGGAAGGTTGGTGGAGCCCCAGAAGAGCTCCAGTACGGTGTCGACACCGGGGTCGAGGTCGAAGGTGGCAAGCAGGTAGGACATGCCGGCCTTGACCGGGATGAGCAGATGGTCGTGGTCGCCGCCGGGGCAGGCGCCCGGCCGCATCTCGGGGCAGACCAGGGTCAGGTCGTAGACCACGCCGACGGCGATCGGGGCGGCGGTAGTGAACGACCAGTTGTTCTCGAGCGGGTCGGCGCTGGATGCGGCCGCCGGCGCGTCGCTAGGCGCCACAATGCTCCGCCGAACCTCGATGCGGTAGCTTTCGCCGGCGGCGAGGCGCGGGTCGCGGTTCTCCACGCGCAGCACCACGGGGCCGAAGAGATCCGGGGCGAGGGTGAGCGAGTAGGTGCCGCTCGCTACGGGGCTCTGCCCCTGGAAGGCCGAAACGACGAGGTCGAGCCCGTCCGTGGCCCGCACGGTGACCTGGGTCTCGATCGATGCCTCCTCGGGAAGGTCGAGGCGGAAGAAGTCCCGGTCCTCCTCAGGCACGAAGCTGAAGGGGCCGCTGATGGCGTCGAGCGGCAGCGCGCAGGCCTGCTCGACCGCGTCGTTCGGCTCGCAGGTGTCCGGTCGGCTGCTCGCCGCCGGGGTTGCCGTGGCGGCGCCTGACGTGGGGCCAGAGGTCGCCGGCGGTGTGGGTATGGGCTCGACCGGTGCGTCGGCAGGGGGCGACGGGCGGATGAGCGGCGTCACCTCCGTCGGCGGCCCGAGGATGGGCGTCTCCTCCAGCGCATCGATCGCCTGGACCGGCGGGATGGCCAGCGGGCTGAATAGCAGGCTGAGCAGCAGGGCGGCGAAGGCACCAATTGAACTCGTCCTCACGACGAACCTCCCTCCTGCTCGCGCTTCGGCTGGGCGGCGATCTCAGCGTTTGTCGTCTCGACGGTGCGTACCTCGGGGCGGCCGGTGAGCGGGTGGCGCGGGTGGCGGAAGGTGTGGCGGTAGCCGGCCTCGGTGCTGGCCGAGCCCGCGTAGGCCCAGTCCACGCCGTCATGGAGCCGATTGGGCAGCGGCGGGACGCGCGACGCTGCGTAGGCCAGGTGTGGGTGGTTGGCCGGCAGCTGCTGCGGCGGGGCAGAACTGGCGGCGGGTGAGTTCACCCCCGCGGCGGGTGGGCTGACGGTAGGGAGAGGCAGCGCGCTCGAGCCAGGGTGCGTCGAACCGGGCGCAGCGCCGGCGGCGCCAGCTTGACCAGCCGGGCCGAGCACTCCAGGCGATCCGGCCGCCCCGGGCGCGTCTGCGAGGGCGGGGCGGGGCGGAATGCTTGCTGTCCCAACCGGAGCAGGGGGGTAAGGCTGGCTGGCCGCACTCGGCGCGCTGCTGGCCCCAGCGACGACAGCATTGCCAGTGGGGCCGGGTTGACCTGCGGCGCCAGCGACCCCGGGCGAGCCAGAAGCGCCAGCCGGCCCGGGGCTGCCGACCGGGCCAGGCTGACCGGCAGGGCCGGGGGCGGCGGTGCCAAGCGGCGCGGCGGCCGCGGCGGCGGGGATGGCAGGGCCTGCGGCCCCCGGCTGCCCAGCCGCGCCAGCGGTGCCAGCCTGCCCCGGTTGCCCCTGTGCGCCCGAGACACCTGCTGCCCCTGGCGTGCCGGTTGCCCCGGGCTGCCCTTGCGGCCCTGGCGCCCCGGCAGCGCCGGGAAGGCCGACGCCACCGACAGCGGCTGATGCGGTAGGCGGGAGCGCGCTGCCGGGAGCCGTCGGGCCAGCAGATCGGCCACGCGGCGCACGCGGCCCCGGCCCTCCCATACCCGCCGGGGGCGGCGCGGCGCGAGGCGCGGCGGTGTCGCGCTCCATCTGGAGGCGGGCAGAGCGCCAGGAGTGGCGCGAGCGGTCGCCGGCGTAGACGCCCTCGTAGACCGCCCCGTCGGTGTCGAGCCACCCCATCGCCGCGGCGACCTCGCCCACCGCGCCGGCGCCCGGGAGCCGCCCGACCATCGCGCTGGCGGAGTAGGCGACCCGCTGGGCGAGCGGGGCGTCTTTGGCCTGGGCGAAGGCGGCGCTCCCCATGGCGGCCATGCCGAGGTAGGAGGAGCCTCCAGTGGCGACACCGGCGGCCGCTCCAGTTACGGCGCTTGTCGTGAGCTGGGCTGCTGTCTGGAGCGGCTGGGTGAAGGACATCCCGGCGATGCTGAGCGCGGTGTGCTCGACGGTGCCGATGCTCTTCCACAGGGCGGTGAGCGCCACGATGCAGAGGTAGCCCATCAGAAACAGGCCGCCGAAGGCCATGCCGGTGTAGGCGCCGGCGTTGCCCAGCTCGGCTGCGGCGACCAGCGCGGCGCTCAAGACGCCCATCACCAGGCTGGCCATCCAGGAGGTGATCAGCACCGAGGCCGCCCGCCGGAGCACGCCCGAGACCGGCGAGGCGGTCTGCTGGAAAAAGACAAAGATCAGCCCGATCGGCAGCGACAGCCAGAGCACGGCCATGCTCAAGGAGAAGACCAGGTGGATGAGGCTTTCCAGCACGGCGAGGAACGAGGGGATGACGCCCTGGAGTAGGCGGTTCATGCCGCGCTGCATGCCCTCGACCCAGCCGCGGCGCTCGACCGAGCTGTCGAGGTCGCCGACGTAGCCGTCGTAGGCGTAGGCGGGCGGTTCGTTGTAGAAGCCGTCGGGGATGTCGCGCGACGGGCCGCGGGCGTCGGGGCAGTGGATGTCGCCGGCGTCGGCGTACATCAGCGCGGCCGCCAGAGCGTCTATCGCGATGCCGGTGGTGGTCGTGCGCGCGAGGGTGGTGCCGCAGGGGTTGGCCGGGTAGAGCGCTGACGGCGTGGCCATATCGCTGCCCGGCGAGCCGAAGATCGCCCCTGGCGTGGCGGCGCTCATCTGGGCGAAGAGCTGCGAGCTCACATTGCTGCGCAGCTGCTCGGCCTGGCCGACGAGCTGCCCTGCCACCGTCAGCACGACCGGCGTCATCACCGCCCACACGACGACGTGCCGCAGGTTGACGATGTTTGTCTCGCCGGTGATGGGCACGAGCATGAAGAGCACGGCGGCGAGCATCAGGGCGGCGGTGGCGACCGGGATGTAGGCTGGCTGAATGAAGCTGGTCAGCCACTGGTAGGCGCCCGAGAAGGCCACGGTGACCAGCCAGGTTCTTAGCTGGTCGAACTGGTAGGCCAGGAGCAGCAGCCAGCGGTTGACGTTCCAGGCGATTGAGGCGACCAGGTAGTAGAAGCTGTACTCGGCGTTGTCGATGCAGGCGCCCATGTCGAGCGGCCCGCAGGCCGCCCAGGCCGGGCGCGGAAAGGCCGCGGTGACAGCGAGGGAAGCGAGCAACAGGAGTACCGCCCCGAACCGTAGGTGGAGGGTGAAGCGTCGCTGGCTCATCGTGTGCTCCGCAGCTTCTGGACGAGGCGCAGCAGGACGGCCGCGACGACGATGATGAGCAGCGTGACCGGCGGTACCCAGCCGGCCTGAGGGGGAGGCTCGCCCTCTAGGCTGCCGCTTCCGCTCGGCGTGATTGCGGTGCGGCGGGTGGTCGGCAGCGGCGCTGGTGTGGCGAGGGCGGCGGTTGGGATGGGCGAGGTATCAACTACGATCGGACCGCCTTCTTCGAGCGTCAGCATCGTCGCGGGGTCGGGCAGCACGAGCCCGTCGGGCTCGGCGCGCAGATTGAGCGTGAGCGGCAGCGCGGCCTGGTCGAGGTCCACCCGCACACCCCGGGCGTCGTCGCCAAGCTGGTAGAGCCGCGGCCCACCCCGCGGCTGCCCATCGACGAGCACCCGCACGACGCCTGAGAGGCTTCCAAAGTGGGCCGCTCCGTCGCGGTCGGTGACCTGGCGAGCCAGTTCCTCGCCGTCCTCCGTCCGCACGATCAGAGACACCCCGACGATTGCCGCGCCGGTGCTGTCACGTAGCGTGACCTGGAGCGTGTAGCTCTGTGCGCTCGCCAGTGCGGGTAGGAGGAAGGTTGCCAGACCGAAGAGCCAGCCGAGGGCGGAGAGCCAGATTGTGCGCGAACGGGAGCGGCGCATAGAGTTCCTCGCTGCTCAGCGGGCGGTGCGGAAGCCGCGGATGCGCGACTGGTAGTAGGCAGAGGCGAACACGTTGTAGTCGACCCTGACACCGAGCTCGGGGCTGGCGGCGTGGATGAGATCCCAGGCCCCATCGGCGTTGACGTCGGCGAGCAGCCCGACGTGGTCGATGCGGTTAGTGCCGGCGATCGAGAAGAAGATCAGGTCGCCGGGGCGCAGCTCGCTGACGGACACCGACCGCATGGTGGCGAACTGGTTGCGCGAGCCGTTGGGGATGCCGATGCCGATCTGGGCGTAGCTCCAGGTGCACAGCCCCGAGCAGTCAAAGGTGTTCGGCCCCTTCGAGCCCCAGACGTAGGGCTTGCCGACCTGGGCGAGCGCGACCTGGACGAGGCGGTCGGCGCCAGGCGGCGGGGGCGGCCCGCCGACGAGGATCGGCTCGCCCCACACGCTGTTCGCGTCGCCGCCCCAGTCAGTGAGCGCCCCCGGGTCGCCGCAGGGCTGGCCGCCGGGCGGCACCCAGGTAGTCGCGGTCCACTGCACGGTGATGAACTGCGGGTCGAGGTCCTGCAGCGCGACGTTGCCAGCCGGCGTGGGCGAGGGCACAACGGTTGGGGTGCCAGGCACGACGGTGGTGGCCGGGTCGACAGTGACAGTGGGAAAGCTGTACTGGGCGGCCGGGTTGCCAATGAAGATCACGTCGACGGTCTCGGGCTGGCCGACCGGAGCGAGCAGCGGCACGCGCACCGTGCTCGTGCCGGGTGGGATCTCGCTGGGCAGCTCGGCCCCGCCGGCGATCTCACGCGCAGTCTGCGAGTAGGCCCAGGTCGAGTCGGACACGACCGCGCCGCCGGGGGTCTTGACCGCCCGCAGCCGCACCCGGTCGGTGTAGTTGATCGGGATGGCTGTGGTCGCCCGGTTGACCCAGGTGATCTCGATGAAGTACAGCTGCCGGGTGCCGTCAGGGATGCCGGTGCGGTCGGCGACAACTGGCCCGGCCGTAGCACCGACCGTGACGTGGAGCGGGCCGACCTCGACGCGCTGGCCAAGCGTGTAGTTCGCCCCGACGCGGGCGTAGGGTGTGGGCGAGGGGAAGGGCGGGCCGCCCGCGTCGGGGTACTCCTGCTCCCACTGCTCCCAAAAAATGTACTCCTCCCAGTCGCCGCCCTCGGAGATCGGCCGGGTGTGGGTGATGATCTCCTTCACCGGGCCGGTCGTCCCCCACGGCCTGGGAGTCGGGCTCGGGCAGGCCCAGCGCGGCGCGCCGCTCGTCTCCAGTACGCCCGCGGCACCACAGGCGAGGATGAGCAGGGCGAGGAGGGGGAGGCCGAAGATGAGGTATGGCTTCTGCACAGTAGCCCTCCTACGGCCGCGGCAGCACGGTGGCGAGGTCGAACGAGCGCACCTCGACCGCGTTGCCGCCCTCGATCCAGGCCACCCAGGTCGTGCGGGCATTGCGGGCCTGAGCCGTCACGGTCTGGCCGGCGACGCGGGCGCCGAGGATCAGCGGCACGCGCTGCCCGGGGGTAGGGTCAGCCCACACGCCGCTGCCGGGGGTGGTCCAGCGCAGATAGTGCGTGCCCGGCTCGGCGTTGCTCCAGCCGCCCATCGAGCAGCAGGTGTAGATCGCGGCGAGGCGATTGGTGCTGGCGTCGTAGGCGGGTGCAGCGAAGGCGATTTGCTCGCCGCCGGCCTGTGGCGCGACGACCAGTTCGGGGGCGAGCCAGCTCTGGCCAGCGTCCTGCGAGGAGAGCGCGTAGCCGTTCCAGCGCGAGGCGTCGGAGAACATCAAGGTGACCGAGTCGCTGGCGGCCCCGGTCGGGCGGTAGACCAGTGCGCGGGCGTGCCAGGTGCGCCCGCCTTCCTCGACCCCCGGCACGTCGATGTCGCGGGTCGCAAGCTGCCAGGGCGTACTACTTCCCAGCACGGTGGAGAAGAGCAGCAGCCGCGGTGGCGGCACGACCTGGCCGTTCGGCCCCGACAGGAAGGCGACCGTGGCGCGCTGCGCATCGCCATCGTCGGCGATGGCAACGGCGCCGTCGCTGAAGTACCAGGTAGCACCGGGGAGCCGCTCCAGTGACCAGGCGCCCGCGGGGCTGCGGGTCGCGATCGCCGGCTGCACCGCGTTCGAGCCGTCGTTGCACACGATGCCAACCACCAACCAGCCGTCCAGGGTCGCCGCCACATCGTTGACCTTCCGGCAGTCGTCGCCGATACGCTGGGGTGTGCTCCAGCTCATGCCGAAGTCACGACTCTCGGATGCCCAGACCCCGGCCGGCGGGTCGTTGTCCGAGAAGTCCGGGTCGCTCATGCCCCACACGGCGTGGACGACGCCGTCGCCGCTGATCGCCACCTCGACGGTGCGGGTGTAGCGGCCGAGGGACGAGGTGCCAATGTCGACCTGGTGCGCCGGCGTCCAGGTGCGCGTGTCGGGGTTGAGCACGCTCACGTAGGCCCGCTCGGGGTTGTCATTGCCCGACCAGACCGCGGCCGCGACCGCCGCCCAGCCCTCGGTCGGGTGCACCGCGATGTCGGTGCTCAGGACGACCTCGGGAAGTTGGAGTGTCGTCTTCTGGCCGCTCCCACCGCCAGCGCGGGTGTCAACCATCGTTGGATAGGGCGGCTGCGCCGGCACCGGCGTCGGCCAGGGCGCGAGCTCCTCGCCAGGAGCTGCCGGGCAGCGCGGGTAGGGCGTAGTGGTTGGGAGTCGAGTCGGCGAGGGCACACCGGTCGGCCACACAAAGCCCCGAGGCGCTGGCGTCGGCGGGATAAAAGGCGTCACCGTTACCGGGGCGGGCGTGGGATAGGCGGGTCGGTTCGGCCAACAGCCGCCGGCCTGCGCCGTCCGCTGCACATCCGCATACGTTACGGCAGCGCCACATCCCACCAGAAGGTGGCAGACCACAACGATGCAGATGATGCGGAGAGGGACATTCTTGTGCCGATGTTGCATGACCAGCCCCAACAGCGAAACAGGTGCATAGACACCTGTTTCAAACTGTAGGGGTGTGCATGCAAAAGCGGAAGGGGACAGCTAAGGGGACAATTTGAGGACGCACCTGGGGACGAATGAGGGGGACAAGGCCACACTTACCTGTGCAAGGCAGGGACATGCGTGAATTATGCGGCTTCAGCGCCTCCAAACTCTTTCTGGAGCAGGGACTCGAGCCAGCAGCGGATCTCTCTGCGACCTCGGCAGTTCGTCTTGCGGTAGATGCGCTTCCAGTAGGTGCGGATGGTCTCGGTCGAGATGCTCTGTTGCTCGCAAATCTCGTCACGGGTGAATCCGAGATAATCCAGCACGAGCACGTGGGCCTCGCTGCGCGTGAGGCGAGTGCGTCGTTCGAGCAGCAGGACCGCGACGTGGAAGGGAAAGGGATCGCCGGGGGAGAGGCCAAGGAAACGGGCGAAGATGCTGCTCATCAGATACCTCGCTTTCTGACAAGTTGCTTGAGCTTGTGCTGCTGCGACAACGACAGTGCCAGGGCGATGGAAGAAACGCTGATCGCGATTGGATAGAGTTAAAGCGCTCGTTGAGACACCTACTTCCTCGCCTCATGACACAGTTCCAACAGAGAAGTTGTCTCGCCTGCACTCCTCGGTAATTGTGTGCGTAATAACCATCATACTCACTTAGGGGCAGCTTGCGAAGATGTTAAATGACATAAATTTTAGAGGGATTTGGCGTTCGAGGTTATTTCTATGTGTTTTCACATAGTGCATTTTGCGCCCTTCAGCCCTATAATCTTAGCGTGGCCCTGCTGCCGCTAATCTGTCGACTCTTTACTATGAGGCTACGTATGTCTGGTCAACTCGTTCGTATTTTGATCGCTGACGATCACCCTATTGTGCGCGAAGCTCTGAGCGCTCTGTTGACTCGCTCCGAGCAATTCACCGTCGTGGCAACTGCCCGATCGTTTCCCGAAGTAGTGAGCGTCGCCCGACGCAATCCTGCCGATGTCGTGATTCTCGATCTGGGAAATATGGACGGTTCACCCCTAGCCGTCATACAGTGCCTTCAACGAGTTTGCCCTTCACTCAAGGTGATCATCTTCTCCTCAACGATCGACCTTGCGCCCGAGCTGCTTGGCGCTGGAGCAGCTGGATATGTGGCCAAGGAAGAGTTATCATCGGTTCTGGTCGAGGCGATTACGGCCGTTGTGGCGGGTGAGACCTTCTGTTCCCCATTTGTGGAGGAGTACCTCGCACAGCCGCTTGGTGACGCATCGATGACTCCCAAGGAGCAGCTATCGCTCAAACTTCTGGCGCAAGGTTTGACTACCCGCGAAATTGCGGCCTACATGCGAATAGACCCGCGCTCGGTGCAGAACTACATTACCTCGTTGCTCCGCAAGACCGGCTGCCCAACACGCCTTCAGTTAGTAGATTGGTACCGGCGCAAGTACGATGCATCATCGTAGAAAAAGACGAAATAATTGCTTGAGGCGACTCTTTTGCACAATCAAGAGTGGAGGTCGAGTTTCTCTATGCTTAATAGTACCAATAACCCTAATATTAATGAGATGGCATAATTGTAATGTGATTCATTCTAAACCTATGTGATTTAACATCTTCTCAACCGTGCTTTGGGCTGCTATACTGCAACTCCCCGATTTTGCCAGCCCAAAGTCGGGGAGGGCGAATCGACACTACGCCCTCCAGAAATGGATGATCGCGTAGTACAACACGGAGGATGTCATGAACGACGTGCCTCGCGCGGAAGCGTGTGCTTCGAAAGCCAGTGCGATCGAGGGTCCAAGCGTGTCAACTACCCCTGACACTGTCGAAGGGCTTACCACTCCCCTCACCTCCGTCTTGCCTCGTCTTGCTGAGATAGGGGCTCGTCTGGCGGTTATCGCTCCGACCCTACCCCTGTTTTTTGGAACCGACAGCCTTGGTAACGGTGTCCGGGGCTGCTAGCGGCTTTGCATCTGCGGCCCGGGGGATAACCTCGGGCCGCAGGCCGGTGCACGGCTTGGTCGCGCCGATTAAAGAGCACACGAACCATGACCAGCCACTTCCCTCCTGATCTTCCTCCATTTCCCGTTTCGGACGAACTCAAAGCCACACTTGACACGCTCCTTTACAGCACGAGCGCATCGTCCCCCGAGCCGCTCTGGACTGAGGCCATCGTGCGCATTGCTGAGACGTTGAACGTTCAGCGAAGCAGTATTGCACCGTTTGTTGAGGCCTGGCGTAGGCTCTATGTGACGACACTCTTTCTGGATCATGTCCAGGATGGCGATCCACTTGGCAGTCCTCAGCTAGAGGCCCTCCCCGCACCGCTCCAATACCACCTTGCTTTCAGCATCTACGTCGCCGCGCAGCATGCCCTCGTCCATCTCAACTCCGATGTGATTCCAACCGCTCGAATAGCACGACTTCAGCGCTTCTGGTCGGCATCAGTTGCTCAGTTACTTAGCGGTCAGTATCTCGATCTGACCACAAAGCGCGCTGCGATTGAGACACCTGGCCAACAATCGCTCGATCTCTATGAGCGGCTCGCCCTCCAGAAGACGGGAGCCACCTTCGCCCTGGCCTTCGGCGGCGCAGCTACTCTGGCTACGGACGATGAGGCACAAATTGTGGCCCTCACCAATGTCGGCTCAGCCTACGGGATGCTACTCCAGTATCACGATGACCTAATGGACCACGAGGTGCAGGAGAGCCAGCCTGAAGCTGTAACACTTAGCCGAGCGCTTCTTGCCGCATATCCACACCTCGCTACGTATGGCACCCGGGCGGCATTCGCTTTCTGGAGCTCAATCTACGTCGCATACACCCGGGCACTGGAAGCTATGCTCGAACCACTCCCCCCTGCGACCAGATCAGTCTGCACCGAGCTGCTGAGACAGTCCTTTGGTGAGCTACCCGAGCTCATTGAAGCGCCGGACAATGTGGCATCACGGAACGTGATGCAATGATGTCAGCCCTTTCTCGCTTTCACGTTGCCGCAGCGCTGCTCCTTTCCGCGATCCTTCTGGCCGCAGCGCTGTACTGGCCGCTCCCCACGCTCGGCGTCTCCGTCGACCCGGCGACAGGCAAGGTACTGGCTGTCGCAGCAGGCTCACCCGGTGAGCGTGCTGGCGTCCGGGTGGGCGATCTGATTGTGCAGTTCTACGGGCATCCTTGGGAGTCGTTTAATAGCCGGCCCCTGGTAGTTCCCTTGCCGTGGCGTGAAGGAACACCAAGCCCGATGACAGTCAGGCGTGATAACGAGCTGCTATCCTTGGTCCTCCAGGCGCATCGCCCCGACTTTGCTCTTCAGGTTGACAAGCTACTTCGTACATTCGTCGCGCTGGTGTGTTGGGCTACTGGCGTTGCCCTTGGCACGTCGCGCCAGAGGAACGACCGCCGGCTCCAGTGGGCAGCCTGGTTTTGGATGCTCCTCGGCGCGGCGCTGGGCGTTTACCAACTTGCACAGGCGGTGTCCTACGTGCTGACGGTTGGCATTCTCTGGGTGCTGCTCACCCTTCTAGCACCGACAGCCGTGATGATGCACCTGTGGTATCCAAGCCGGCCGACGTCACCAACACTCCTGGCAAGAGCCCGACGCTGGTGGCTGATCGCCATAAGTTTTTTACAGCTGGCTGTCCTTTGCCTTGCTGCCTACAGTGGTGCGACAACAGGTCTCCTCAAGTGGCTTGATAGTTGTACAACCCTTGTCTTTCTTGCATGCTTCCTACTCAGCGGGTTCATCCTTTGGCGCGCATATCGTGTAACAACCATCGCGCACATTCAGCGTCAAATTCGCCTGATTGCCACAGCCTGTGTGATTGTCGCCTGCGTCTGGGTTGTGCTGCTGCTAGGTGAAATACTCACTCCGGAACTCATTGTCGCTATTCCCCCGGTCACGCTGACCGTATTCGCTGCGCTGGTCCCGCTGGCCTACCTTCTCGGCGGGATCAGTATCGATCTCCTTCGAGTCGATGTGCTTGCACGCCAGATTCGCACCCACGCATGTACTGTGGTGGGTATCATGGTGCTGTTAGTGGTTGCCGCACAGCTTGAGCTGTTGACCCCAACACCTATGCTTGTCACGGTCCTTGTGCTGGCAGCGTATCAGCCGGCCTTCCAGGTAGTACGCTGGCTGGAGACTGTACTAGGTGCCGGCGACCAGTCGCAAGATGGGCTCAGCAAGGCCACGATGCAGCTCGGCTCAACGCTCGAAGCAAGACAGCTCGCCGAGATTATGAGCGACAGTTTGACAGCAACCTTTCGTAAGCCGCCAGTTGCGCTCTACATCAAGCGCGCATCCGAGGCCGATGAGTTGGAGTTGGCCACCCAATGTCGGCTTGAACTTCCTCCAATCATCACGTCGACGCTGATCGATCAGGTCTTTCGCCACGAGGAGTCGCTCTTGCCAATCGGCCTTGTGCAGCAGCGTATCAGCCAGAAGATCCTCGACGATCAGGGTATGGCACTCGTGTTCGCACCGCTGGTCAACCTGTGGGGCATCATCCGCCACGCGAAGGGGGCGACCCTCGGGCTGGTGGTTCTCGGCCCACGGGGAGACCTCGATCCATACCGCGAGCATGACTTCCGCGAGCTGAACCAGCTGCTCACAGCGGCCGCTCTGGCCTTCACGAACAGTGCAAATTACGAGCAGCAGGTGCAGGCACAGAAGCTCATCCGCCGCCTGTATCGGCATCTCCAGCAGGCGCAGGAACAAACGGCGTCAGCGATCGCTCGTGAACTTCACGATGAGGTGCTGAATGTGAACGTGCGCCTCAACATCCTATCGCTTGAGGGCCTCGTGGCCCAGGCTAGCGTGCTGGCGCCCGAGCTGAGCGATGAGCTGCAGACATTGCTGGAGAGCGAACAATCAACTGGAACACTGCTCAGGCTCATCTGCGAGCAATTGCGCCCGGCATACTCCGATGACCCACTCGGCCTTGTAGCCAGCCTGCGCCGGGTAGTCGAGAGATTGAGCACAACCTGGAACGGTCATATCCATATCAATGTCGAGTTGTCGCCGGTACCAGTGAGTCGTCACATACACCGTGAACTGATCATGATTGCCCGCGAGGCAGTTACTAACGCGATCAAGCATGCGGGTGCGACAGAAATTATCGTCACTCTGCGCTTCCCAGCTGAAGGCAATCAGCAGCTCCTGCTGTCAATCCGAGATAATGGCCCGGCCCGGCAGAAGATTGAGCGGAAGGCCGGACATTTGGGGCTCCATTTTATGCAAGAGAGCGCGGATGCGATCGGGGCGAAGCTCAACTGGTTGCTGCACGAGACCGGCGGCATCGAGGTGTGTGTTGTGGTTCCAATCGCCAGCCGGGAAGATGCCTCTCTTCTGACTGCAGTATCTCCGTGGTGGGAGGATCTTGCACACACTGGTGATAAAAGCGTTTCTGCCACGCTGACAACACCGGAGAATCTTCCTGGTTTCCGCGGTAAGAAAGGAGTAGATGAATGAGCCGGACGATGACCCTAAGAACACTAACCCACGTGCTGCGCGACTCAGCGGCGGCACGAAGCGTGGTCTACCTGAGCTCGATGGCGGGCATCGTGCTGACTGTAAGTAAACTTCCGTATGATGCAGATAACCCTTTTGAGGCAAATGGTCACCCGCTTGCTTTCCCGGGCGTGGTTGGTCTCACAAACCTGTTCACATATTTACCGTCTGAGAGTCGTCGTGATTGGGAGCGGCTGCCCACGCGGGGGGAGCTAACCGATCTTGCCCGGGGAGTGGCAATCGGAATAGCGGCGTGCAGTGCTATGTTCGGCATTGCGGCAGTTAGGGGATGGGTTTCGGCACCAGCGTGGGGCTGGCGGGAGGAGCTTTCGCCAAGGACAGTCCTCGCCTCCGCGGCGCTGATCGCCGCACAAGAAGCCACGCTGGTATTCGATGAGGAAATGGTATTCCGTGGGTACGGTTTTGACACACTGGAAAAGGCTTTAGGCTTGCCCCTCGCACTCCTCCTTAGCACTAGCCTCTTCGCTCGCTACCACGGCCCCGGATGGAAGCGCTTCCTAGGGCTGAGCATCGCTGGCCTCTTCCTCGCCTTGCTGCGTCTTAAAACAGGTAACCTCTGGCTCGTCAGTGGTTTTCACTACGGCTGGAACGTTGCTCAGAAATGCGTCTTCGGCCCACCAGACGGAGCGCCTTCGCTGCGCCCGCTTCACGTTCACGGCCCTATTGCGTGGGTCGGACGGCCAGGTCACCCAGAGCCGGGTTGGCTGCAAATACTCGTAATGACTTTGATGGCCATAATTGCAGCAAGGTGGCTTCGTCGCCATTCTGCCCGTACACCATGTAGCGGGTGGAAGGATTGATCGGCGGAGAGTTTCCAGGGCGCATTGTAGGCAAGGTGTGTCAGAGAAAGTCGCTACCCCCCAGGTTCGTGATCGCATCTGCGGCGCTACTGTCGATCATACCGTTTGGAGATGCGGGGTTAACTGGTGCCGTGAGTGCTCGCTCAACGAGCGGCATCTCAAGCCCGAGCCGCGCCAGCCCACCGCTGCGACGCAGCAGCGGCACACAGAGAGCGAGGCGCTGGGCAACGAGGTTGGCGATGAGCTCCTCGCTCACCTCGGGCGGTAATGTGACGCCAAGGCTGACCGCCTCAGCAAGGGTCAGCTCTAGCCCGCGGCGCCAGAGCCGGTAGGCCAGGTCGCCGGCGGAGTCAGCCTCGGGAAAGAACGGCGCGACCAGAGCGAGCAGCCGCTCGTCCAACTCGCTCACCCGCAAGCCCGCAATCAGCCGCCGCTGACTGCGCTGTCGAGCAATCTGTTTCGGCGCGGTCGGTTCAGTTGGTCGGTGAGGCATCGCCGCTTCCTCTCCTACTTGCCGGCGGCGCGGAAGATCAACCCGAAGAGCACGCCGATGGCGTTGAGCTCACTGGCCAGCGGCCCGTCAATAAGCAGGTAGTCACGCCCGACCTCCTTGGCCTCCTGCTGGAGCACGTCGAGCAGCAGGTCGCGCAGGAGCAGGACGCCGCCGCCGGTGATCGCGACGAACTGCGTACTCTCGCGCAGCTCACCGAGCACGTCCGCAACAATCGCGTTCCCCTTGCCGGCGACCGCCCGCCGAACCTCCCCGGCGATGCTCACACTGCGGCTCGCCCGCGTGATCGTCTGTTGAACGAGCGCCTGCTGCGCCTCCACATCATTGCGAATGGCCTGGGCGAAGCGGGGGTCGTGGCGCAGCGCCCGGGCGACCCGGATCGTCCCATCGCCGGGCCGGCGGTTGATCATCTGCGCCGGGCTAAATGCGACTTCACACACATGCAGGTCGCCGCCGCCGATATCGATCACCCGCATCCCCGCCAGGTCGAGCACGGACTTGCCGTTCGGCGCCCGCGTGAGCGCGATCACCGTCCCGGTCGTCTGCGCCTGTGGCAGCACCGTGGCAACCGAGATTGTCCAGGTCTCCATCTGGCGCTCGTCGTCGATACGGGAGATTGCCCAGCTCGTGCCTTTAAGGTAGCGAGTGAGCGCCGCGCGAGTCGGGCCGTCGAGAGTGAGCTGCTCCACACCCTTGGCGTCGCGCTCAATCACGATCTCGGTATTCGGCACGGCCAGCGTCAGCGCGATAGCGTACTCACCTGGGGGAAAGCCGGCGACGCGCAGCAGCTCGACAATGCCCGCGGCGATGAACCAGCGCTGGCGCTCGTCGCCGAGGCGCTGGATGGTTGGGCCGAGGCGGAGCGCGTCGCCGGAGTGAGCCAGAGCGGTCGCGCCCGTCCAGAAGCTGACGCTCTCACAGCTGTAGGTGACCTCCTGGCGGCCCTGAATCGGCTGTGCTAGGGCAAAGGCTGTAGGCACGCGGAGCGTTGCCAGCTGTGATAGCGCCGCCCCTCCATCGGCGGCCGCACCGGGCCGTAGCATCGCGCCTTTGAGCGCGTCGTTTCCGTTATCGATCGCGACGGGGATGAGCGTGGCGCTGCCAACACGCACCGTCGGGCGAACGGCGAATGCGGCGGGTTGGTCAACTGCCCAGGCGCGGGCGACCAGGTCGAGGATGCTCCCGGCGGGGGCGTGCGGTTGGGCTGACATGACAACGTCCTTTCTTGGGCTTACGCCGTGTACGAAAGCGTACGGATTGGTACGGCGAAAACCTGGTGACCGCTACGGAAGCGTACGCATTCGTACTGGCGTTGAGCACTCCAGTGAAGCTGTTCCGAGCCTCCTCAATCAGCGTCGACAATCGTCAAATGCCAGAAACAGTTGACACCTCGTCGACTGAACACCATCGCAGCGCCGGTGCTCCAACGCTGCCGGGCGAGGTACGTGGGGCGTCACAGCGGGGCGGCGCAACAGCTCCCTGGAGCTGCACGCAGGGCTTGTGAAGAAGGGGGTAGCCTGAGATGAAATCGCTCTGAATCACTCCCTGAACCTCACCTTGCGCGCCCCGATAATAGGCCTGCATGAGTGAGTGACTTTATGGCATTGTGGTGGGCTTTGTTCTCCCATACTGTAAGCAAATCGATAGCTCAAAGCGGGGGTGTGAGGGGTGGG